>JAFLVI010000025.1 GCA_022508405.1 Clostridiales bacterium
TTTTTAAAAAGTCTAATTCGCTAAATCTATTCACTTGTTAATGTTCTTGCCGTCTTTTGTGGGACAGCTTATACATATTAACACACGTAAAAAATTATGTCAAGCAATTTTTTGCGGTTTTTTAAAAAATTTTGAAAAATATTTTTTGTGTATATAGTACACTTAATAAAGCAAACTCTATCCCCTTTTGTCAAATGCTTGCCATTTTGCGTTAGTAGTGGTATACTATATAAGTATGCGTATCGACAAGTTTCTAAAGGTATCACGTATAATCAAGCGGCGGACCGTTGCCGCCGAAGCATGCGACGCCGGCAAAATCTTTGTAAACGGGCGTTCGGTCAAACCTGCCTATACGCTTAAAGTCGGCGACGTCGTGGAAGTAAAGCTCGGCAGTCAACCGATAAAACTTGTGGTTAAGTCGCTCAACGAAAAGGCAACCAAGGAGGACGCAGTTAGTCTGTATGAAATACAACACTGACACGCCGTCACCTAATATTGCCGCCGTTATAGTTTGCGCCGGCAAGGGCGAACGAAGCCAACTTCCGTACAATAAAATTCTGCACCAGATAGGGCGCAAAACCGTGCTGGAAATGTCGCTGGACACATTTGCAATGACAAAAGTGAACCACGTTACCGTAGTAACTTCCGCCGAGGATTTGCCTGCAGTAAACGATATAATTTCGACGTATGACGGCGTTTCCGTTGTTACGGGCGGCGATACGCGCTTTAAAAGCGTGCTTGCGGGGCTGAAAGCATATCCATGCGACATTGTGCTCATACACGACGGTGCGCGCCCGTACGTATCCAAAGAAGTGATAGAGCGCACTATTGATAGCGCTGTAAATACCGGCAGCGGCATTGCCGCAGTGCCGTCCGTGGATACGGTTAAGTACGTAGAAAACGGCAAGACTCGCAGCCTGCCGCGCGCTAAGCTGTTTAACGCACAAACGCCGCAGGCTTTCCGCTACGACCAAATCGTGGACGCGTACAGCCGCGCTCAAGGCACATTTACCGACGACGCCGAAGTATATGAAAGCGCGGGATACTCCCCCACTATCGTAGAAGGCTCGTACGATAACATCAAGCTGACCACGCCGAGCGATTTTGTCGCTTCGCGCGGCGGCCGTATTGGGGTCGGATACGATTTGCACCGACTTTGCGAAAACCGCAAGCTTATTTTGGGCGGAGTAAACGTGGACTACCCGCTAGGACTTTTGGGGCACTCGGATGCGGACGTACTTACACATGCGATAATGGACGCGCTTCTTTCCGCCGCAGATCTTCCCGACATCGGCGTGCTGTTTCCCGATACGGACGACAAGTATCTTAACATATCGTCAATAACGCTGTTAAAGCAAGTGCTGGATAAAGTAGTTGCCGGCGGATACAAAATAGGCAATATTTCCGCAGTGGTCATTGCGCAACAGCCCAAGCTGGCGCCCATAATACCGAATATACGGAGCAACCTTGCCGCGGCACTCGGCATAACTTTAAAGCAAATAAACATTTCCGCTACCACCACCGAAAGGCTGGGGATAATCGGCGAAGGCAACGCGATAGCGGCCACCGCATCGTGCATACTCACGGAGACTACCGATGGACAAAACTAAAAACAAAAAGCATTTTCGCATCCGCCCGATGATAATCGTGCTTTTGGGATTTTTGGCTGTAATGCTTGCGGGTGCATTTCTGCTTTCCCTGCCCATTTCCAATACAAACGGAAAATGGCTGAACTTTCCCGACGCGGCGTTTTGGGCGATGAACGGCGTGTGCGGCACAGGACTTGTAGTAACTTCCACCGCGCTGTCGTTTACGGGATTCGGGCAAGCCATCCTGTTGTTGCTTATTCAGTTCGGCGGACTGGGCTTTATGACAATAGCGACGCTTGTGTTTATAATAATAAGAAAAAAGATAACGCTTAAAGACCGCGTAGCCATACAGGAAGCGCTCGGGCAGGACGAGATAAAGGGCATTGTGCGGCTTGTGCGTAACATTATAATAATGACGCTTGTTATCGAAGTTGTGGGCGCGGCGCTACTCACTCCCTTCTTTTGCATACCAAACGGCGCTATCGGAGTGTGGCAGGCGCTGTTCAATTCGGTATCGGCATTTTGCAACGCCGGTTTTGACGTAATGGGCACGCCCGAAAATCCGTACGCTTCGCTAATCGACTACAATCACAGCTACGGAATACTGCTTATCATTTGCGTAATTGCCATACTCGGCGCGTTTGGCTTCCCTGTTATAAACGATATTCTTAAGAGCAAGTTCCACTGGAAAAGATACCGCTTTCACACAAAGGTCGTGCTTATTATGACCGCATCGCTGATGACGTTCGGCGCGCTGTTCTTTTTGACTTCCGAGTTTAATTCCGCGGCATACGCGGGGCTTAACGGCGGCGAAAAGCTTTTAAACAGCATTTTTCAGTCGGTCACCGCCAGCTCCACCGCAGGTTTTTCCGCAGTAGATCAAACGGCGCTGTCGCAGACAGGCAAAGTGTTTTCCTGCGTGCTGATGTTTATCGGCGCGTCGCCGTGCAGTACCGGCGGCGGCATAAAAACAACTACCTTTGCCGTGCTCCTTCTTATGGGAATTGCGGGACTGCGCGGCAAGGAAGAAATATCGGTCGGCATGCACAGCATAAGCATTAAAAACGGTCTTAAGGCTGTCGCGGTGGTAATGCTTGCGCTTATATTGATCCTATGCGGCGCGTGCATAATATCCGCAACTATGAGCGACGTACCCATCGGCGATATCTTTTTTGATACGATATCGGCGTTTACCACAGCGGGACTGTCCATGGGAACCATGAACAACAACGCCATGTCGGTAACAGGGTTGTTCGTTTTGGATATTGTTATGTTTATCGGGCGATTGGGTCCGTTAAGCTTGGGGCTTATGATTGCAAACCAAAACAAATCGGGACTTAAATTCCCCACTTCCAACATCATGATAGGTTAAAGGAGAATACAGTAAATATGAAGAAAAAGCAATACGTAGTATTCGGACTGGGACGGTTTGGCTGGTCGCTCACTCGTGCGCTGTACGATTACGGCGAAGAAGTGCTTGCCGTGGACATAGACGAAGAGCTTGTTAACGCCATTTCGCCGTACTGCACGCACTCTGTATGCACAGACGCGACCGACGCGCACAATCTTGAGCGACTGGGTATAAACAATATGGACGTCGCCATTGTGTGCGTTGCGTCCAATATAGAGGCCAGCATATTTATTACGCTTATGTGCAAACAGCTGGGCATTCCAAAGGTTATTTCCAAAGCGAGTGACGAGCGGCACAAGCTTGTACTGGAACGCATCGGTGCGGACGAAGTAATAATCCCCGAAGAAGCCATGGGCGAACGAACTGCCGCCATGCTTGCCAAACCAAACGTTGTGGAAGTAATGACCCTTGCCAACAGCTTCCGCATGGTGGAAATACTTACGCCCAAACGCTGGCAGGACAAAACGCTTATAGAACTGGATTTGCGAAACACAGAGCGTGTAAATATCATCCTTGTAAAGCGCGGAGACCAAATAATAACATCCCCTGCCGGCGATTGCAAGCTTTTGGCAGACGATTTACTGGTTGTTGCCGGTTCTATAGAAGATATAAAACGGCTAAGCAACAAGGCGACAAAAGCCGTTACCGAAGTGCTTACCGACAAGTTTTAATTTATGAGACTGACAAAAAAGCAAAGAGTAAGCGCCAGCATATCCGACTCCACAGCCAACCTTTCCGCACTCGGTTTTTTTCAAGTCGTTCAGGACGCAGTAACGGAGTTTTTGGGCAAGCTTAAAATAGACGGAGTGACTGCACGCCGTGAATATAACGCCGTGTGGGTATTTACGCGCAACAAGGTTATGTTTTTCCGTTCTATCCCGTGGAGCGATAATGAGTTTACCGTAGACGCGTTTATTTCCTCAGTTACGCGCGCGACGCTGAGCGTGGACGTTTCGATTAAAAATCACAAAGGAGAGATGTGCGCCTATGCACGTGTGGAAATGTGCGCACTCGACCTTTCCACAATGCGTATACGCCGCGTGGAGACCGTAGGCGTAAATGCCGCGATGCATGCTGAACCACCCGAAGCGGATCTGACGTTTACCAAATTCGACTGCGAGCCCAATCAAAAAGTGGACACCGTACAGGTGCACAGCACCAATATAGACATGTCGCAGCACACAAACAATGCGGAATACGTACGGTTTATACTAAACACCTACCCCGTAAAAGAGCTGTGCAGTCGGTCTATACGCGAAATGGAATTGCGGTTTGTCAACCAATCTTACGAGAATAACGTGCTGAATATATTCAAGCAAAGCTCGGATGATACGGATTTGTTTTTGATTACGTCCGACGACGCCAATATTGCGCTGTGCAAAGTGCTGTTTTAGCCGAAATTTAATTTTTATACACAATAAAAAGACCCTACTCTTTCTCGGAATAGGGTCTTTTTTGTATTGCTTTTACATTGGCATTTCGCCGTTGCCGTTATTGTCCATAGACGGCGGCGTGTCGCTTGCGGGCGGCAACGCCGTAAGCTGCTGCTGCGGCGCTTCCATGCCCGCACCAAGCATCATGGACGGATCGGGCTGAGGCATTGCTCCGGCGCCGGGGAGATAACCGTAGCTCTGGTAATCCGTAGGCGAAGGTCCGCCGGCAAGCTTGAGCATTTGCTCTTCTATTTCCATTTCGGATATCAACAGCGCCTCAATCTCTTCCCTTTCGCGCTTTTTCCTGCGAATGACCGCTATTATGATGATTAGGATAACAAGCACCAGCACCGCAACGCATATCAACACAATCCACATTACGGTATTAGCTTCGAAGCTGGCGGCAATTTTTACCCACAAGCTGGCTTCGGGCAAATCCTTGTTGCTTGCAACAAATTTAAGCTCTACCGGCGTGCCTGTTTCATCGGTCACGGTAACTGTGATTTCCGATTCGCCGCGCGCCACGAAAATCAACTCCAGATACTTGAATTCGCCGTTTTCGTCCTTAACCAGATTGGCCTTTACAATCGAGCTCACCTTTGACTTAACGGATAAGAAGCGAATTGCAGTTCCTTCGGGATCGTCCGGATCTTCAAACAACTGCCATGCCTGCAGCCTTATGCTGTTTGCTTCGTTAAGGCTGCGCAATTCGTCCGCTTCTTCGCCGTTGGTGTACCGCTTGAACTCGATCTGCGAGTATTTGATTTTAGGTGAACGGTTGGGAATTATGTTAAGGTAGAAGTACTTTTTGTACGTGGTGGACTTGTCGCTCTTGAGTGCAAAGTCTACTTGAACACGTACCGGTTCTCTCGTTACCTGATTGCCCGCTTTAAGCTGCCATAACTGACCGCTTTCGTCCAGCTTGGTAAACGTGGCTTTGTTCCTGTCGGTATCGTTTTGGAACCCGACGTTTACAATCTCGTAGTACTCGTACTGGCTGAACACGCTTTCGCCGCCTGCTTGTTCACTATCGGACGGCATTTTGTCCGTGTTAAGCTTGTTTTGCAAATCGGGCATGAGCGAACGGATATCTATCTGTCTTGTCTTGCTGCAAGCGAGTTCAATATCCACCATGCTGTCAATCACTTCGTCCGGATTGCTTATTACATGAACTTCAATGCAGAATGTTGTATAAAGCGTGTCGTATTTTACATTGGAATCACCGTCGACTACTGTGATATCCACAGCGCCGTGTCCGTAGAATCCTCTGCGCGGCTTTATAACAAACCACTGGTTGTAATCGTTTGTACTATCCTTTACAAAGTCGTCCCCTTTGCCCGTACGCTTGCGATAATCGCGAATAAGATTGTCGTCAAGCGTTGTGGGATAAGTTACCTCAAACAATGCGGACGAAGTAATCTCGCCTGTTATGCCAAAGCTTTCGGGAATGGAAGTGTACTTTTGCGAATACAGCTTATCTACAGCGCGCGATTCCTGACGCGCTATACGAAGGTAAGTATTGGGGTTTTTGGCGCTTTCTTCGTCGCCCACAACGTCGGACGCGTTTTTGTCCGCCACAAAGTCGCCTATAAAGAACAGCATGGATGCAGGCTCTTTGTTGGCGTCTTCCGAACCGATCATATATATCGTCGTTGTTTCCATGCCTTCCCGCACGTACGGCGCATCGTTCATGACGGTCACGTTAATCTTGATTACAATACCGGTATTTTCTATATCGCCGTTGGTGCTGCGGTCGAGAATTCGCACATACACGGTGGCGGTAAGGTCGCGCTCGGTCTCGGTAGCTTTAAATATAATACCTGTCCTGTGCAAGCTGTCCTTGCCGATAGGCGCCGCCGTAGCCAGCGTTTTGGCCGTATCGATGTTGGGTCTGCCGTCAGGACCCATATCGTACCAGTTTACTTCTATCTCGTTGTCCGTAAGATACGTATATCCGCCCTGTGACTTGGGTAATACAAATCTGTACGAATCGGCGTCGTAGTTTTCGTCCATGTCGGCGTCGATAAGTATATCGTCCAGATTTACTTCCAGCGCAACACCGTAGCGCAACCGAACATTCATGACGTAGTCGTCGTTAAGGTCACGCCCGAACGCATAGCCAACCGTGTTGTTTTCGTCCTCATAAGAATACGAATCCACAGTCGAAGACGCGCTGTTGTTTATGGTAAGATATATGGTTGTTGTTGCCGTGTCGCCGACAACATCGTGACCGGTTATGACAAGCGGTATGGTTACGGACGGGCTGTAAACACCTTTTTCCACGTAGTCGATACGTCTGTTAATCTTGATTTCCAACTCGCCGCGGCTGTTTACGGAAATGTCAAACGCACGCGGCTTGCCTTTTGCGGCGTCGGCCTGCCAGTCAAGTCCGGCCTCAGCTTTGCTCATAACATTGGCATATTCGGAATCGGCAAGCTTGTTATCCACTATGCCGGATAGCGTAACCATGTCGCCGTTGTCAGAATCCATAAACAGAGCGCCGTAGCGGTCATCCGGATCGAACACCGCAAGCGTGCCGACATCGCCTTTTGCACCTATAATCTCGTGCCTGCCGTCAACCGCATTAGGCGCGGAGTTTTTGACGTTAAGTCTAAACAGCGCACCTGCCCTAAGAACAGCGTCCGTGCGGTAGAAAGCGCGCTGGCCGAGCGGTTTTTCCACTTCCACATACAACAGGATTTCGCTGCTGTTAAGCGTAGAGGCGCGCGGCGTAAGCATCAATGCAGTGCCGTCCGAAGCAAACTCGAAGCTTGCATACTTGAGTATGGCATCGTACCTGACCCTGCCCGATTGTATCAAATCCGAACTGTAACTGAGCGCTTTGCCGTCCGTAATTCCGCCAATCAAGTATTCGGCGTAATTGCCGTCGTCCAGACTGAACGACTTTGTTGCGGCGTTTTTATAGAACATGTCGCTTAGCGTATCGGCGGGAAGCGCCTTTACGGTGCCGTCGTCCTGAACATTGATAAGTGCGTAAAGCTTGACGTTGTAGCTTGCATCCCCCACTTTTTGAGCATCGGGATCCACTATAGGCGACAAAGTGTTATCTATGCCGTCGTTGTTTGTCAGCTTGAGGAACGCAAGTCTCGATTCGTCTACCGGATTGGAAGGGTTAAAATACACGTCGTAAGATTTTACGTTTACGGCGTCGGAGCCCTTGAGATAACTTGTGTAATCGTTGCCTGTCTTTACAGCCGCATTCGGGTTGATCATATCGGAGTACAAGGTGTAAATCCTAAGCGTAATCAGCAACGTATTTTCGAGCGAGCTGTCACCGTAGTCGGCAATACGGAATGTAATTTCCTCGTAACCTCTTGTGGTATTGGGATTGAATCCGGTAGCCGTTATGGTAAACGATAATCCGCCGCTATTAGGCTGAATATCAAAGTATTCGGTACTGTATACACCCCTTGAGTCGCTTGCGAGCGTCTGATCGTTCAGCGTGAACTCACCGTTGCCGTACAAGTGCATATTGTTTGTTTCGGTATCGCCGTCAGGGTCTTTTGCCACGTCGCTCATGCGGATAGTGACAACACGGCGGGCGGTCTTTTGCCCAACGCCGGAAACGTTAAACGTGTGCGTTCCGTCCGCGGGAACAATATATGTGTTGAACACGCCCCTAGCTACACCGCCAAGGCTGTTTGCAACGCCTTCCAGTCCTGCGTCGGTAATGATTTTGTTGTCGGAAGGATCGGTATAATTACGTGCTTCCGGCGGAGAACTTACAATCGTAATGTACAGCGTGCACGAAATAATTCCTTCCTCGCCGTCCGAAATAGTGACGGTTATAGGTTCGTTTACGCACGCAGCCCTTGCTATTATGCGCAATGCAATCTGCTGAACGTCGGAATTCTCCGCAGAACCTTCATCGCGCAACTGAATCAATCCGCCGCTGTAAACGTTTACCTTGGAGTTGGAAGGCGTCCAATCGGTAATGCGCAAACGCCACGGCGTGTCGTCTCGTGCCAGTCCTACATAACCAAGGTGCATGGGACCGCTGCCTACGGGACGATTTTCGGTGCTGTCGTACGTGACGTGATTTCCGCCCACTGCCGCGGTGGTCATGTCCTTAAATTTCCAGTATCTTTCGGCATTGTTTTCACCGTCGCCGTAAGTTACGCCGTAACCTGCGCTGTTCTCTCTTGCATCAAGCATGGCGTACGTATCGGAATTTCTGTACGCAGTACTCTTGCCGTCGGTAAACACATCGTAGTAGCTGGTAAGAATAGTAAGGTCATCGCCGGCACGCATGGTGAACGAACGGTTTATTTGCGTTATGCTCGGGGCTTGGTTGGTTATATTGATAATAAAGGTAAAGTCTTGTGTATAGCTACCCTCGCCGTCGTAGAATTTGAGAGTAAACTTATATCTGTCGATTGACACACCCTTATTGTTTAGGAGCGCGGTAGTACGGCGGTTGACCCTGAACATTATGATATTGGTTTCGGGCACCTCTCCGTTGCCGTCCATCCACATAACCACGTCGCGACTTCTGTATTCTTCGGAACCCTCTATAACAAAGCCGCCGCCGTTGTAGTAATGGATACCGTCGGAATCTGTCTGAACGGCAGGATTGTACGCAATCCCCTTGTAAGCATCGTGCTTTAGCGGCGAGTCAAGATAGTCGCCTGTTTCAATCTGAACATCTCTTGCGCGTGATTGGAATTCCTTTTGTGTGGCAAGCATACCTATGCTGTTTTGAGTATAGGTATATATATCCGAATCGTAAACGATGTCGTAAAGGTTGATTGCGGCGGTATTGTTGACTGCAAGGTTCATGGAATACTGCCGTCCGCTGCCGTTTGCCGTACCCACTTGCTTAAGCGTGGGATCGCCGTTGGTGATTGTAATGCGGAACTCGATTGCCACATAAGACGCGTCGCCGAAGCCTACGCCGTAGCTGTCGAATATAAGAACATTAAACGGATAGTATACACGTGTGGGTTCAAGCGCAGGGACGCCTGAATTTGCATACTCCGCTATGAGCCCGCGCTGTCTGTACGCAGCGGCGACTTTTTGTTGGTCGTTTTTGTCCGCGCTGTTAAGCCCGTTAAGATTATTGGTAAACGCTATTTCGTTTATAAGCGTCTTGCGTACGGGAATGATGTTTAGCGTTGTATTGTTGTCGGTCAGCGAAGCGCTGAAGTAGCTGCTGTAGCCTTCCCTGCCCAAAACACCGTATAAACCGTTGTTGGCTTGGTACTTGCCGCTCTTGTATACGCTGCCGGATGCTTCCAGACCGGACAGCCCTTCATCGTAATTCACTCCGAAGTAGCGCGCAACAGATTTTTGCGCCTTGGTGGAAGTGGACAGTACGTTAAGGAATTTGTCTTGATCGTTGTTCAGCTTTAATACGCGGGTGTAGTCCACCTGCCACTGGTCGAGCTGAACAAACGAATCGCTTAAGAAGTACGCAAAGTCGCGCTTGTCGGACGTGCCGTAGTCGTCGTCGTAGTACTCGATTGTTCTGCCGTCGGTAATGACGCCGCTGTCGGAAGAAGCTCTGCGGCTCAGCTTATACGACCAGCTGCCGGACGACGGCAAAGTCACATCGGTATAGTATGTGCCGTTTTCGGCGTCGTACTTGACGTTGCTTGTATTGTTTTCGTTGTTAAACAGGTCAAGCTTGGAGTTTTCCACATGGATTTTAATTTCCACAGTGCTCTTGTCCTGCTCGGCAATTACGCCGCCTGTAAGTGCGACTTTGTCGTTTTGATAGCGCGCAAGATTGATTGTAAGCGTAAGATTGCGCGTACCGGTACGCAAGTTCTTTTTTGTAAACGTAAGACCGAAGTTGTGCTCTATAAGCTTAGTGGCTTGGTCTTCCAAATACATAAGTCTGCCGTCGCCCACAAAGCTGTTGCGGTTGTCGGGATACTGCTCGTACCCAACAAGCGAGCCGTCGTCGGACGATACCGTAACTACGGCAAGACGGTTGTTGTAGTAAGGCTTGCTGTACGGGTCGTTCCAAAGCCGTGCGCTGTTTGTTGCGGGATCGCCGTCGTGATACCAGTCGAATGTGCCGATTGTTATGTACGGATTGCTTGCTATCTCCGTGCCCGTCCATACATATGTGCCGTCCGACAGCGACATTGCGGGAAGAATTTGATTTATATTGTTGAGATTGATAGCTGTGTTTGTCGAAAGCTCGTAGCCCACAAATTCGTTGGTGGGATACACAACACTGCCGAGCGGGGTGCCGGTGTTTGCGCCTACCAGTGTGGAAAGAAGTCCGAAATAACTCATGGGCACATAAACGGACTTGTAAGTGACAGTTCCGCCGGTAGCCATGTTGCCGCTTTCCACTGCCGCAGGCACTTCTATGGTGTCGAGATACTTAAATGCGCCGTTCACTTCACCGGTGCCGTTGTACACCGCACCGGAATTTGTGCCCGCCTTTGTGTTATCGGCGGTGCCTACTTCGCGCTTCTTTATCAGATTGGCTTCGTCACCGTCGTTGGACAATACATATCCGTCCGCTCTGCTGGTAAAGTACAGCGGGTCCTGCGTCTCATCGTAAGTGCTGTTGGGATTATTGTCGAATGTGGATATAAACCTTACGGGGTCGCCGTCCTTGGGAGCATACTCAACGGTGTAATAATCGTTGTTTTGTCCCAAATATTCGTTTATGGAACGAATACCTGTTTTGGAGATGTGCTGATACACGGCAACAATCAGTTTGCCGTCCACTGTGATTTTTCCCGCGCTGCGGTTGGTGTTGAACGCGGTGGCAATTCCTGCGGTGTCGCCGCCGAACTCCGCCTGATCGCGCAGCGACAAAAGGATTCCCGCATCCACGTTGTCTTCAAAGCCGGATGTGGCGTGCAAATGAACCGCCCAATCGGCAACAATAAATCTGCCGTTACTGTCAAAGCATTCGTCAAGTATGTCGTTTGCGTTGCTTACCAATGCATCAATAAGCGAACTGCGATTATACCAAGCGCCGTTTTCTTCATCCCCTATCCAGAAGTAAATTTCGGTGTTAAAGCCGGAAGGCGCACCGCCGGATACGGCCGAACCGTTGCGCGTAAACACCTTAACCGCCGACGGCAAAGAGTTAAAGCTGGACGCGTCCGTCAATACCACAGGCACGGCCGCTTCAAGCATGTCGCGCGTGATGGCGCCCGATCTGTTTAGATTGACGTAAGAGTAGACCGTTGTGTTATTCTGGGTCGAGGCTGTGACCTGAGAAAGCAATACCTTGTTGTGCAGTCCGTCTTCGTCCACGGCGATGAGCTTAATATCCATGTCAAGCGCCGCTCTTGCGCTCTTAAGCTTAGTCGCCGCAAGAGTCGAGCCGACAATGTATCTGCTGCGCATTATATCGCTGTCGCTTGTGGACTGGATGCTCCAAAGCGGATTGGCGGGGTCAAATCCGTTTTCGTCCGCCTCGTTCAGTACAGGCAACGTGTTTATAACTTCTATCTGGAAATAACCGAGCGAAGTGCCGCCGTTGTTGTCCGTTACAAAAAACGCAATGTAAACGCCGCCGTCAATCCCCTTGGTGGAGCTGATAGCCGTTACCAAAAGCTCGCGTCGGCTTAATATTTCCGCCGTTAAGTAGCTTGTAAGATATCTACCGTCGTATACGAGATACTTTTCCGCCATGCCGTCAAAAGAGCTGTACGTCAAAGAATTTACGGAATCGCCGTTCTGCTTGGTTAATGTGTTGTTGTTATAGTCGTTTATAAAGCTCTTGTTGACAATCACAAGGCCTTGCTGCGTAATGTACTCGGGCACGTCTCCGTCGGGGTCTGTCATCAAACCTGTTTCACTGCCGTTGCCGTTTGCGTAAAAGATTTGGTTGTTGGGCGTGACAGCGCCGGAAGTGATTGCCTTTGCGGACAGTTCTTTGGAATAGTTGGCATTCTTTATTAACGGCTTGGAGTTTATAATCTCTATAAGTATGCGCACATTCGCCGTGCTTGTGCCGTCGGATGAGTTACTGCCGTAACGGTCGCGAATAACCAAATCTATTACGGAAGGCTGAGTTGTGCGGTTTTTTGCCGTAATCAACATAAAGTCTACCGGATAAGTGGCCGACCCTATCTTGACGTTTGTACCGAATTCTACGTCGACAAAGTTGGTGGTGTTGGACTTGCCGACGCTTATATTATTGAATGTAGTGGGATTGTACGTATACGGGTTGGTACCGCTATCGTTGGTGCGCGCAAAGAACAATTTGTCGCGGTACATATTTTGGTTTGCGACTATCGCGCTGTTGGATGCCGTACCGGACGCAGTGGAACTGACGTTTAAAACCGCAGTCGTGGACACTATCTTGCTTAGGAATGTGGAGGCGGCCGAATTGTACGAGCTGCTCATCAATCCCGTCACCTGCTTGCTGCCGTCCGCCGATGAAGTGGAGCCGGTGGTAAACAGACCTGTGCTGGGATTGTACCGTCCGCTGTAGCCGTTTAGAGTAAAGCCGCCGGCAGAGCTTGCACCTGCCGTGCGCATATCGTAATCGTACGCCAAATCGTACGGCGTTACCATTACCGTGCCGCCAAGCGGAACTTTGTACGTAAACGTAGGCGTGCCGTTTGTGGCGTATTCGTACGTGCTGTACACGCTGTCACTTGTGGGATTGCCAAACGTGACTACGTTGCCGCTGTTGGCAGCGTAAACACCCAAAGCGGTGTTCTTTACGCGAATGGCGATTTTAATGCCTGTTACCGTCTTTCCGGTTACGTCCTTAACCCCCGCCTGAGCGTAGATATATCTGTCCATGGTGGCGGACTTGAGCGTTATTTTAAGTCCGTCTATCGTGAAGTAATTTGGTTCGTCGCTGGGGGTCGTAAGCGGAACATATATGAAACCGTTTGCATTGGTACCGCTTGCCGCAACAACACGTCCGCCGCTGTATGCGGCTGTGGCAAACATGGTCTTTTCTATATAAATAGGTATTGTCTCGGCTTTGATATACTGGTTTTCCCATACTCCGCCACTGTTTGTTACGTTGACCGTACTTACGCTTTTTACCACGGCTTCGGGAGTTGTGGACAGACGCAAAAGCTCGTTAAGCTTGCCGCCCCAGCTTGCCAATCCGGTGGATGTGGAAAAGTTATCTCCGTCTATGGCGAGCGGTTGCAATCCCGAATTGGTAAGCGCTCCTGTGCCGTTCGGCTTGTACTTACCCACAACGTACGAGCCGCCGTAGTTGATTGCCATGGGCGCAAAGTAAAAGCTTTGGTTGGGTGCGCCTGCCGCCGTCGGGAATGTGGACACGGCGGTCTGCGAAGTAAGCGAGTTAGGTGCGGTAACCGTAGCTACAGGGGTATGCGAAGTAGCGTTGCCCACCGTAAACGCAAGCGGCAACCATATTCCTTTGTCAGCCGTATCGCGGTTATCCTGTATATGTATGAGCAGATAGAAATGCCCGAGCGGCGTCACCGATCTGTTTGACAGATATTGCGAAAAGCTTGCTCTAAGTCCGGTTACGCTTAGCGTTATTCCGGAGTAAGTAAAGCTCATAAACGCCTGCTCTTTTACCGTGCCGGATACAGGTGATGTGGCGTTGTATGCGATATTGGGTTTAAAGTTTGTCGCGGTAGAACCTGTCGCGGTGGTTTTGTACGCCGCGTCCGACGCATCAAAAACTTTGCCGACAGCGTTTCCGACGTTATAGTTGGCTGCGGCAATGACCTTGCGTTGCTTATCTATAAGAACAAACTCGTTTGCGGGGACGGATACGCCAGTTATACTGTGTGTGCTTGTAGAAATAGCGCCGTCTGCGTCCGAGAAGTATGTGGCAAGAGAATACGAGCCCGTTGCACCCACACCGATGTCCACAAGATTGCTCTGACCGGACTTCAATATAGGCCTTGCATTTTCCATTTTAAAGACTATTTCAAGACTGACAGTCGCAATGCCCGGGACGACGTTTGGATAGCTCGTGCCGAACGCCGTGGACTTTTCCACCGTGTAAATGGTTATCGGCAAAACTATATAGTTTTGATCGGGCGTAACCGGCTTTATGGTAATCTGAGAGTACGCATTGGCAATAACCGTCTTGTTTGCCAAATACGCCGTGACCTTGCTTGTGCCGCCGTCAACCTCTACAATACTGTACTTTCTCGCCGAGCCTGTTATAGCCGTCGTAGAATTTATGGCTATTACGGCTTGGTCGTAAGTGGTCTTTACGCTGTTAAGAAGGCTCGCCGCCGTTATGGTAGTGTAATTTACGCCTACCTCCAACGATTTTTTGATGAACAGCGTATTTCTGCCCGTACCGTTGGGGTTGTATATGGCGGACGCCGTAGCCGGATCGGCAGGCGCCGTCGTAGTCGTAGACGATCCGACGTTGCTCTGCCCCGACACTACGCCTGTCTTTAGCGACACCGTATTGACCGGCACTGTGACGGTAAACGAAACCTTAACTACGCCGCGAGTGGTAGTTGAGCCGAACGAATCTCGAACATAAGTGTACAGTATTATTTTTCCGTCCGCAGTGCTACCGTCTGTGCCGTTGCGAGGATACTTTACCGTCGTCAAAGTTAATGTAGACGCAGCCCAAGTCCAAGTAAAATATTTGGTTGCAAGCGTACTGCATGCGGAGTTGACCCACACTCCCGCGTTGGCGGCGGGCAGAGTGTCGTAGTTGGAAGACGAGTTGGCGGTAAACGCAAGGGTTGTGCCTTCGGGGTCGGTAGCAAGCGTGGACGCCGCAACGGCTGTGGTACCGTTGCCAACCGCCTTTACCGTAACCGAAGCGCTCTTATTGGTGGGCGGTTGGTTTACGTTTATTACGGTTATCACCGCTTTGCCTGCCGCCGCATTTTGTCCGTACGAATTTCCGGTGGACGTAAACGAACCGCTTACATAGTTGGTGCCCGCATAACCGGTATAGGTGTCGTCGCCGTGTTTTGTCGCGCCGCCTTGGTAGCCACCGCCGCCGCCGCCTTCGTCGTTGCAGTAGCTTCCGTTGTGCTTGCTGGTGCAACCATGTTCGCCTTGGTATGTAACCGCAGACGTGCGCACGTCGCTTGTAGTCGTGCTTGTACTGCCGGACGCACCGCCGCCGCCGCCTGCCGCTACTATTATGCGAGTGTTATAGCTGGACGCCGTGCTTGCCGTGCCGGAAGTGGTGCGAATATCGGTTGCACCGCCGCCGCCGGGGCCGCCGACGCCGGACCCGTTGCCGCCGCCGTTATATCCGCCGGCATAAGCGACGCTTTCGCCGCTGCCGTCACGGGCGTCTTGGGAATCAGCCCCAATGCCGCCGCAGTATATGTAATAATATGTAGCTGCGGTAACATTTATTTGCCCGTATGCGTATCCGCCGCTGCCGGCGGCGTTACTGCCCTTACTGCCGCCTTTTGCGCCCCATACCTCAAACTTGTATGTGCCCTTGGGTAGCTGAATGGATTGATAGTTTCCGGTATACGCGTAAGAAAGATAGTCGCCTGCCGCAACCTGTCCGGCATTTACCTTGGTGGTAAACGCCGTGCCGGTAAGTGCGCCTAGGTTGGTCGCGGACGTACTTACCTTTCCCTGCCCCGAATTGTTCGCTGCAGTGCGCAGAGTAGAATCAATGCACAGCGCGCACGTAACCGCCACCGCTATTGCGGTAATAACCGTTGCCAGCATTAGCAGCATACGGCGTGCCAATTTAATATTCTTATCCGGATTGTTTGTTCGCTTCATAGCTACCTCACAAATAGTCGTTTGTTAACAATTTGTTCATATATTTATAGATATACATAATAATGTTAACATTTTGTTCACATTTTGTCAATACTTTTTAGGTAAATAATTTTGTACAAGTGTATAAAATAAGGTTATAGTCCTTATTGCATGAACGCATGCGGACGGCAAAAATACGATTGCGCCTTTTACACTACTCCGTTTCGCCAAAAATAGCCGATTACATTTATATTAAGCTTAAAAAAACATTGACATATTTACATTTGTATAGTATACTGATAATTGTATATAGAGGTGCGCTATGGCAGAAAGCGATTTAATTCGCGGCAATGTAGATACCATAATCCTTAAGGTCTTGTACGAGGGCGATCGCTACGGTTATGATCTGATCAGACAAATCAATGCGCGCAGCGACGGACAGTGGGAAATTAAACAACCCACCGTTTACGCTTGCCTTAAACGGCTGGAAAAGCAGGACTTTGTTACGTCCTACTGGGATTCTGCTGAGTCGGACGGCGGCAGGCGCAAGTATTACTCTCTTACCGAAAGCGGCAGAGAAGTGTTTTTAAAATACAAAAGCGAGTTTGACAGAGCAAGCGCGCTTTTCGGCGGCTTGATTTACGGCACGGAGCCGACGGTATTTATTCAGCCCACAAACGACTATTCCGACGTGGAAGACGAAGGCTATTCCCTGCCCAAGCGCAAGGCAAAACGTCCTGCAAAAAAGGCGGACAAGCCGGTCGAGCCCGTACCCGAGCCCGAACCTGAGCCTGAACCCGAAGTCTTTGAACGGCAAGATGATGAGCCGGAGCAAGCGCAAAGCGTCGCAGATAAAGGCGATATTGCGCGCGACCTTTTTGAGCTTGCCGAAAAGCTTCAGCCCGTCGTAAAACAAGAACAAAAAGAAAAACCGGAATCCAATGCGCGCGAAGCGCTCGATCCCAAACTCATTATAGAACGGCAGTTTGCCGCCGAAAACGGTGA
The DNA here is from genome assembly GCA_022508405.1 of Clostridiales bacterium. Taxonomy (GTDB): domain Bacteria; phylum Bacillota; class Clostridia; order Christensenellales; family Pumilibacteraceae; genus Anaerocaecibacter. The sequence continues at coordinate 17,085 of JAFLVI010000025.1, forward strand.
AAGCTATTCCGATATTCAGCGCAAGCGCACTTTTGCGACCGAAAACGAGGTCTCATCACCGCCTGTCGAAAAAAGGACATTGCCCGTACAAAATCCCACCGAGAACAAACCGGTGGCGGCGGTGCCGACAGGATCGACCGCCACAACGCTGCCCACCCCTACCGTGGAACGCCCCATGCCGGCTACAGCCACGTCCGCCGTGCCCGAACAGGTCGAAATAAAGCCGTTGCTTGCCGATGAAGAAGAAAGTCCGGCACGCCGCGAGTACAAAACGGTGCTTAACGAACTTGTGGACAGGTTTGACGTATCTTCGCCGGATATCCGCACTGCGCCCGCGCAGGAGCAAGCCGCAACGGCGGAAACAGCCGACAGGCAGTTAAAAAAGGTGGAGCAAGCGGTGCGCGATCTCGGCAACGACGTTTTGGTGCGCAATCACAACAATTCCGCCAAGGAGTACGCCGGCAAAAACTTTTATTACAGCAACAAGCTTATGATGACGCATTACACCGGAATGTGTTTGGCGATGTTCCTTATAGGGCTTGTTTTGTTCCTTACCTTTTATTTGGGACTGGACATGCGCATGAAGTACGACTACGTGCTGTACATTTGCGCGGGGTTGCTTCCCATATTCATGTTTATTGCCGCTGTTATATGCTACGCCAACAATCCCGAAAAGACGCGGCGAATAAACACCAACTTTAAATTTTCAGTCATTATACGGACTGTAATAATGATACAAGTGGCAGTCGTGATATATTGCGTCAACCTTATCTGGGGCATGCCGCTTTCGTTCTCCGAATATTACGTACCGTCAATCGTGTTGCCGCTTGCCTATTCCATGTTTATTCCGATAAGCGAAATAATATTTATGAACCTTTTAAAGTCCGGTAACTACTCGGCGGACGACATACAGTAAAATCAAATGAGCTCTTATTTTGACCAAAGAACGGAAAAAACATTAGCCGCCATCGAAGATATATTGGATACAATGCCCGAATTTGCACGGGAGTTTAACGTAGGTATATCAATGCGGACTATGCCGCTTACAAGGCTCGGATATCTCAGAGATATTCGGGTCTTTTGCGATTATCTGTGTAAGCGCAAGTTTAAACGTGAAGAAATTTTACCCATAGACATTACAGTCGAGCATCTTGCAAAGGTCACCCCCACCGATATCGAAGCGTACGTGGACTATCTTTCGCTGTACACTTTGGACGGCAAAAAACATTCGTGCAAGGAGCATGCAAAAGAGCGCAAGGTGTCGTCACTTCGCGCGCTGTTTAAGTATTTTTACAAGCGCGAAAAGATAGACCACGACGTTATGACCAAGGTGGACACGCCCAAGGTTCACCTAAAACCCATTGTGCGCTTGGACGTTAACGAGGTTGTGGATATTCTGGACGAGGCCGAAACCGGCGAAAACCTAACGGGCAGACAAAAATCCTTCCATGACGCCACAGCCGTGCGCGACGAAGCCATGCTGTCCCTGTTTTTGGGAACCGGTATTCGTATAAGCGAGTGCGTGGGGCTAAACCGCACAGACATAAACTTTTCCGACAACAGCTTTGTGGTTACGCGCAAGGGCGGCAATACGTCAATACTTTATTTTTCGGAAGAAGTTGCGGACGCGCTCAGAAAGTACATAGACTGGCTGGACGGGCAAATCGCCGAAGGCACTCCGTTTGGCAAGCGCGTTTCCGACCCCGACGCGCTGTTCATCTCAGGCAAGGGCGGACGTATGACGCCGCGCGCCGTACAGCTTATGGTAAAAAAGTACGCAAAGGTCACTACCCCGTTTAAAAAGATAACGCCGCACAAGCTGCGCAGTACGTACGGCACCAATCTGTACCACGAGACGCACGACATATTTGTGGTGGCAGACGTTTTGGGACATACCGACGTGAACACTACGCGCAAGCATTACGCCGCCATGAGCGACGATATTCGGCGCGGTGCGGTAAGCAAGGTCAAACTGCGTGACAAGGACGATACGTTAGATGATGACGATGATGAATAAAGACGTCTCTTTTTTGCTTAACGACCCCGTAGTAAATAAGCTTGCGGATATATATCTCTCCTTTTTGAACATGCATACTCACGACGTCTGTTACCGCAGGCTTAAAAATGCCGTAATACTTTCGGCGCTCAAATTTGACGATATGGCGTGCGTATATGCCGAACTGGAAAAAACGGACGATTGTTCGGCGGAGCAAATATCCGACTCGGTCGAGAATGCTATAAACAGCCTGCCCGAACCGATTGAACAAATGTTTAACAATGCGTATTGCGAAGGTTCGGAGATCGGATTTATGCCGCATCACAAAACAGCCGACAATATTGTAGCCTTCTTAGGAAAAACTTTTTTATATATACTGGAAACCAATTATCCATTGCTTTCTTTGTAAAAGAAGTAGGTAAGAAACCATTATTGAATTACATTACTGCTTATTTATAAGAAATGACAGGCTTTTCAACCTGTCATTCTTGATTTTTAATTATTTAATCGCTTTTGTATCTATTTCGTCGCGGATCATGTGGTAAAACTCGTCAAACGTCATGGCGCCCATGTCGTCGTTGCGGTGGCGGACGGAAACCATATTCTGCTCGGCTTCCTTGTCGCCTATTATCAGCATGTACGGCACCTTATCCACTTGCGCCTCGCGGATTTTGTAGCCTATTTTTTCGTTGCGGTTGTCGGACGTTGCCAGTATTCCGCGCCGTTTGAGCTTGGCGGTAATATGTTCGCATTTTTCCGCAGTGCGCTCGGTAAGCGACATTACGCGCACCTGCTCGGG
>JAFLVI010000026.1 GCA_022508405.1 Clostridiales bacterium
TGCAAGAGCACACCGTTACCGTTATGGGTGTGTCGCGCAAGCTTAACGAACCCTTTTTTGTTTTGGCTACGCAAAACCCCATTGAACAGGACGGTACCTATCCGTTGCCCGAGGCGCAGATGGACCGCTTTATGTTCAAGCTTATAGTCAAAAATCCCAGTTTGGACGAGCTGATGGATATTGTAAGCATGACGCAAAAGACCATGGCGGAGGTCGCAGAGGCTGCCTGTAACGGCGAGGACCTTTTGGAAATGCGCGCCACTGCCAACCAAATTCCCGTCGCATCGGAAGTGTTGCGTTACGCCATGACGTTGTGTTCGGCAACGCACCCCGACAGCGAATGTGCGTCCCAAGCGGCTAAAAAGTACGTTCGTTTGGGCGCCAGCCCGCGTGCGGGACAGGCGCTTATATCCGCCGCTAAGGTAAAGGCGCTTTTAAACGGCAGATTCAATGTTTCGTACAGCGATATAAATTCCATAGCATATCCAGTTTTGCGTCACCGCATGAAGATGAACTTCGAAGCAATCGCGGGGCGCGTAACTCCCGATGACGTAATCAAACTCATTCTTAACGAAATGAGCTCGCTGTTTAAACTGGAACCCAACAATTCGCTTGACCTATCCGGCGCGACCGAGACTGCGGCAGCAACAGAACCTGCGGCAACTACAGAACCCGCCGCTCAAGAAAATGCGGAGGTTGATTCCGGCAAAAAATCGAAGCGGAGATTTTCTAAAAAATAATGGCTGTCTCTTACTTAAATGATGACTTTTTCAGTCGGTTAGAGACATTGGCTTTAAATCTTCGGTCTGATTTGGCGGGCTTTTTCGGCGGCAAACACTTTGTTAAAACTTACGGACAGACAGTGGAATTTGCCGATTATAGAGAATATGTGCTCGGCGATGATATTCGCCGTATAGATTGGAACTTATTCAGCCGATTCGAAAAGTTTTTTATAAAACTGTTCACGGACGAGCGGCAGATGCATATCCAAATCATGCTTGACTGCTCCGCGTCCATGGGTAGAGCAAATCCCCAAAAATCCGCTTACTCCGTAGGAGTCGCCGCGGCTTTGGGGTTTTTGGCTGTCCATAATACAGACAAGCTTTCCGTTAATCTGATTAAGGGCGGCTTTGCGGAAAATCCGTTTGGCACGATTGTCGGCAAAAACTCGTTTTTCCGCGCCATACGGCAGTTGGATAATATTGATTTTTCCGGCGAGTCCGATATCTGTTCCGCGGTACTTAACAGCCAAAACACAGGCTCCAACGACGGCCTTACCGTAATAATTTCCGATTTCTTTACCGATAGCGATTGGAAAAAAGCTATCGACTATTTGGTGTACAAAAAACGTCAGGTTTTGCTTGTACAGGTGCTTACGCCCGAGGAAGTAGATCCCACCTACGACGGTAGGGTAAACATGATCGACTCGGAAGCGGAAGATGAGATGGATGCGCGCAATATGAAGGTCAGGATTACGCGCAGTATGCAGTCCGCGTACGCCCAAGCGCTTGCCGACTACCGTGACGAGCTGAGAAGCTTTTGTCACTCGCGCGGTGCGGAGTTTATTTCCGTAGTGACCGACAGACCGATAGAGAACGTGCTGTTTGAAGAATTGCTAAAGGTAGGTATAATGGAATGAGTTTACTTATACCTTTGGGATTACTCGGACTGTTGGGCTTGGCGGTTTTGCTCATCATTTACATTATCAAGCCAAACTACCAGCAAAAGCTGGTTTCCAGTACGTTTATTTGGAAGCTTAGTTTAAAGTATAAAAAGAAGCGTATTCCCATCAATAAACTGCGGAATTTGCTCCTTTTGCTCTGCCAGATTTTGATACTGATTTTGCTCGCTTTTATCCTTGCGCAGCCCGCAGTAGTTGATAAAGGCATGAAGCGTGACAACGAAAAGGTGGCCGTCATAGACGCGTCCGCAAGCATGCTTGCCGTCGCGCAGTACGATGAAGAAAAGTACACTCGCTTTGAACGCGCCGTGGACGAGGTTATCGAACTTGCAAACGAAACTTTCGAAAAGGACGGCACGCTCACCATTATACTCGCGGGGGCTGAGCCCGAAACCCTGTTTTTCAGGGTCAAATCTGATGCGCAATCCGAAGTGTTTAGTAAGCTTGCCGAACTCAAGTCTGCCCGCGACGAGAGCTTTAATCCCGCGTATTGCACGTACGGCTCAGCCGACATTGCAGGAGCAATGGCAGTTGCGGAAACGGTAACTGTCGCCAATCCTATGGCCGAGGTTTTGCTGTATACCGGTAAGACGTATCTTAACAAAAACGGCGTAAATGTTGTGGATATGTCGCGCGGCGCGGAGGAGATAAACGTTGCCATACTCGACGTGCGCGCTGTCTTAGAGGAAGGCTATTATACATTTTACGCCGATGTCGTTTCCTACGGCGGAAACTCGGAAGTTGATATAGACTGGTTGATTAACGTAAGCGTTTACGGCGGAGTGGATGCCGAACCGGTGCGCGAAAAAATGCACAAATATTTGTATAAAGACGAAGTAACCACGGTTGTCTTTGATACCAACAGCAAAAAGAGAGCGGACGGCAGCGATAGACCGGTTACAGACTACGTTTATGAATATTTTTCGGCCACTGCTTCCACTTCGGTTAAAGGCGACGCCATTGCGGAGGACAATTCCGTCACACTGTACGGCGGAGTCAAGCCTATGCTTAAGGTTCAGTACGCCAGCATTAGTCCGAATATATTCTTCAGCTCGGCGCTTATGTCCATTGCAAATGCGCTGCGCAATCGTTGGGATGTGGATATAGACGAAGTGCGTGGAACAAGCGACACACCCAAGACAAACGGTTACGATCTTTATATTTTCGAGCATAGAATGCCCGCGTCCGTACCGACGGACGGCGTGGTGATTTTGGTCAACCCGACAGGGCTACCGAACGAGCTGGGCGTTATGCTTGGCAGTGCCGCGGCGAAAGGCACATATAATTTGCTTGCACCCGAAGCGCATCCGCTTGTCAATTTCATGAACGTGAACAAGCTTTCTGTCTCAACCTATACCCCCATAAATACTTATCCCGAGGGCTTTACGCCGGTAATGCTGTGCGAAGGCCGTCCGGTTGTTATCAGCAAAAATACTGCGGATGAAAAAATCGCAATTATGACGTTTAGTCTTAACTATTCGGATATAGCCGTAACATTTGAATTCCCCACGTTTATATACAATATTTTCGAATATTTTATTCCGTCCACCTTTACGCAATTTATTTTCGAAGTAAACGACAGCATTACGTTAAAGGCGCGCGGTGCGTCGTTGGATGTAACAGGCGGCGGCGTAAAAAATACGTATACAGAATTTCCCACCGAGCTTACTTTGACTCAGATAGGTACTTACACCACTTCGCAGACATTGTTTGGCGGAATCAGCACGATAACCGAAAACTTTTTTGTGCAAATGCCCCCAGTTGAAAGCAATATCGGTCTTGTAATAGACGTAATGCCGGGGTCTGTTGTAAAGCCTATTCCTTCTACCACATATGACGACTTGCTTATCTACTTTGCCGCCGCGCTTGTGCTGCTGCTATTCATAGAATGGTGGCTGCAATCTCGGTCGAGAATATAGGGGAGGGAACGGTTATGAGTAATTTTCAAGTAGAATTTTTAAACTCCCCTTGGTGGTTGTTGCTGCTGATACCGGCGTTTGCGTTTGCGCTTATACCGCATTTTATGGTTGCCAAAAAGTACAGGCGCAACCGCAACAGAATAACATCGCTGGTTTTGCATCTTGTTATAATGACGTTGTGTATATTTACGCTGTCCGGCATGTACTTTTCCTACGACAAAACGGACACCAGCAACGAGGTGTTAATCCTTGTGGATATGTCGTTCAGCAATGAGCAGTACGAAAATGATTACGGTAAAGGAGAATATGATTCCGCAAACAAAAACCGGTTTATACGCTCCGTTATTGACGCAAGCGGGTCCGATTATAAAATAGGAGTCGTTACGTTCGGTTATAATCAGGTGTATGCCGCCAAGATGAGCACCGATACCGATAAAGTTTATCAAGACTACATCAAAGCTAAACTACCAAACAACACCGCGTCCGATATTGCGGCGGCACTCGAATATGCGCGCACCCTTTTTACCAATAAAAGGGGAGGCAAGATTGTGCTTATTTCGGATGGGGCGGAAACGGACGGCGACGCCATAACCGCAATCAGAATGGCGGCCGCCAACGGTATACAGATTCACACTGTTCATTTCCCCAACTCCTACGCATACGGCAACGAGGTGATGATTTCCAATGTGGAATTGCCCGATTACACCGTATCGCTTGACGAGACATTTAAGGTTGTCGTTACCGTACGTGCGCGCAACAACGGTATAGATAATGCCGTTATCAAGCTGTACGATGATTCTACTGCCCTCGGTGAGCAACTGCTGGAAGAACGTGCGGTTAGCATAGCGTCCACCGAGCAGACGTTTGAATTTGAAGTCACGCTTACAGAGCCCGACATGCACAAGCTTAGGTTTTCTATAAGCAGCGGCAACGATGAAATTTCTTTCAACAACGATTTTTACTCGTATGTTTATATAAACTCTTTCAATAACATTCTTGTCATCGAACGCGAGCTCGGTGATTCCACTAAGTTTGTGGATTCGTTGGGCGAGGAATACACTGCAACCGTAGTTCAGGTTGCGGACGAAAAGAACATGCCCAATACCGTGGACGCGCTCCGTCAATACGATGAAGTGGTTTTGATGAACATTGCCAACCGCGATATGCCGGAAGGCTTTATAGATATCTTGTATACTTATGTACATGACATCGGCGGCGGCTTGTTTACCGTGGGCGGTATGCGCGTAGACGAATACGGCAATTTGGTGCCGAACATGTATGACCGCAGCGATATGTACGATATCATGCCGGACGGCACGATGTCGCCTACGCTGTATCAAGATATGCTGCCTGTCCAGTCAATCAACTACACCCCGCCGATCGGAGTCATGATAATAATCGACCGTTCCGGCAGTATGAGTACGGAAATGGCGAACGGAACTCGCCTTGACGAGGCAAAACAAGGCGCGCGTGCGGCGGTATACGCCCTAAGCGAGCGCGACTACTGCGGTATAATGACGCTTGATACCGAGTTCCAAGTAGAGCAGTCGCTAATTCCGGCAACCCAGCAAGCACGGTTATTGCGCACTATCAACGACATAGAAATGGGCGGCGGCACTCAGTTTGCGGGCGCTATCAAGCGCGCGGGCGAGGCGCTTTTGTCGCGGCGCGACATAGAACGTCGTCATATTATTTTGATATCGGACGGCGAACCGGGTGATAAAACTTTTGAAGATTACGGCGATATTATAGCAGCCAACTACGAAGCGGGCATAACATTTTCTATGGTTGCAATCGGTATAGACCAAAACAGCCAGCAAGACCAAAACATGAGAAAAGCCGCCGAATTGGGACACGGCAGATATTACAGAGTTTGGGATTCCAATACTCTTCCCGACGAAATGAGCAAGGAATTGCGTTTGCCCGAAATTACCGAAATCAGCTCCGAGCCGTTCCAGCCGAAAATACGCGACCACACCGCAATGGTCAACGGCGTAACCCAAGCGGATATTCCCATGCTCGGCGGTTACTTCGGCACAAAGGTTAAGGACGATATATATGTTTCTCTTTCCGGCGAGTTTGTTCCCATACTGGCGCACTGGCGTTACGGCGAAGGCAGAGTGGGTAGCTTTATGTGCGATCTTTCGGGCGACGGTTGGTCGCAGGCGTTTTTGGCAAGCGAAGCGGGCGTAAAGATAGTCAACAACGCAATAAGGACGCTCCTGCCCACAGTTAATATTCGTCCTTCCGCCATGACGGTGGATTTTACCGAAGACAACTATTCCACTCGCGCAAGCATCTTTACCGAAATGAAAGACGGGGACAGAATAGAATTGTCGGTATTTACCGTTCCGACCGGTGACCAAACGGAGCAGTTGGTCAGTAAAATTGTACCGACAAAAGAGCAAGGATATTCAAACATTAAGTTTGAGATAACCACAGCCGGCGTGTACAGAGTGTATATCGTCAAGCTCGACGCGCAAAACAATGTTTTGGCTGAGCACAACGCATACAGGGTATTCTCTTATTCGGAAGAATACAACACATTTACTTCGGAAGCCGATTGTGAAGAGCTTATGAAACAAATGGCTTTATTGGGCGGCGGCAAGCAAATCTCGCTTGACGAGCCGTGGAGTATATTCGATGAGAAAATCGACGCTTTGCATAATATTTTCGATCCGCGCTGGATTTTCATTATCATTGCAATAGCTCTGTTCTTGCTTGATATTGCAGTGCGCAAGTTTAAGTGGAAGTGGATACATGAGCTTATCCGTGAAAGAAAAGAAAAGCACGCCGAGAGTCAGTCCACTACGGAGAAAGTATGAAAAAATCACTGCTGAGACTTCGTAATTTAATATTATTATGTTTTGCGGTTGCAACGCTGTTTACGTTTGCCGCTTGTAGTAGCGTGCCCGCACTTTCCACGCCTACCGGTTTGGCAGTAACAGACAACAACACGCTGTCGTGGGCTGCGGTTGCGCATGCAAAGAGCTATGCCGTGGAAATAAACGGCGCCAAGATGGACACGCGCCGCACTTCCGTTTCGTTGCGCGAATATGCCCCGGGTAAATACACAATCAAGGTTAAGGCGGTGGGCGACGGAAAAAAATACAGGGATTCATCGTGGGCTGTTTTGCGGTTCGAAAAGGAATACGAGTCCGGATTGATTTATACACTTGCCGCAGACGGCAAATCGTACGAGATTTCCAAGATTGGCACCGCCACCGGCGATATTGTAATAGACGACACATATAGGGGTTTGCCGGTTACAAGCATAGGAGAAAACGCGTTTTCCAATTCGCGCGCCCTTACCGGTATAGTTATAGGTAATAATGTTAAGGAAATCAAATCGGGCGCGTTTTATAACTGCGAAAACTTGTCAAGCGTGACAATACCGGACGGCGTTGTTACTATAGGTGACAGGGCGTTCCAAAGCTGCCGCAACATTACCTCGATTACCATACCGGACAGCGTTACACGCATCGGCGAAAACGCATTCTTCTATTGTCGCGGACTTGTCTCGGTGGATCTGGGCAACGGCGTGCAATCGTTGGGCACGGGGGCGTTCCGCTCGTGCACCGAACTGACGAGTATAAATATTCCGGAAAGCATGAAAAGTATCGGCTCGGATGCTTTCCGTGATGACGGGAAGCTCACATCCGCTCACATAAACGGTACGTCTTGTGTGATTGGGGATTCCGCATTTATATCTTGTTCGCTCCTTTCCAATCTTATTATAAGCGAAGGTGTCAGAGTAATCGGCAATCATGCGTTTCAAAACTGCGTGGCGTTGGAAAGCGTGAATATACCATTCGGCGTCACGACGATAGGGTCGTGGGCGTTTGTGTTTTGCACGGCTTTATCCGATATAAGTATAGGCGGTTCTGTCTCCGAAATAGGCTGGTATGCTTTTCACGGCACGGCAGCATGGGTAGCTGCCGGAAACACCGTCATTATTGATAGGTGGATTGTGGGCGTAAAGGTTGCCGATGATTTGACATCATTGCCTATAAGCACCAATAAGTCGCTTGTCGGTATAGGCGACGGTGCATTATATCATTGCACTAAATTAACCGGCGTAACCTTGCCTGAAAATATGAGATATATCGGCGCCTCTGCGTTTGAAGGCTGTACCAATCTGCAAAGTATACAAATCGGCGACGGAGTAAAAATAATCGGTAGTCAGGCATTCTACAAATGCACAAATTTGCGTACGGTGCGACTGGGCAACAGAGTGGAAACAATCGAAGCGTATGCATTTTATGATTGCGAAAATCTTGTCGCTACAGCAATAAATATTCCCGACTCGGTTACTTATATAGGCCCGCACGCTTTTTATAACACTGCAGCTTGGAACCAATCGCAGGATATTGTGGTAATAGACAAATGGGTTGTCGGCTGCCATGAAGACGCGTTTGGAAATTTCGAAATCGATCCCGGTGTAAAAGCGATTGCTACCCAAGCGTTTGCAAATTGTACATTTGTCTTTTCGGTAGTTATACCGAATACCGTCACGTATATCGGTTCATATGCGTTTTATAATTGTGCGTTCTTACAGTCTGTCAACATACCAAGCGGCGTGGAAACAATAGAAACCGCTACTTTCTTTAATTGTCAAAGCCTGATGTCGGTGGACATCGTCAACGGCGTTCGCACCATAGGCGACAGAGCGTTTGCGTACTGCAATAATTTGAAAGAACTGGATATCCCCGACAGCGTAGAAACAATAGACAGATTCGCATTTTTGTCTTGTTTTTCAATCAACAAGCTAACCATAGGCTCGGGCGTTACTTCCATAGGCTACGGCGCATTCTACAACTGCGCGAGAGTGCGGAGCGTGGAGTTGCCCAACAGTCTCTCGGAAATAGGCGCATATGCATTCTTCAGATGCCACGCGCTAAAATCGGTAGACTTCGGTACAGGCGTTCAGACTATAGGCAACAACGCGTTTTATCAATGCATAACGCTTACCGAACTTAATCTTCCAGACAGCATTACGGAGATAGGCGCTTACGCATTTTACAAATGCACCGGTCTTAGAACGGTGCTTATAGGCGACCGAGTACAGACTATAGGCAACCGTGCGTTTATGGGTTGTACAAGACTTAAGTACGTTAACATCCCCGACAGCGTGACGAGCATAGGCAGCTTTGCCTTCCGTGATTGCGACAGCCTTTCGGGCATAGCGATAGGCGGTAGCGTCACATCCATTGCACGTCATGCATTCAGCTCGTGCGACAACCTTACAATATACAGCGAAACCTATCCGGAATATGTGGATTGGAACAGATTCTGGAATTCGTCATATTGTCCCGTCGTTTGGGGTTGCATGCTTTCCGACGACAAAAGCTATGTGGTGGCTGTTACGGTTACCGAAAAAACCGTTTCTTTGTTAGACCCCTACACTGAGCTTACCGCACCCACGCGTGAAGGTTACGACTTTGCCGGCTGGGCCTTGTCGCCTGACGACACCGACAATCTGATCTCCGCCGCGGACTTATCCAAAGTAGCAGTGGGCACTACTGTGTACACAGTATGGACTGTAGCCGAAAAAGAGGAAAATCCGGAAACCGACCGAATTCCCTCTATTCCGCCGAAACCTTCAAACAAATCTTGATTGTATCGGCAAGGCGATAGTCAATCGGGCTACTTATTATAAAATTTAAAACCCGAAACCGCAAAATGCGTTTCGGGTTTTTCGTTTTTGCGGTTTTTGAAGCGAGTAAACATCGCTTGTGTGTCGGCATGCGGAAACGATTGACAAATATGTGAATATCTATTATAATGCGTGTACAAAGTTTTTGTTTAGTAGGGCATAAAAGGAGATATATTGTGAAACTCGATAAGCTTGTAGGCGAACGGTTTAAGGAAAAGCCTGCCGATTGCAGCGTGGACAGCCACGCTTTTATGGTGCGCGGCGGATATGTAAAGTACGTGGCAAACGGCATATTTTCTTCTTTTATGCCGCTCAAAAGGATCACCAAAAAAATCGAGCAAATCATGCGCGAAGAAATGGACAGGATTGACGGGCAGGAAGTTCAGTTTCCTGTAGTTATGCCTGCGTCCATGTGGCAGGAGTCGGGCAGATACAAGAGTATCGGCAAGGAAATGGCACGGTTTAATGACCGCAACAACAGCCCGCTTGTGCTCGGCATGACGCACGAGGAGGCGGCAGTTCATCTTGTCAGGGAGTACGGGCAAACCTATGCCAAGTACCCGTTTATGATATACCAAATCCAGACCAAATTCCGCGACGAAGCGCGGCCGCGCGCGGGACTGATAAGAGTGCGCGAGTTTACCATGAAGGACGCGTACTCATTCCATACAAGCCAAAAGGACTTGGAAGAGTACTACGATAAATGCCACAAGGCGTACGAAAGGATTTATGCGCGCGTGGGCTTGCCGCAAGTTATTTCGGTCGCCTCCGATTCGGGCATGATGGGCGGCAACATTTCGCACGAGTTTATGTTGCTTACGGCGATCGGAGAAGATTCAATCGCCATATGCGGCGAGTGCGGATATAAGGCTAACGTAGAAGCGGCGGAATGCGTTTTGGACGCGCCCAAAAAGCAGAAATCGGCGGCGTTAAAAAAGGTGCACACGCCCAATATGCACACCATAGAAGAAGTGTGTACTTTCTTAAAAAGCGAAACGGCTCAATCATGCAAGGCGGTTGTGTATCAGCGCAACGCCGACGACAGCTACGTGGTGCTGTTTATCCGCGGCGATTTGGAAGTTAACGAAACAAAGCTCACCAAGTATTTGGGCTGTGATATTCACCCTGCGGTTATCACCGAAGAGAGCGGAATACATGCCGGCTTTATCGGACCGATTGGGTTTAACGCAAAAGCGACCGTGCTGTACGACAGGTCGCTTATGGGCATGAACAATCTTGTTTGCGGCGCAAACGAAGACGACTACCACTACACCGGACTGGATATGGAGCGCGACGTAAAAGGCGCTGAGTACCACGACTTTGCCAAGATTGTAGACGGCGGCATATGTCCTGTGTGCGGCAAGCACGCAATTACCGTTTCGCGCGGCATAGAAGTGGGAAATATCTTCCAGCTGGGCACAAAGTATACAAAGTCCATGAACATGACGTATCTGGACAACGACGGCAAGGAACAGTACCCCATTATGGGCTGTTACGGCATAGGCGTGGGGCGGCTTGCCGCGGCGATTGCCGAAGCGCACCACGATAATTACGGTCCCATTTGGCCGCTGTCCGTTGCGCCATATCAGGTGCATTTGTGCGCAGTGCGCGCGGACGACGCGGATATCAAAGCGTACGCAGACAAGCTTTATGAAAAGCTACAGGAAAGCGGCATAGAAGTAATCTACGATGACCGCAACGTCAGCGCCGGCGTAATGTTCTCCGACGCCGATCTACTCGGCGTTCCGTACCGCGTGATTGTAAGCCCGCGCAATATGAAAAACGGAGTTGTGGAAGTGACCGCGCGTGATAAATCCATGTCTAAGCAGATAGCCGTTGACTGTGCCGCAGACGAAGTAATAAACCTTGTCCGCACCGAATTAAAGAAGTTTGCGTAAATAATAGATAATAGATAATAAATAAGAGATAAGAAAAAAGGCGGCTCACTTGAACCGCCTTTAATTTTTCATTATAAATTCCTAATTCCTAATTCCGAATTACTTTTTATATCCGCACTTGGGGCAGATGCCTTTTTCGTTGAGCGCAATGCCGCACAGCGGGCAACGGGGGATGTCGTTTGCCGGCTTATAGGCGGCCGCTTTGGGCTCGTAGGTTTCTGTCGCGCCGTTTACACCGCTTGTAAAGGTGAGCTTAACGATGTTAAGCTTATCCTTAAGCAGATCGTAAACGATTTTTATCATGCCTTCGACGGTCATGGTTTCCTTGGTGACAACAAGTCTGCATTCGGGATAGGCGGTGGCAAGCGCCGTCTTGAACGCCGGACCCTTTTGTTTGTTGGTGGGTGCGCCGTTACGGATTCCTTGTTCTTCGTACACCTTGAGTATAGCGGGAAGCAGGGGATCGTCTTCGCGCAGTACAAGCGCGTGGTCAAAGTTTTGCAAAACTTCCCACGCAATCTTTTTGATTTCGTTGCAGGGGAAAACCATGTTGACGCCGCTTTCAACGGTGTCTTCCACTTCAATCGTCAATGTGCCTGTGTGTCCGTGCAAGTACTGCGCTTCGCCCTTAAAGCCGTAAAATCTGTGCGCGTACTGCAAATCCAATGTAGTAAAGCTTCTCATAATTACCTCCGAAACAATTTATATGGCTAAAAAGCCTTTTCGATATTATACCTTATTTATTGCGCCTTGTCAATATACCATGACTTTTATCGGCACGAAAAAAGCGGAAACAAATTTGTTTCCGCTTTTAGCATTTTACGACAGTTTTTCAAAGTCTGCCGCGCCGTGCTTGCAGAGCGGGCAGATAAAGTCTTCGGGCAGTTCTTCGCCTTCGTGGACGTAGCCGCATATCTTGCACACCCAGCCCTTTTGCTTTGCTTCGGGCTTGGGTTTGACGTTGGCTTGATAGTAGTTGTACGTCATTGTTTCCACGTCTGATATTACGCGCGCCTCGGTGATTGTGCACACAAACATGCCGTGCGTTTCAAGGTCGATATACCGCTCCACCTTGAGCGACATAAACGAATTGATGTAGCGGGGAAGGAAGGCTACGCCGTTGTCCGAGCGCAATATATTTTCTTCGCCGGCAAACTTATCCACGTTTCTGCCGCTCTGGAAGCCGTAGTGCTCAAACACGGAGAAGGGTGCTTCCACCGACAGGCAGTTGACGTTCATTACTCCTGTCTTTTTTATCATATCATGGCTGTAGTTTGCCTTGTTTATAGCAACGCCTATGCGATTGGGCTTGTTGGTCAGCTGCAGCACGCTGTTGCTGGCAAAGCCGTTGTCCTTGTCGCCGTCGCGCGATGTAATGATATACAAACCGTAGCCGATATTGAACAATGCTTTAAGGTCGTTTTTGTCCGCATCGACCGAGCGCGCTATATAGTCGCGGCAAAGTTCGGTAGCAAGCTTTTCTATCTGTGCTGTGGAATCGGCGTTCAGTGCGGACATAATGCGCACATTATTTTCCGAATATGTCAGGTTTTTGCATCCTTCCAACATGCCTTTCATAACGCGCGTTGCCATGGGCGCCCAGCTTCCGTTTTCTATAAATGCAACGTGGCGGTTTTGGAAGTTGCGCTCGGTAAGGTGTGAAATAAAATCGCGCATAAAAGGGAAGATTTCCGCATTATACGTGGTGGTAGCAAGAACAAGCTTGCCGTAGCGGAATGCGTCTTCCACCGCTTCCGCCATATCGTCGCGCGCAAGGTCGGTTACGACCACTTTGGGGCAGCCCTTTTCCGTAAGCTTGGCGGCTAACAGTTCCACGGCTTCCTTGGTGTGTCCGTATACCGAGGTGTAAGCAATTACAATGCCGTCGCTTTCCACGCCGTAAGAAGACCACGTGTTGTAAAGGTTAAGATAGTATCCCAAGTTGTCGGTTAGCACCGGTCCGTGCGTAGGGCAGATTATCTGTATGTCCAGTCCCGCCGCCTTTTTAAGCAGCGCTTGCACCTGAGCGCCGTACTTGCCAACTATGCCGATGTAGTATCTGCGCGCTTCGCAT
Source organism: Clostridiales bacterium (assembly GCA_022508405.1). Lineage (GTDB taxonomy): Bacteria > Bacillota > Clostridia > Christensenellales > Pumilibacteraceae > Anaerocaecibacter. The sequence continues at coordinate 13,229 of JAFLVI010000026.1, forward strand.
GCCCATTCTTCGTCCACGTCCAATGCGCCGAATTTGCCGAAGCCGTCCGCCGAAAACAGTACCTTATCCGTGCTGTCGTATGTGACGATAACTTCCGGCCAGTGCACCATGGGCGCGGCAACAAAGGCAAGGTTGTGCTTGCCGAGTGAAAGAGTGCCGCCTTCGGCTACAACTATGCGGCGGTCGGAAAAGTCTGTGCCGAAAAAGTTGTTCATCATGTTAAACGCTTTTTGCGACGATACGATTGTCGCCTTGGGGTACGCCGTCATAAAAGCGACTATGTTAGCCGAATGGTCGGGCTCCATGTGCTGTATAATCAGGTAATCGGGGGCTTTGCGCTCGAGCACGGTCTTGATGTTGTTAAGCCACTCCGTGCCGAAGCGAGCGTCCACTGTGTCGAACACAGCGATCTTTTTGTCTAGTATGACGTAAGAGTTGTACGCCATGCCGTGCGGAACGACATACTGTCCCTCGAACAAATCTACGTCATGGTCGTTTACGCCGACGTATTTAATATCGTCCGTGATAAACATAAAAACCTCTGTAAATTGAATTCGGGTTATCACCCGTATACACAGTATAAACAAAATAATAGGCAAAGTCAAGGGCGAACATATATTTAAAAAATATTATTGAACGACTGCGTTTCAGCTTAGACTTGACACAGTTTGTTTGCTAATGTTATAATGACGGCAGTACGTGGCTTTACCATTAACAAGTAGGCGCACACGTATATTACGCGGTGTTTGACGACAACACAGACTACAACACGTATCAGGCTAAAATTACGGTCTCTTTGGCGAAGCCCGTAACGCCCGACCCCGAGCAAGGCGTTTTCCAAATGCAAAAGTCTCAGACGTGTTGTTGTAGGCGATGGTGTGCAAAACTTTGTAAGACAGGATTGGCAGAGTAATTACGGCAATTTATTTTAATGTTCTGTTACAATTTGTTTTTTGTTTAGTTTGATAAAATACACACATACAATTTGGAGATATTAGGGAGCATTTTATGAAAAACAGGCTCGCAGTTATAGCGGTTTTGGCGATTATAGTCGGCGGAGTTTTGGCTCTTTCAGCTTGTAGCGATGACACGTCGAAAAAACACAAACACACAGCCGACAGTTATGAAATTACGGTTGCGGCAACCTGCACGAAAGACGGTGAGCGCACCGGAGTATGCAAGGTGTGCAAAAAGACTTTTACGGAAATTATTCCCGCGCTCAATCACGATTGGCACTTGCAGTCTGAGACGGCGCCGACATGTGTTGAGGATGGCAAAGGGATTTATGCGTGCGCCAACTGTTTTGAAACAGACGAGCGCACGGTTGCCGCGCTCGGTCATGACGGCAGTGTGGTGATACCCGCAGTCCCCGCAGGGTGTTCGAGCGTGGGGTTTTCCGAGGGCAAAAGCTGCTCGCGCTGTAATGAGATTATCGTCGCACCCGAGCAAATACCTGCGACCGGTCATGAGTTTTATTACGAAAAGCGCAGCAACGATACCCATGCGATATATTGCGAAAATTGCAGTTATTCGGAAATTGCCGAATGTGAGTTTACGGAAACGGAAGTGTCGCCCACATGCCTTGACTCGGGCAAGTTAATTCACACTTGCAACGTTTGCGGCGACAATCACGAGCACATAACCGCCGCCGCGCTCGGACATCTGATGACAGAACAAAAAACATTTTACAGGACGGTGGACGGCGTTTATAAGCACAGACAGACTTGTTACCGCTGCGAATATTACGAAGAAGAAAACTGCACTGCAAACATCGAAAAAACCGTAGACCCCACTTGCGAAAAAATCGGATACACCGTTTATAATTGCGACGGCTGCGGCAATACATACAATTCCGATTTTGCGGACGCGCTCGGACACGATTGGTCGGCGTACGTACTGGAAAATAACAACGCCATGCCGTACGCGCATACGCATACACGTCATTGCCAAAGGGACGACTGCACTGCGGAAGAAAATGGCGTATCGGTCGGAACAGTTGGTACTGTCGTAAGCGTCAGGACGGATGAAAGCTGTGAGAGCGATGCGTTTACCGAGTATACCTGTTCGCTTGCCACATGCGTTTACGCTCGTACCGAAACACACACCGGCACGGCGCTCGGACACAGCTACGGCGAATGGGAATACAGCGGCGACAATGACGAACACCATACACACTCGCACCATTGCTTGCGCACCGGTTGCGAAAAGCATGAAACGGAAGACTGTCGCATGGTTTCGTCCAATCAGGCGGCCACCTGCACCAAACCCGAAATAAACGTGGACGTTTGCCAAGACTGCTATCATGTTGATAGGGACGAAAGCCCCGCGCTCGGCCATAAATGGAGCGCTTGGATAAATGTTCGTTACCCCGACGGCACGTTAAATCATACGCACGTCTGTACCGTTTGTAACTTAAGAGAGTACGGCTCGCACAGTTACGAAACTGTCACCACGCCCGCCGACTGTGAACATGACGAAGCGATAGTAAGCACCTGTTCTGTGTGCGGCTATTTTACGAGCACAGCCGTTACCGGCACGGCGCTAGGGCACGATTGGCATGTTGTCGAGTGCGGCGCAAACGAGCACAGTCTTGTGTGTAACCGCTATGAAGTCGCTCACGAAATAACTGCGCCGCACGATTACTCTCATTCCAACCTTTGCGCTTACTGCGGCTATGACGGGCTTACTTACGAGCTTGCGGTGAGCGGCGATTACTTTGTTGTCAAAAACGACAACGGCGTACCGCGCGCATCGGAAATCACGGTGGCGGTCTCTCGCCCCAATCCCGCTTTTTTTGAGGGAGCGGCAGGCATTCAGGAGACGTTGCCTGTGCGCGCCGTAGGCGCATCGGCGTTTTCGCGCAATAACGCTATAAAGAAGGTATTACTGCCTTCGACCGTCACGGCTATAGAGTCAAATGCCTTTGACAGATGCACTGCGCTTACGTCAATAGTGTTCTACGGCGGTGACCCGCAGCTTACTAGGGTGGAGTACGGCGCTTTTTACGGTTGCGCAGCGCTTGCCGACATTACTCTTCCTTCTACGCTCAAAACCATTGGCAACATCGCTTTTTCGGACTGTGTCGGTCTTGACGATATAGTCATTCCCGAAAGCGTTACCGAAATAGGCTACAGGGCTTTTTATAACACAGGTTTCTACAACTCCGACGATAACTGGACCGACGGCGCGCTGTACGCAGGACTGCACCTTATAAGAGTGAGAAGCGCTTATTTTACTGACGGCAACACCGAGTTTGTAATCAAGTCAAATACGCTCGCCGTAGCCGAGTTCGCGTTTGACGGTTGCGCCTACATGACCAAGGTGACCGTTCCCGTTTCGGTCAAAACAATAGGCACCGATGCGTTTAGAGATTGCACCGGTCTGCAAGAAGTTGTGTACGGCGGCAGTGTTTCCGATTGGTTTGCAATTACATTTGTGAGCGCACTGTCCAGTCCTATGTACTATGCCGACAGCATGAATATAATAGGCGAAGTCAACCCCCACCTTGTACTTCCGGAAAATATTACATCCATACCCGCCGGTACGTTCAAGGGCAATAAAAGCCTTTTGACGGTTACTATTCCCGCAAAAATTACATCCATAGGCGATGAAGCGTTTATGGGCTGCGTAAATCTTGCCTATATTATTTTCGAGGACGACAATGTTGTATATATGGGCAGGAACGCGTTTTACGACACTGCGTTTTATAAAGACGGCGGCAGTTGGCAAAACGGCGTGCTCGTTCTCGGCAAGCATATACTTGCGACCAATGACGACTTTACGGCTTCCGACTACGTGATTGACGGGAATATCCGTACTGTGTCCGCCGGAGCGTTTGCAGGCAGAAATATAGAAAACCTGACAATCGGTGCAAGCGTTGTTTGGTTCGGCGCGGGTGCTTTTAACAGCGCAGTTCTTAAAAATGTGACGTTTGCAAACCGCCCGTCGACTTGGTTTGCCAAAAATGCCGGCGGCGCCGTTAGATCCGTAAGCGCAAATAGCGATCCTGTCGCAAACGCGCAGCTGCTGAAAAATTACACCGGAGACTGGAGAAAGTCCTAATTTACGCAACTTTTTTGCTACAACATTTTGTAATATAGTTGAAAAATAAAAGGCAAGGAAACAATATGGAAAAGCGAAAAACGATTGCGCTTATTGCGCACGACAACAAAAAAGCGGAAATGGTAAACTGGGCGTTGCACAACAAAAGCACGCTGGAACAATTTGATTTGTGCGGAACGGGCACCACCGCGGGGCTTGTTTCCGAAGCGACAGGGCTTGCCGTAAAAAAGTACCTTTCCGGTCCGCTCGGCGGCGACCAGCAAATCGGCGCTAAGATTGCGGAAAAAAAGATAGATATTGTAATATTCTTTTGGGATCCGTTGTCCGCACAGCCGCATGATCCGGACGTAAAAGCGCTGCTGCGCATAGCCGTGGTGTACGATATTCCCATAGCCACCAATAAAGCCACGGCGAATTGTGTTATACATTCCGACTTAAAGGTTGATATTTGACAGTAGACGAAAATTATGATATAATTTTTGCATGTACGGAATTTACGGCGATATTATAACCGCGGCGGAAAAGGCGACGGAAGCTTTTTCCGAAACGGAAGAACTTTTGGAATATCCCGAAGTGCAAGCGGACAAAGCGTATTATTTGTCCGTTTTATCTAAGTACAACAAACTTAAGTTGATAAACGATAAGCTAAACGCTTTAAAGGAGCTTTTAAATTCCGAACGCGGGATTTCCGAGCTTTTGACGGAGACCAAAAGCGATGAAGAGCGCGAGATAATTTACGAAGAGATTGCTTCCTTAAAACGCGGCGCTTCCAAATTGTCAACGGAAATCGCAAATGAAATCGGTTGTAAGCATATCAAAGAACGAGTGTACTGTAGATTTAAGTTTACCGCTGCGTCGTCTAAATTCGGCGTGCCGTTTTTCTCGCTTATTAAGGAATATTTGCTCTTTCGCGGCGCAAAAATATATGACGAAAAAACCGAGTACGTAAGCAAAGGTGTTTTGCGCGAAGCGTCCTTTGTTGCGGAAGGCGAAGATATTATTACAAGGCTTTCGCCGCTGACCGGCGCGCACAAGGTGTATCTATCCGGCGGCAAAAGCGAAGAACTTTGCTTTGCCGTAACTCTCGCGGCGGAAACGGAAAAAATATCGGAAGACGATTTAAAGATAGACGTCTTTCGTTCGAGCGGCGCCGGCGGTCAGCATATAAACAAGACCGATTCGGCGGTGCGCATTACGCATATCCCCACCGGACTTGTCGTTACCTGTCAGGACGAAAGGAGCCAGCTTGCCAACAAAAAACGCGCTCTCGAACAAATGGAAAAGCGACTGCTTGGCAATAAAGAGCGGTCGGAAAAAAAGCGCATGGAAGCGGATATATACGTTCAGTACCGCAAAAAAAACACGCCCATATCGTTTGATTATTCAAACTCCACAATGACGGACACGCGGCTAAAAGCGTTTATGAATATTGCGTTTCCGTTTTCCGATTTTTCTTCGTACATTGACGGACTTATGGTATTATGACGGAAAAGTTTAGCTTGGACACGCAAAAAATCGCTCTGTCGTCCGAAAGCCGGATTTATAAGACAGAGGGGTTTATATCGCTGACGCGCAAAATCGCAATGATTGACGCGTTTATTTCGCGTGTGGCGGAAGGTATTTTTAAGGCGAACATTTCCGTGGACGGCTGTAAGGCCGTTACGACAGATGACGGATTTTACACGCTGTACATTTGCCGAAAGGACGCCGGCGATATAGTGTTTTATAAGTTTGCCGGCGCGGACAACGAAGGCGGCACGGACAGACGGCTAAAAGATTATCTTTGCTCGCGCGGAGACATATCTTTGACAGTGAGCGACACGTCGGACGCAGTACAAAAGGAAGATTTGGAAAGGCTTTATCTTGTTTCTAGCTCGGACGGTATTGTGAACTTTCCGCATCTCAATCAAACCCAGCGCAAGATTGTGGAGACCGAGGACTCCAATATGCTCGTTCAGGGCGTTGCGGGCAGCGGCAAGACCAACGTGTGCGTGGAAAAAATCGTCTAC
>JAFLVI010000027.1 GCA_022508405.1 Clostridiales bacterium
CAGCAGGTAGAGCACGTCCTTGGTAAGGACGAGGTCACCGGTTCAAGTCCGGTTAGCAGCTCCAATAAATACGGCAACCAAACGGGTGCCGTATTTTTTATGCGTTATTTTTGTTATCTATTTTTATCCTTTATACCCTTTCGGGTTTTTGGTCTGCCAGTTCCAGAGAGACGCGCACATGTCGTTTATGTCGAGCTCGGCGTGCCAGCCGAGCTCACGTTTTGCCTTATCGGGGTTGGCATAATATATGTCAATATCGCCTGCGCGGCGGGGTTTTACGGAATACGGAATTTTGTGTCCGCACGCTTTTTCAAACGCGTGAATAACGTCCATAACACTGCTGCCGTTGCCCGTCCCTAGATTATAGGTGTAAACGCCCGCTTTTTTTATTTTTTCTATAGCCGCCACATGCCCTTTTGCCAAATCCACCACGTGAATATAATCGCGCACGCCCGTTCCGTCCGGCGTATCGTAGTCGTTGCCGAACACACCCACCTCTTTTAGCGTGCCTATTGCGACTTTTGCTATATACGGCGTAAGATTATTGGGTATACCCGCGGGGTCTTCTCCTATCAATCCGCTTTCGTGCGCTCCTACCGGATTGAAGTATCTGAGCAGCACAACCGTCCACTCGGGATCGGACGCGTAAACATCTTTAAGCATTACTTCCTGAAAATACTTGCTTGTGCCGTACGGATTTGTCGTACCGCCCACGCGGCAATCTTCGTCCAGTGGCAACCGCTCGGGCAAGCCGTACACTGTGGCCGATGACGAAAATACTATTTTTTTGCAGTTATGTGCGCGCATAACGTCCAAAAGAACAAGCGTGGACATAAGATTGTTGTCATAATACTCTATAGGCTTTTCGCATGACTCGCCCACCGCCTTCAGACCGGCAAAGTGAATAACGCTGTCGATTTTGTTTTCGTCAAAGATTTTGTTCATGATTTTTCTGTCACGAACATCACCTTCGTACAGGCGCACTTTTTTTCCGGTAATTTTTTGCACACGATTTATGCTTTCGCTTGTGGAATTGCAAAAATTATCCACCACCGCAACCTCGTAGCCCGAATTGAGTAATTCCACGCATGTGTGCGACCCGATATATCCTGCGCCGCCCGTAACCAAAATAGCCATAATAACTCCCGTAAATCTCTATTGAGTAAATTATATCCGAATTTCATGCGGAAATCAAGCAATAAATGTGAATCGGCGCTTTTTTGCGGCAAATTGTTTTTTTGTTATAATTTTTGCTCCTTAATTCTTTTGACTTTATATTGCGGCGGTGATATAACAGATGTTAGCAAGCAATGTTTTTGTTTACATGCGTACTATGAGCGAAAAACCCGAAAAAAAGCGGCGCGGCGCGGCAATGGATCTTACTCACGGGTATCCACTTAAGTGCATACTTCTGTTTACATTGCCGATAATCTTGGGCATTTTTGTTCAACAGCTTTATTCGCTTGTGGATACGGTGATAGTCGGTCAAGCAATCGGCGCCGCCGCACTGACAGGCGTCGGCGCGACGGGCTCGCTGTCGTTTATGATACTCGGGTTTGTATCGGGGCTATCCGGCGGTTTTTCTGTAATAATAAGCCAGCGGCGGGGCGCAAATGATGACGAAGGCATTAAAAAATCGTTTGCTACCGGCATAATCCTTACTCTTTTGCTTGTTTCTGTACTCACCGTTGTTGCGCTTGTCATAACCAAACCCATGCTTACCGCCATGCGAACAAAAACCGAGTTTTTTGATTATTCGGTGGACTACATAACAACAATTTTCGGCGGAATGCTGCTTTCGGCGTTTTCCAATCTGTTCGGATCGACTTTGCGCGCTATCGGCGACTCAAAAGTCCCGTTGTACTTTTTGATATTCTCTTGCTTTTTAAACGCAGGAATGGATTGCTTGTTTGTAATGTGTTTCGGCATGGGCGTGCGCGGTGCGGCGCTTGCTACCGTGCTTGCCAACGGACTGACTGCCGCGGCGACTTTTGTTTACTTATGGGTGCGTTACCCCGTTCTCAGATTCAAGCCAAAGCATTTTAAGCCGAATTTAAAAAATTACGGCGCCCATTTGCGATTGGGTTTGCCGATGGCGCTGCAGATGTCCATTGTGTCGATTGGCATGATTTTCGGTCAAACGGCCCTTAACACCATGGAACCGACCGCTGTCACGGCGTACGTTGCCGCAACAAGAATAGACGGAATTGCGTCCGGTATTCTTGTAAACAGTGCGTCCGCGCTTTCCGTTTTTGTCGGACAAAATTACGGAGCCGAGCGCTATGACCGCATTAAATCGGGCGTAAAACAGTTCACTCTGCTTGCGGTGGGTGTATCCGTGCTTTTGTGCGGGCTTGTTGTTGCTTTAAACCGTCCGCTTGTTATGATGTTTATTTCCCGCGCAGACAGATCGGAAAAACTTTTTAGCTATGCATTGCGATACACGCTGTGCAACGGCGGTTTTTACATATTGCTTAGTACGCTGTGCATATGTCGAAGCTCTTTGCAAGGAATGGGGCGTGGCACAGTCGCGCTGTTTTCCGCCGCTATGGAAGTAGCAATGCGCGTCGGCGTGTCGCTTATCGCCATCCATTACAAAAGCTTTACGATAGTGTGCCTTAACAACTGCTTTTCTTGGCTGGGCGCAAACAGCGTGCTTGTCCCCGCATTTTTGCTGGTTCTTAAAAAATATATTCCCTTATTCGGCAAAGCTAAAACAAATACGGCAACCGAGCATGACCGATTGTCTAACCCCGAAACCGTGATTGAAACCGAACAGCTTTCCGAAACTGCGGCTTCGTTGGATTTTGATTTATCTATTACAGATCACAATAATTCCGAAATTTCGGAAGATTTTTTTGAGACGGAAAAATAGATTTTTGTATAGTACGGCTTTACTATTTTTTTCGATTTCTGCCGTTTTTTGCTTTTTTTGTTGAACAAAAATAAAAAAATCGCGTATTTTTGCTACATTTTATATTTGTTGCGCAATATATTTTTCATTTTTATTTTTATATATTGTTATTTTTATTTTTTTGTGATATAATTTTTTTGACAATTTTTTTGAGGTTTTTTATGAACATTTGGCACGATATAGATAAAGACAGAATTACCGAAACTCTTTTTGACGCGCTTATAGAAATTCCAAAGGGAAGCAAGGCAAAATACGAGTTGGACAAGCAGACCGGCCTTTTGCGACTGGATAGAGTTTTGTACACTTCCACCGTCTACCCTGCCAATTACGGTTTTATTCCGCGTACGCTTGCAAGCGACGGCGATCCTTTGGACGTGCTTGTATTGTGCAACGAAATTATATATCCCATGACGCTTATCTCGTGCGAGCCTATCGGTGTTATCAAAATGATAGACGACGGCGACCTCGACGAAAAGATAATCGCCGTTCCTGTAAACGACCCCACGTACAAGGACTTTAACAATATTCACGAACTGCCCAAACATATTTTTGACGAGATGATGCACTTTTTTGAAGTGTATAAGATGCTTGAGCATAAAACAACTACCGTCAAGGAAATTTGCCACAAAAGGCACGCTATTGAAATAATTAAAAAATGCATTTTAAATTACGAAAATCATTTTTGATTATTTTTTACTGTATTTATTTTGCGAGTTCCTTTTTTATCGGAACTCGTTTTTTTGTTTGCTTTTTTCCGTATAAATTACAAAAATCGGCACACACTAAAAACACATAGCCATAGCAAAGCGTAATCCATGCGTGTTCCGCTGTTGTTCGGCTAAAAGATTAAGGGGGATAATCATAATGGCTAACACAAAAAAGACCGCGACTAAAAAGAGTTCGTGCTGCGGCAGCAAAAAGTCCAACAGCTCTACTCAGTCCGAAAGCTCGGTTACCAAAACCGCCAAGACTACCGCGCGCACTCAAAGCAAAAAGTCAAACTCGGTAAAGTAAGCGGCAAATAATGCCGCGTGGCGATTTTAAAACTTTTGGATATTCATTCTTAGCTATAAATCGCCTAAATGCCTGAAGGTCGGATCCGAATTTATTTTATCACTCTTTCCCTGCAAAGAAGTATCAGCGGACACGCGACACAGGCAAATTTACTTAAAAACCATTTTCAATCTAAATTACATTATTACGCATCCGACCTGCCGAGCAAAACCAGCTCGGCTTTTTCGGTTTTATTCTTTTTTGTCCTAAAACACATCTGCGCGCCGCAAATACGGCCGATAAAAAATACCGATTTTCTTGATTTACTAAACCGTCGGTTTAGTGTCACGGATGGGTATATAAATTTTTGCTCTCTTCTTCTATAATTTCGAATAAAACCGTTAAAAGGATATATATTTATAAATATTTTTTGTTTTTGTAATTTTGTGTTTTGTTTGAATATTCCCCTGTTTAAATATTGTGTCGTCTGTTAACAATTTGGTTATCGGAGGTAAACATGAATCCATTTTACGAAAAATCTTACAAGATTGACAAATGCGTAAACGATTGGAAAAAGCTCTATCCAACCGCTTACAACAAGAACGAAACCGACGCATACACAAAGGTTCGTACCATTTTGCTTAACGGTGCGGAGTTTGAAGAAAGTTGGTTTATGCATCAGCTTTCGCGGCACACTACAGACAACAATCTTCGTCGCGACGTAGCATTCCTGCGCAAGCTGGAACAACAACAGCAAAAGCGTATATCCTTTTTTAAACCAAAGGACGAAACCATGCTGGAAACCACAATATCGTACGAACAACTTGCCGTGGACCTGACTGCGGTGCTCGCTCAAACCGAAAAGAACAAATATGTTAAGGCCGCGCTCGACTTTGCGCTTTTGGAAGACTTTGACCACCTTTACAGATTCAGCGATCTATTGGAAATGGAACAAGGCATAAAGGGCGAAAAGCTTGTCGGAAGCTATACGGAAATTATGCCGGGGCGTCCTACAATATCCGAACACCGTCATCCCTTTGACGACGTTCGCCGTCCCATAACGCCGGACGCGGCGCTTTCCACAAAGCTACACACCATGATAATAACCGCCGCCGAACAACAAACCATGAACTTCTATATGAATCTCGGCACATTCTATTCCGCGTCGGATATAGGCCGCAAGCTGTTTTTGGAAATCGGCATGGTGGAAGAACAGCACGTAACCCAATACGAGTCACTTATGGATCCCACCGCCACGTGGCTGGAATGTCTGCTTATGCATGAATACTGCGAATGCTACCTGTACTATTCCGCCATGAGCGAAGAAACCAACGACGTTGCCAGAAAGATTTGGACGGCGCACTTTGAACAAGAGCTTGCGCACCTTCACTACGCCGCGAGCCTGCTGCAAAAATACGAAGGCAAAGACTGGTCTCAGGTAATACCAAACGCCGAATTCCCCACGCTGCTCACATTCAACGACAACTGCGAAAAGAACAAGCACTACGTGCGCAACGTGCTTAAAAACACGGTAAACAACACCGCGGTACTGGAAGAATACACCGACATCACCAATGTACCGGACAACTACGAATACTTCCGCTACAACGCCGCCGTAAACAAAACGCCGTCCGCTGTAGCCAGCCACAAGGTGATAGACAACTATATTACCGAATTCGGCGAAGATTACCGCTTTACCGTGGCCGAGCACCCCGTAAAATCCCTGCGCAACAGAAAAGAAGATAACATAGACTTGGGCAGAAAGAAACAACCGTAATGTGCGCAAAATATTATCAAACACAAAAACGCCGCTTATTTTGCGGCGTTTTATTATTTGGCACATTTTCTTTTTTAATCTTTTTACGCTTTTGCGGGGCGCACCGCGTAAATCTCAAATCTGTTGGGCTCTATGCTTAACGTATAGTCTTGGGAAAAACAATACACAAAACGCCACGCACCCGTATTTGAGTCATCGTCCGTTATTTTTGTCGCGCCCTTTACGATATCCAAGCAAAAAGAAATGAAATTCGTTTCATCTGGCAGCTTCAGTTTTTTTCGCAATTTCTTTTCCGTTTTGGGCGGAATATTAAACGAATTGGCGTTTTCAAAAAGTTTCGCCCGCAATTCTTCCGTCTTTTCGGCTTCCATTTCGCGCATAATACCGTTTGCTTTGTCCAAATGGCCAAAAGGCACATACAGTCGATTGCAGCTAAGCGACATGCCGAAAATGCTTTCCACACCGGTGCCAACAGGCACTGCGGAATACGGTATTTCGTTGGCGTCCAGCACGCTCATAAGCACTTCGCTTCGATGTTTACCTTGTTCGGCCAAAAAGCAATAATCGTCGTCGCGCGGCTCGCGCGTCTTTTTGTTGCCGCAGACAGGGCAACGCTCGGGCTCAAAAGCAGCATTACATTTTTCGCAATAATACATATTTATCCGACTTATTTGATTTATGTTTCACGTGGAACATTTATTTTGTCGAATAAACGAATGTTTCACGTGAAACATTTATTTATTGTAGTTGTTCTCTAAAAAGCTTAGCATGCTCTCTAAGCGGTTTAAATCGTCCGAAGTATAGTAATCTATGAATATGCGACCCTTGTTGTCGTTGCCCAAAAGCGATACCTTTGTGCCTAAAGTGCGTTGCATGCGCACAACCATATCGCGCAATTCAAGGCTTTGCGTGGCGCTTTCCACTTTCTTTTTGGGTTTAAGGGTGTTTTTTACCAGCTTTTCAAAGTCGCGCACGCTCATTCTGTCGCCCTTGGCTTTTTGCGCGAGCTCCCACTGCATATCGGAATCCGCAACGGTCACAAGGCAGCGCGCGTGACCTGCGGAAAGCTGCCCGTCCTCCACCATTTTTTGCACGTCGGCGGACAAATCCATAAGGCGGAGCAGGTTGGCAACGGTAGGGCGGGCTTTGCCTATGCGTTCGGCGGCCTGTTCTTGCGTATAGCCGTAATCGTCCATAAGCTTTTTTATGGCGCGGGCGACTTCCATGGGGTTAAGGTCTTCGCGCTGTATGTTTTCTATAAGGGACAACTCGTCAATCTCCACTTGGGTGCACTCGCGCACGCACACCGGCACGGAAACAAGCCCTGCGGCGGTCGCGGCACGGTAGCGGCGCTCGCCGGCAATAATCATATATTTTCCGTCGCCCTTGGGCGTAACGATAAGCGGCGTAATTACGCCGTGCTTTTTTATGCTATCAACCAAAGCGGCAAGCGCGTCATCGTTAAATTGCTTGCGCGGCTGATCTATGTTGGGCTCTATATTGGAAAGCAACATTTCCGATGTTTCCACAGAGTTTATAACCGATTCTTCTTCTATATCGCTGAGCAGCGCTCCTAAGCCTCTACCCAGCCCGCCTTTTCTGACAGACGCCATATACGACCTCCGATTGTGTTTATAATACACTTATTATATACACATCCAAAAGCGTTGTCAAGCAATCTAAAAAAGTATGCGCCACAAGACTAAAATAGCCAAAATTTATATATTACCGCAGGGCAAATCAATACTTGACAAATCCTACGGCAGGGTATATAATATATGGCGATTACTATTTGGAGCGTGTTCGGTGGATATTACAAGTCCTAACAGCCTATGGAAAGATTATGATGCGTTGGCGCTTCCGCTAAACAAGTCGGCGCTTTCCCCTAAGTCCGAAAACGGCGTTACCGTCAATGAGTACTACTTTGACGGCTTTACTACCGTGGACGGACGGACGCGCGCATACATCAAGATATACGAGTGTCCCGAGTCAAAAGGCACTGTGCTGTACCTTGCGAACAAAACGGGAATTGTCAATCAAGAGCTATTGGCTAAATTTATAGATTTCGGCTATTCGGTTGCCGTGCTGGATTATCTGGGCGTATCAAACCGAGAAAGATATACGCTATATCCCGCGTCGCTTGCAGCATGCAATCTTGACGGCGTAGACAAGTTTACCATTCCCAACGACTCAACGAGCAACTGGTACGTGTGGACGTGCATTTCCCGCCGAGCGATTAAGCTGATAAAGGAGCTTTACGGCGAAAAAAGCATTTTCGCTCTGGGCGAAGGGCTGGGCGGCAGTACGGTATACAAGCTGGCGGCGTTTAACGACGGGCTTTGCGCATGTGCTACTCTGCTTAATATAATTCCTGCAGTAGAGGGCGAAGGCAATTCGCTTATAAATTACCGTGCGTCACTGGATAACAACGCTTACGCGCCTATCAGCAAGATCCCGCTGTTTATGGCGGTTTCGTCCAACGACAACGACGGATCGCTGGACGACATGGCGGAGCTTGCGGAAAACACGCAATCGCTAAAACATTTTCGCATAGTGGAGCGTGCGTTTTCCGCCGGAATAAAAGTCGCTTTCGATAATTTGATCGAATTCTTTAATAACCACGCAAACGGCGTATCCAACGAGCCTCAGCCCAAATTAGAACCGTCTAATTCGGAAAATAATTTATATTATAATATAACTATTGATAACGCAAACGATGACGACGGCGAGTGCCAGGTTAAGCTTTATGTTTCGTTCTGCATAGAAGACGCAAGGTTCCGCAACTGGATGAGCATACCCTTAATCAGCTTGGGAAATAAAAAATACATGGCAAAAATCAACGTTTGCCAAGAAAATAAGCATATTCACGCATTTGCCAACGTAATTCGAAATGGAGTAATTTATACATCCAATTTGCTCAGTGTGATTCCCAAATCGATGGGCGTAAAAGCAAGAGAAGGCGTTGTACACAGAAAAATCTACGACGGCAGTATGGGCGAAGACGGCTGGACGGCACGCGACGGCGGCACAGTGTCGCTTGTAAAGGGCCCTTACGACATAGACGGCATAACAAGCACAAGCGGTTCGCTTATTACATTTAAACCGGGGGATCCGCTGTTTCGCGTTCCGCCCGACACAATGCTTCAGCTTATGCTGTGCGGACAGCCGCAGACCGTAAAGGTTGCGGTGCGCGATATGACCGGCACATACGAAAGCACGGTGGAAATAAAATCGGAAAGCGACTGGAGCAGGTTTTCGCTTTCTCACATGAACTTTAAAGGCGCGGCGGGAATGCTTTCCGGCTGGTCACAAATTTTATATTTGGAATTTACGGCGGAAAAACAGCTTATAGTGGGTTCGGTGCTTTGGGTGTAAAATTATGAATAGTATCCAAACCGGCGAACTGTTGTTAAACAAAAAAAGGCAATCGTATGCTATAACATTGATTGTTGTTTTTGTTTTGCTCGGCGTTTTGATATTTTTTTATTTTTTTTCGTTTATTCCCATTCAAGGCGACAGCATGGAAAACACAATATACAACAACCAGTATTGCCTTGTTCAGCGCAAATGCAACACCGTTTCGCGCGGGGATATTGTAATAATTGACGTTTCTACGGACGCGGATAAAAACGCACATGACATTGTAAAACGCGTAATAGGCGTTGCGGGCGATAAAATTATTTTTATGCGCAGTGCGGACAATAGGTCCGTGGAGACATATATCTGCAAAAACGGTCAAAATCGGTTTTATAAGCTAAACGAAAATTATATAAAAGCTCCCATGGATTACGGCGCGGCAAACTTTTACTGGACTCCGGTACTGTCGTATGACTCGGAACTTACAAATTATAATCTGGATCTGTTAAACCATCAGACGTACGCAAAAATCGACCCGTATATTTTGTACGTACCTAAAAATCACATATACTTTTTGGGCGACAACCGCAATGTTTCCCGCGATTCCAGATATTACGGCACAAGGCCGCTTAGCAAAGTAAAATACAAAGTATTGAAGGTTGTATATTAAAAAGGAGCAAAATGAATAAACCGGTTAAAATAACAACAGACAGCGCTTCCGACCTTAACGAACTGTTTACAAAAAGAGATATAGGCAAATTCCCGCTTTACGTAATGTTGGGCGACAACCAGTATCTGGACGACGTGGATATACAGTCGACCATGATATTCGATTATTACGAAAAAACGGGTAAGCTCCCCACAACGGCGGCACGCTCGGAAGAAGACTTTTACGACTACTTTAAGTCTTTTACGGACAACGGTCAATCGGTAGTGCACATTGCAATTTCTTCGCAAATTTCGTCAACATACAACTACGCGCAAGCGGCGGCAAAAAGATTAAACGACGTTTACGTGGTGGACGGACGGTCGCTTTCGTCCGGAACGGGGCTTTTGGCGCTTTCGGCGGCGGATATGCGGGACAACGGAGACGACGCACAGACTATAGCGGAAAAAATAGAAAACAAAAAAACAAGCGTTCAGGCGTCGTTTATTATAAACACGCTGGAATTTCTTTACAAAGGCGGGCGGTGCAGCGGACTTTCGGCATTTTTCGGAAAGGCTTTTTCAATAAGACCGTCTCTGCAGCTCATAGACGGCAAAATAACGGTTGCACGCAAGTTTATCGGCAGTTACAGCAAAAATCTGTTAAAATACGTCGACTGCACTCTGGAAAAATACAACACGCCCGATATGAGCCGCGTATTTATCACTCACACGCACGCCGATAAAACAGACGTGCAAAACGTGCGCGAAAGATTGATAAAATACGGCTTTGCGCCCGAAAACATAATCGAAACCATAGCCGGCTCCACAATAACAAGCCATTGCGGCAAAAGCACGCTGGGAATACTGTACATCAACGACGGAAATAAATAATGGAAAAATATCCGGATAACATAAGCGGAAAGCAAACTTTTTGCTCGTTCTTGCGAAAAAACTTTACGGACGACGGGCTTATAACCAAGTTTGAAGCGCTGACAAAGCTGTACTTTGAAGTAAATTCGATAATAAACATTTCCGCACTCCGCACTGAAGACGACGTATATATAAAACACTACTTGGACAGCATCTATCCGTATAAATACTTTAACGGTCGGTGTTGCGACGTGGGATGCGGCGGCGGCTTTCCCTGCCTTCCGCTCGCTATAGTTACCGATTTAGAGTTTGTCGGACTGGACAGCGTGGGAAAAAAGCTCACCTTGATCAATCGCTGCACAAAAGAACTGAAACTTAAAAACATTTCCGCCGTCCACGCGCGGGCGGAAGATTTGGCAAAGCATGGCAAAAGCTTCGACACGGTGTGCGCAAGAGCGGTGTCGGACGTGGACAAATCTCTGTCTTTTTGCGCCCCGCTCGCAAAACAAGGCGGAAAGATAGTTTTATACAAGACGCAAAATGACTGCAAAGCAAAAAACTCCACCGAAAACAAGCTAAATGTGCGGCTCATACAAACAGAAGATTACACTTTGCCGAACACAGATATAAAAAGACGGGTATTCATCTACGAAAAGCTATAGTTGTTGATATTATATATTATTTATTAGTGGTTATATATAGTAGAGATGTATAAAATGTGCATAACCTATTTTGTATACAAGATATGGTGTTAAGAAAAAAATCAACGTCAAAAGACGGAAAAGCTTATCAATACATATGTGCAAAACAATCGTCATAAATCGGCAAAGCAGTGAACATAAAGTTGTGTAAAAAGTTTTTAAGCCAAAGCAAATAAAATAAATATCGGATAAAGTTCCAAACAAAACATAACTAAAAGCGCACTTTTCCACAGAGTTTTAAATAATTATGAACGGTTTAAACAAAAACGACATTATAACCGCGCTTGCCACGCCTTTCGGCAAGTCGGCGGTGGCCATAATCAGGGTGAGCGGAAGCGGCTGCACTCGGCTTTTGAGTGAGTTTTTGGAAAAGCCGTTAAAGGTAGGTCAGCTTTGTGTAAATACGTTTAAAAGCGGATCGTTTACCGAAAATCTGATGGCGGTGGCATACAAGGCTCCAAAGTCGTACACCGGAGAAGACCTTGTGGAGCTTTTTCCGCACGGCAACCCGCTCATTTGCGATATTATTATAAAGACGTTGTTGAAAAACGGAGTTCGGCTTGCCGAGCGCGGAGAATTCACAAAACGCGCTTTTTTAAACGGAAAGCTGGATTTGATGCAGTGCGAAGCGCTGGCCGATATAATAGACGCGCAAACGGCGGAACAGCTTGATTATGGAAACAAGCGGTATTTGGGTGAATTTAAGGCGTTGGCGAAGGTGCAACAATTACTTAAAGATTCGCTCAGTTCCATCGAAGCGGTACTTCATTACAGTGACGAAATGGAGCAAAACGAGATAGACGGCGCGGAAATGAACGCGATCGGTGCGGCTGTGGATAGCGCGGCGAAATTGTTGGAAAAAGAAATTGCGGGTTTTGCCGGCGGAAAAATAATAAACGACGGGTTTAAGGTTGCGCTTATCGGCGCGCCCAATGTGGGAAAGTCCACACTTTTAAACGCGCTGACGGATAGCGACCGCGCAATAGTCACGCCTATTGCCGGCACTACGCGCGACACCATAGACGGCAATTACGTGTACTGCGGCAGAAAGTTTACCGTAACCGATACCGCGGGGCTTAATACGGATACTGCCGATTATGTGGAAAAAATAGGAATAGATCGGGCATATAAGGCGGCAAAGGACGCCGACGCAGTCGTTTTTGTGACTGACGGAAGCGAAATAAACATAGACAAAACCGAGTTTGAGCGGTTTATAACGGTAAAAAATAAGTGCGACGACCAAAATGACGTCGGCACGGAATACGGCAAGGCGGGCAAAGAATATCTACGCATAAGCGCAAAAAACAAGATAAACATAACCGCGCTCAAGCAAATGCTGTTTGACATGTGTCCAAAGGACTTCGGATCGCTGTGCAATCACCGCCAGTACGAATGCGTTACGCGCTGTCTGGATAGCCTTAACGCGGCAAAAAGGGAAGCAAGCAAGGCGGAAGGGCTGGAGATTGTGGCGGCACTGCTGTACGAAGCGTATTCCGCCATATCCGAGCTGTACGGCGAAAGCGCCGACGAGAGCATAATTTCCGCCGTATTCGAGCGGTTCTGCGTGGGTAAGTAGTATGAAAAGCAAGATAGAACGAAAAAATAATAAAAAAGCCGTGCCCAAGAACGCGATAAAAACGGTGGCCGTAAACAAGAAAGCGGCATTCGATTACTTTTTTGTGGAAACGTTTGAAGCTGGCATCGCGCTGGAAGGATCGGAAGTAAAGTCGGTAAAAAACGGCGACGTGTCGCTGCGCGACAGCTTTTGCTTTATGGAAGACGGCAATCTGGAGCTTAAAAACTGCAGGATAACGCCGTACAAGAACGTGGGAGCTTTCCCGCCCGACCCCACAAGAACGAGAAGACTGCTACTCCACAAAACCCAGATACAACGGCTTTCGTCCAAGGCCGCCGAAAAAGGTTTTACTATTGTACCGGTAAAAATGTACTTAAAAGGCAGGTTTGTAAAGGTGGAAATCGCGCTTGCCAAGGGTAAAAAGAACTTCGAAAAGAAAAACGTCATTAAAGAACGCGATATCAACAGAACCGCACAGCGCGAAATAAACCGCATGTAGTTCGTTTTGGCGGTTTTATTCGGGATTTCGGTAGGGCGGTGGCAAAAAAACGCGGGAAAAGCCGGACAACAACGCCGATTATTCCGAATGGGAACGCCATATGACGTATGCGGCTTGACATTGTGCGCAAAATGGAATATAATCTCCCTAGCGAGGAAAAACAAATGATACAACTTTTGTCAAATGCATTTAACGACCCGTCCGATCCGTGGTACTACGTAATAGGCGTGCTGTTCCTGCTGCTCATATTCGGCGCGGTTGCCGTGTATGTGATTTTCAGCGGAAAGAGAAAAAACAAACAGGAAAACGCGGACGAGCCTGAAAAGCCCGAAACAGCGGATAAGGATATAGTGACCGCTTCCGAAGAACCGACCGAAAGTTCGGACGCGGACAGGCCGCAACAGAAAGATGAAGAATAGTAAGCAATAATCGCCGAACTAAGTAGGCGATTTTTTGTTGCAAAAAATTTCGGCTCGATTTTACGGCGGTTTTATTCGGAATTTTACATGGAGAGGAAAAGAGTTTATATACCCCGCCGTAATACTAAACCGACGGTTTAGTAAATCAAGATTTTTTAACATGGAGGACAAAATAAAATAATTCGGAATTCGGAATTCGGAATGAAAAATCGAGTAAAATCGGGCTTGACAACGTGCTTCGGGCATGATACGCTGATTTATGATATGACGGCAAAAAAAATTTGCAAAAAGATAAATGCTCCACATGAGTTGTTGCAGTATGTCGGGAATGAGCTTGCTCCCGTTTCCGTATTGCAAGCGTTGACCGATATTGACACCGCTCCGGAAGGGTATGCGAAATTAAAGGGAATACTCGGCGACGATAAAGACGGATTAAAAATGTTTTCGTGCATGATGGACGCCGCAACTTTAACTTACGAAAAATACCGCGGCTTGGGAATAGACGAAAAAATATTTACGGATACAATGTCTTGTTTTACAAGATTTGCCGGAGAGCACCTTGCAAGCTACGGCAAATATGGTTTTGACCGCGGATGGTGGACGTACCGTCAGCTTTCTTGCGTTCTGTTTAAAATAGGCGAACTTGAATACGAGTACCGCGACGACGAAAAAACAGTACATTTACATATTCCGACCGGCGCCGATATAAGAATACCGCAATGCAAAAATTCGATTGACGATTTTAAACAATTTACCGCCGGATACTTTCCGACCAAAAATTATCCGATTGTTTGCAGGTCGTGGCTGCTGTCGCCGGCGTTAAAAGAACTTTTGCCGCAGCATTCGAAAATTATAGAGTTTCAGCGCTGTTTTGAAATAACCGATTGGGACAAAACGCAAAACGACTTTTTGCAATGGGTTTTCGGCAAGTCCTATATGGACTTTTCCGAATTACCGGAAAATACAAGCCTGCAAAAAAATATGAAGAAATATCTTTTAAACGGCGGAGTGGTAGGCAGCGCGCTAGGCAGATTGATTGATTTCGACCGACTATGAACAACCTTGCAACCGCTTGACAAACGCAAGCAAAAAGAACATAATAAAACAAACAGCACGTTTTTCTTTTGAAATTCATGAATGGGCAATAGCCCGTGGGGTGCTGTTTTGTTTTGCGAATTCTCACAGAAAATATAAAGGATTAAAAAAATCTCGCTTGACAAAGATAATGCCATTATTTAAAATAATCATATAATTATGGAAAAAACAGAAACAGAAAAAACGCAAATAAACATAAAATCCAATATGGCATTTTTAATTAAAATAATGTTATCTCTTGCAATATTCGGATTTATTGTAGTAGTGGCAATGTCGATTGCTTTAATTGTCGATTACAGCGAGCAAAAGGAAAGTATTCCCGAGTTCATCTTTTTCATATCATACACCGCAGTTATGATTGCGGGTATGTTGATTGTCAAATTATACAGGGGCAGAAGATATGAATTTACGGAAAGTGAGATTATTTGCTATAATCGTAAAAATCTGACGGAAAGAATAAACGTTTCTCAAATAGAAGCGATTGTATTTTTTAAATTCGCACTGATAGGCGCCGCCGATCCGTGTTATATTTTGCAACAGGGCAGGGGCGCGTGTTGGTCGCTGTATATAAAAATGAAAGACGGAACGATAAAGGTGCTTAAATTTTTTTCAAAAAAAGACGCTTTGTTGTTAAAAGAAAAATTATTCGGCGACTTGCTTACAATAATTAAATAAGGAAAAATACTTTAAATCAACAGTTTGTTAAAACAGTAATCCACACAGTTACAGACTGTGTGGATTGTTTATAAAAAAGGTTAAGCTGTATTGCTATAATCTGCATTACGTAATCTGCATTTTGCATTCTTAATTCCGCATTTTCCGTTAGAGACTTTCCTTTCATTATATATTATATATACGGAAGGCGGTTTCGGACGGCAAAAAGATGTATAAAAAACTTTTAAAAAGGTAGCCCAAAACAGTTGACAAGGGTGGACAAGTTTGGTACAATAGACAAGCTGCGCAGTATGCGTGGTGATTATTTGTGACAGAAAACGGGGCCGAGAAGCCCCGAAAAAAATTCGCACAAAACGGCACGCCCGAACACGTGAAACGCCACAATATGTTGGGTA
This sequence comes from Clostridiales bacterium, assembly GCA_022508405.1. GTDB lineage: Bacteria > Bacillota > Clostridia > Christensenellales > Pumilibacteraceae > Anaerocaecibacter. The sequence continues at coordinate 15,920 of JAFLVI010000027.1, forward strand.
CGGCACGTCGGGTGGACACAAGGAGAAAGTTATGTCTAGCCAAAAAATCAGAATTAAGCTGAGAGCGTACGATCATGAGCTGGTCGACAGTTCCGCACAGCGGATTGTCGACGCGGCCAAGCAGACCGGCAGCAAGGTTTGCGGACCTATTCCCCTGCCCACGCAGAAGGAAGTGGTTACGATTTTGCGTTCGGTGCACAAGCACAAGGACTCGCGCGAGCAATTTGAACTGCGCACATACTCGAGACTGATAGATATCTACAGTCCTTCGGGCAAGACGGTCGATTCTTTGATGAAATTAGACCTTCCCGCAGGCGTAGACATCAAGATAAAGCTGTAATAAGGAGCCGATATTATCATGACAAAAGCGATTTTGGGAAAGAAACTCGGCATGACGCAGATATTCGGCGAAAACGACGTGGCGATACCCGTTACGGTCGTTCAATGCGGGCCGATGACGGTGGTCGATCTTCGCACTGTCGACCGCAACGGTTACAGCGCGGTAGTCTGCGCGTATGAGGAGATAAAAGAAGGCAAGCTCAACAAGCCGGAGACCGGTTTGTTCAAAAAGACGAAGGTTAAACCTTGTCGCTATCTTCGCGAGTTCCGCTATGACAATGCGGACAGCTATGCCGTAGGTTCGGTTATAGACTGCACAATGTTCGGCGAAGGCGACATGGTAGACGTCAGCGGCGTTACTAAGGGCCGCGGCTTTACCGGCGTAATCAAGCGTTGGAATCACCACCGCCTTAAGATGACGCACGGTACGGGCCCCGTTCACCGCGAGGTCGGTTCCACGGGCGCAAACTCCAATCCGTCGCGTCGCATTAAAAACCTTAAAATGGCCGGTCAGTACGGACACGAAAACGTGACCATACAAAACCTTAAGGTCGTCAAGGTTGACAAGGCAAGAGGCGTGCTTTTGATTCGCGGCGCCGTGCCCGGACCCAAAGGCGGACTGGTTACCGTTAAGGAAACCGTTAAGTAAGGAGAGATGAGTGAATTATGCCTACGATAGAGATATTTAAGCAAGACGGCAGCTCCGCCGGCACTATGGAGCTGGACGAGAGCGTATTCGGCGCGGAGTACCGCGAGTCGATTATTCATCAAGTGGTGGTGGCGCAAATGGCTAACAAGCGCCAAGGCACCAAAAGCACGCTCACCCGCACCGAAGTGACGGGGGGCGGCAGAAAGCCGTGGAGACAGAAGGGCACGGGTAATGCCCGCCAAGGCTCCATTCGCGCACCGCAGTGGAAGGGCGGCGGCGTTGTTTTTGCGCCCAAGCCGCGTTCTTTCCGCAAAAAGATTACAAAGGTCATGCGTATAACCGCAATTACAAGCGCGCTTTCCGCAAAGCGTTCGGACGGCAACCTTGTAGTGCTTGACAAGCTGGAGATAGAGCCCAAGACCAAGCAGATGGCGGCGGTACTTAAGGCGCTCAAGATAGAAAGCCGCGTACTTTTGGTACTTCCCAACGGCAGTGTAAACGCGGTCAGAGCTGCGGGCAACATTCCCAATGTTCGCACAGCCAACAGCGACCAGCTCAGCGTTTACGACGTAGTAGCCAACACGGTCATGCTTACGACCGTAGAAGCCATTAAGGCGATTGAACAGAAATATACAGCAAAGGAGGTCGCGGCGCAATAATGACGGCACAAGACATTATCATTCGTCCGGTACTGACCGAAAAGTCAAACGACGGAGTTAACGCAAAACGCTACGTGTTTATGGTTGATCCCCGTGCGGACAAGGTGCAGGTTAAAGCGGCGGTCGAGAGCATATTCGACGTTCAGGTTGAGTCGGTCAACATGATCAACGTCCGCGGCAAACTCAAAAGACAGGGCAGAACGCAGGGCTACACGTCCAAGGGCAAAAAGGCGTACGTTACGCTCAAGCCCGAGTCAAAGGCGATACCGTTCTTTGAGACTTTGTCCTAAGTTTGAGACGCGCGTTCCCTTATATATAATGAAAGGAAGAGCGCTCAAACTCAACAATCACGGAGGTTAACACATAAATGGCTATTAAGAGATATAAACCCATTACCCCGGGCACGCGGTTTAAAACCGTTATAGACGCGCCCGAGCTTACAGGCGACAAGCCGTATAAGCCGCTTTTAAAAGAGCAAAACCGCAAAGGCGGTCGCAACTTTACCGGCAAAATAACAGTTCGCCATATCGGCGGCGGCAATCGCCAAAAGTACCGCATAATCGACTTTAAGCGCGACAAGGACGGCATAGAAGCGCGCGTCGCCACTGTGGAGTACGATCCCAACCGCACTGCGTTTATTGCACTGCTCAACTACGCCGACGGCGAAAAGCGCTACATTCTGGCGCCGGTGGGACTGCAAAAGGGCGACAAGGTTATTTCGGGCGACAATGTGGACATTAAGGCGGGCAACTGCCTGCCGCTTGCCAACATTCCCGTAGGTACGCTTGTGCACAACATAGAAATGCTCCCCGGCCGCGGCGGCCAGATGGTTCGTTCGGCAGGCGCGGCGGCACAGCTTATGGCTAAGGAAGGCAAGTACGCAACACTCCGTCTTCCGTCCGGCGAAATGCGCATGGTGCTTCAGCGCTGCAAGGCGACAATCGGACAGGTCGGCAATCTCGACCACGAGCTTGTTTCCTTGGGCAAGGCGGGACGTAAACGCCACATGGGCGTAAAACCCACCGTCCGCGGTGTTGTTATGAACCCTTGCGATCACCCTCACGGCGGCGGCGAAGGCAAGAGCCCGATAGGCCGTCCCAGTCCGGTATCGCCTTGGGGCAAACCGACACTCGGCAAGAAGACAAGATCCAAGCACAAGGCTTCCGACAAATTTATTGTCAAACGCGTGAATTAAGGAGCGTTAAAAAATGTCAAGATCGACTAAAAAAGGTTATTATGTTGACGCCAAGCTTATGAAAAAAGCAGAGGCTATGGCGGCGGTAGCGGATAAGCGTCCCATCAAAACATGGTCGCGCGCGTCCACTATCTTTCCGCAGTTTATAGGTCTTACCTTTGCCGTACACAACGGCAAAAAGTTTGTGCCGGTATACGTTACCACCGACATGGTCGGGCACAAGCTCGGCGAATTCGCCCCCACGCGCACCTTTACCGGTCACGCCGGCGAAAAGACGACCAAAGGCAGATAAGGAGATAACTTATGGCAACCAGAATGAAAGAAAAAGCGCAGCGTGTTGAAGAACTGCGCGAAAAGCGTCCGCACGCCACCGCCAAGCATGTTCGCATTGCGCCCGACAAGGTACGCATTGTGCTTGCGCTCATTCGCGGCAGGTCGGTAGCGGAGGCCATGGCTATACTCCA
>JAFLVI010000028.1 GCA_022508405.1 Clostridiales bacterium
TGCAAAAGTCCGCGGCGGGAGTGGTGATCCTTTTTGTGAGTCTGAAGATGTTCGGTAAGATGATTGATTCTCCATGTAAGGAGCGCGATCTGAACCTCGGGACTGCCCGTGTCACCTTCGTGTGTTGCGAACTTGGCGATGATATCCGCCTTAGTCTGTTTGTCCATTTTTTTACCTCCGACAAAATGAATTCGCCTTAATCACAGAACTGCGTGGAGAGCGCACTACCGAGAATAAGGTACTTTAAAGATTATATCATATGGTTAAAGTCTTTGTCAATCGATTCGAATGAAGATTTTATCAAATGCAGAATGTAGAATGCAGAATGCAGACCTACTTCTTTTGAAAAAGAAGTAGTCAAGAAAACTTTAATTTGCTGTGTTTCTCAGTTTTAATAATAGTAAAGTATAACGAACAATCATTCTGCATTCTGCATTCTTAATTCTGCATTAACTTCATGTCCCCTTGCTTTATCCACCCTTTTTTGCGCATAAGTTCGGACACTCCTAGCGCAATCAATGCGGGAACTATTATATAACATACAAGTACGGCAATCAGCACGTACCACCAGTCGATTCCGTTTTCTATAGAAGTCATAAAGGTCTGAATAACGCCCACAAGCCCCGCGGTGCCCATGCCGCTGCCCGTTGCGTCGCACATAATTTTAAACGCCGCACTCGCAAGCGGGCCGGCTACGGCGGAAGCCGCAACGGCGGGAATGAGTATGCGCGGATTTTTGCCAAGATTGGGGATTTGCAACATGCTGGTTCCAATCCCCTGCGACACCACTCCGCCCCACTTGTTTTCGCGGAAGCTGGCTACGGCAAAGCCCACCATGTGCGCACAGCACCCCGCACACGCCGCCGCCGCGCCTATACTGGCGTTATAAGCAAGTTCGGGAGTATTTATCAAGGACGAATTGAATATCATAACGCCAAACGCCGCACTGGACGTCGGAAAAGTAAGAAGCAGCCCCATAACCACCGCGACAAGAATGCCGAACGACACAGGCTCCCACCCAATAGCAAGCGACACCGCCTTGCCTAAAAGAGCAAACAGCATGCCGAACGGTATGCCGAGAGCAATGCCGCCCAAAGTACCGCAGGTGATTGCGCAAAGCGGCACGACAAGGATGTCCACCGGCGTTTTGCCTTCGACGTGGCGTGTGACTTCGATGGCGGCAACCGCCGCTACAAAAGCGCCCACGGGATCGCCTATTGCGATTGACGGACTACTTGACGCGCCGTAAACGTGTATACCGGACATAGCAAAAATATTGGTGATGTTTGCGCCCACCATACCGGCGACCGCCGAAGAAAAGCTTGTAAGCTTACCCGCCTTAAGGCTGTACGAAATGCCAACGCCTATACCCGCGCCCATAAGAAGCTTAGCGACATACCCGATATAGAACAGAATATTGCCAAACGCATTTTTGCCGATGAGAGAACCTATCTGCCCTATTATAGTGCCGATAATCAGCGTGCAAAAAAGTCCGAGTGCCATACCGGAAAACGCTTCTATAAAATATCTGTGCGCAAAATACTTTGCCCACTCCTTTGCCGTGCGCTTTTCAGGCGACGTTTCGCTCCGTTCCGATTGCTCCGCTTGATTCTCTTGCTCTTCGGGCGGTGCAACGGTATCGATATTGTTTTCCGATGTAATTTCGTCCATACAAAGATTATATCATTAGCGTGCTATCATGTCAAACAAAAAAATCGGCGGCACCGTACCGATGTCGCCGATTTAAAGATTGTTGTTACATTAAGCGGTCATTTCCACCCAAGTGACAGATTGATTGCCGTAAGTAATGGTCATTACGCGCTTCCCATCCTGTCTTGTTGACAAAGTAACCTTAAAAGTCACGCCTGTAAATGATGCACTCGTTACGTTAAAAACTCTAGTCGTAACACTGTCGTCTGCTACTACCGGATTATCGTCACTGTCCCTAGTAATATTCGCTGTAGCTAAAGAAGTATAATAAATGTTTATTTGCAGATTTCCCGCACTGATTTTCACTTCTGCTTTAAAGAATGTCTTTTCTTGATCCATATTATTATTTGCCTTAATGACATCCCCACCGGCAGCAGTGGCACTGGCATAGCCGAAAGTAACGCCTATATAATCTGAAAGCTTATCTTCGGTTGCAGGCGGATCGGGATTTTCCGGATCAGGGTCTTCCGTTTGCGGATTGCCAAAAATGTAGTCGGTACCGTCGATAGTGATTTTGACATTGATAGTGTAAGGAACGCTAGTCAAATCCATTGCAATATCCGGATAAGTATTTCCACCAATCACAATCGTTAACTTATCGTAATCTTCGGAAAGCGTATAAGTGCCGGTGTGCGTACCGAGCGTTGCCACCCCGAATCCGTCAAATGTAAGCGTGGCATTATTGGCGGCTGTGAATGTAACAGCTTCCATTCCGTCGGACATCACATACGTCTTTGCCGCGTCGTTAACCTTGACGGTAACAGTATAAATCTCAAAGTCTATTACCACTATATCGCCGGTGCGAGTATAGCTGTATGTTCCGCCCTCGCTGTCTATCAGCGTGTCGTTGTCAAGCACGGTAAATTTGCCTGCAAGACCTGTGTACTCAACCATAAACACTGGCGTAATCGTGGTATTTGCGGTTACGGTAATCTTGGTGTTGGGTGCGCGAAGATCAACGTATCCGGTTACCTGCCATTTATAGAACGTCCAGCCGGCTTTGGTGAACGTTGTGGCGGGCGCAAGCGTAACTTGCTCGCCGCTTTCCACAGTAACGGTTTCGGGTTCTTTTCCTTCTACGCCGTTAGGCTTAACGTAAGTCACGCTGTAACCTTGCGGCGCGGGCGGATTGGGCGGAGTCACTTCCCCGCCGACGGTAAACTCGCCGTTATCCATAAGTTCGTCATCGACACTGCATAAATATAATTTTGTCCAGTCGGATTTAATCAAAATATTATATGCGACATTACCTTTACCGATCTTATATCCGCCGTAGTACAACGCGTCAGCGCCATACTCGTTGGGTTTGTAAGACGGATAAGCGTCATTTTGCGAATTTACGTCGTAAAGCGTATCATCACCAACGAGCTTATAATAAATCTTACTGACATCGTTTTTGTCAACAGTAATTTCAACTACCGTTACCGACCTTAAAACATTAAAACCAAGTTTATCTGCCGGCACAACACAGGTGCCTGTAAACGTAACACTTTCTATCCCGGGTTCCGGCGGTGCGACGTCTTCCCACACGGCGAGTATCGTAATCTTTTCGCCTGCGCCTGCCATAAACGTCTGTCCGGCTTTATGTGTATCGTTTACATTGTTTACGCCCCATGCCTTAAACTTTTTGCCCGTAGGCGGAGTATATGTGTTTTGAGGGAGCTTAACCTTATATGGATAATCGCCGGCGCCTTCTACATAAACAATATCCTCGTCGGGAATTTCAGGCGCAACACCGCTGCCGCCGTTTGCGCTGAACGTAATTACAGGCTTTCCTTGCGGTGTTTGTTTTTCGCCAAAACGGAATAGTCTGCTCGCATAGGTAAATTGCACGGTAAGCAGTGTGCCGTCGTATGTGCCGTTGAAAGTGTTACCGCCGATTGTTATAACAATAGCGGTGCCGCTGAGCGTGTATGTAAAGCTAGCCGTTTTTTTATCCAACGTCGCGTCGGAATAATCAAGTTCGCCCGTTCCGTCGTCGTAAAGATATATTAAGGCCTCCTCATCAAGATCGAGCGCGCCGTATATCAATTTGGGTTCTGTCGGATTGTTATTGCCGCTGTTTTTCCACTGCGCGGTGAATACAACGGCATGATTGGGCATGGTGTAATTTTCGCCCGGCTGATATGTGAGGTTGCCGTCATTCCAGCCGTCAAAAACTTTTGTGCCGTTGGTTATGCCGGCGGCGGATTTGACCGGAAACGTTTCGTCTTTCGCCCTGTCGATTTCGGTGGGCGCGGTACCCGTGCCGCCGTTAAGGTTATACGTTACAGAATACTTCTGCGGATTATCCCCATCCTTCCACTGCGCGGTAAATACAACGCTTTTTGTAGGCATGGTGTACTCGGCGCCCGGCTGATATGTCATGTTGCCGTCATTCCAGCCTGCAAACACCTTGTCGCCGTTAGTAATGCCGTCGGCGGACTTGAGCTTAAACTTTTCGCCTACAGCCTTGTCCGTTTCGGTTGGCGCCGTGCCCTGTGCATCCGCGCCGATTTCGTACGTGACGTGATACTTCACGTCGGGGGTTTGTCCGTCGCACGCGACAAACACAACAGCCGCCAACAGTGCGGTGATTGCCGCCAACAGTGTGGTTAACAAACGTTTTGCCATGATGTTTCTCTCCTTTTTTCGGTAATATTATATCCTTCGCACAGGTCATTGTGCAAAAATGGGATAACTGATTAAATTGTCTGCAAAAAAACTTGGTTACGCTTTGGTGTACGTGTAAGTAAACGTCTTGTAATCTGACGACACGGTTGCTGTAAACTTGTACAGATCGTTACGGAAACGGAACGAGAATGTAAACACGTTGCCCTTTTGTTCTGCCAGCACGCCCATGCCGCTCGCTTCCGTCCAGTAAAGTTTGCGGCCCGTTTCTACTTCTATATCAAACTCGGCGGTTACTATGTAAATCTTGTCGTTTTGAATAAGAATGGAAATCTTGCTGTTGTCCGACGAACAACGGATATCGTCGTAACGTATGGGCGAAAGCTTTTTGCTTACTTCCATTACTTCGCCTGTAAACGATATGCTTACGTCGTACAGCTTGCCGTCTTCTTCCCATTTGTAAATGATTTTTGTATTATAGCCGTTTATGTACAGCTTTACGTCCTTGCCGTTGAACTTGACATCCGCGTATCCGCTGTAGTTTTCGTAGCTGTCGGGCTGTAAGTCCATGGGGTTGCATACAAGCGTGTAAGCACCGTCCCTTGTGGTGTACGTCATCTGCTCCTTAACGCGTGTAAAGCGCCGCGACCTGCCGCCGATTGCCACAACAATTTCGTCGTTTTTGTATGTGCCGACTATGGAGTTGTAAGTCAGATCGTATCTGTCGTATTCGTAGAACGTTATTTTTTCTCCGTCAATAGCGTACATCCAAACGTACGAACCCTGATACAACGCTCTGCCGTCCAATTCCAGAGTGTCGTCGCCGCTGATGTACATGCCCTTCTCTTCGCCCGACTCTATATACAAGTGCGAGCAGTACGCGCTCCAAGAAGAAGCCTTGTAGCATTTTAGCGCAACGGCTATGCTTTGCACCTTAATCCTAAACGAGATATTACCAAGCGCAATCTTGCTGCCCATGGTGGGTGCGTTTTCTCCCAACAACTCCACAAACAGCGGCGGGTCGTTCTCGTACACGTTGCATTGATAGAAAGCGAAGTCTTCTATACTCTTCAGTTTTGTTCCAAGCTGAACAAGCCGCAGGCTTTCGCAACCGCTGAATGCGCTTTCTCCCACAGTGACGATTTCGGGCAAGGACAATACGTCATCCTCTTCGCCGCTGTTGTTAAGCTTGGTGCAGGCGGCAAACGCCATAGCGCCCAATGTCTTAACCTTTGTGAATTTGACTATCTCCAAGTCTTCACAGCCGTAAAACGCGTATTCGCCTACCGTTTCCACGTTGTTAAGATCGACGCTTTTTATGCCGGAAAGACCCAAGAACACGTCGTCAGCTATTTCGGTGACATCTTCGGGAATGACCAAGTCCAACAATGTGCCTTCTTCCACGTCTTCCGGTCTGTTGTAACGAACAAGTACGCCGTCCTTTATATCGAATTCGGGAAGCTTTGTCGCGTCCTCGCTGCCTATTATTTTGTCGGCATAGTTTGCCCACGCTGTCTTATAAGCGTCAACCGCATCCTGCGGCACAACTATCATAAAGTCGCCGGTGCCCCAGCGGAACGGATAGTCTTTTGTAAAGTCTATCGCGGCGGGCGTGTCCGAAAGGAATATAATGCGGCGCAGTGTGTAGTTGTTTTGGAAGGCACGCGCGCCGATTTTTGTCACGCTTGCGGGAACAGTCGCCGACACCAACGAAACTCCGGTCACGCTGTTGTTAAACGCGTCTTCGGCTATTTCTTTTACGGTGTGATCGTTTACTTCTTGCGGAATCTCCACCGCCGACGATTTGCCCATGTATGCCGTTAACACGCCGGACTCGTTTACAATAAAGCCGTCGGCGCTCAATTCAAATTTGTTACCGCTGAGTAAGACAAAAATCATGATGTTTTTGCTGGGAACCATCTTGCCGTTTTCCTCGACATACACCGTAAACTCGACAATGGTTTCACTGCTCACCTTTATACTGCCTACGTACGTGACGCCGCCGACAGTATATTCCGCCATGCCGTAGCCGTCCAACGCCAGTATGCTGCCGGAGTCGTCCTTGGATGTATACGTGCCGAATAACGAGTCGTCACGAATGAGGAATATGCGTATATATTCGGTCGACGATATTTGATAGTAGTCTATGATAAATCTGAAAGCATATTCGCTGTCCGCGCTGTTTACGGGGGTGAACAACCACTCGCCTTGGAACGATTGGTAATCTTCCGTGCCCGTATATACGCCGGTGATTTTTTCTTCTATTGTTTTTCCGCTATCATCGAATATGTTAAGCGTGGCGCCGCCGTAGCCGCTCAGCTCCAACAAATAAGGTGCGTTGTCTTCACCGGCATAGCCATATGTGCCGGTCTCTTGGCCGATCATAGAGAACAGGCCGTCAAAGTCGGTATCTTCCACCGTCTCTCTCGACAAATTGAAATATGTCTTTTGCGGTTTTGTACCTTCTTCGTCGGTTTCTCTTGTAAAAAGGAATGTATAGTCACCGTATTCGTCGTCGTACTCGTAGTCGCCGCTTGCCGCTACCGAAACCATATCGCCGACAAGCCGAATGTATGTCGCAAACCCAAAGCCGTCCAGCGCCATTATGTAGTTGTACGATACTTTTTCCTTAATGTAATCGTACTGCACATATTTACCTTGCATGCCGTCCGATACCGCATACGTGCGGTTTACGTACAATCTGCCCTCGAAAGCGCCGCCGTCAAACTCGTCGGAGTAGAACGAAAACTCGGTATAGCCGGACTCCGAAGTGTCGCTCGACGCCACAAAGCCGTCAAGGTCTTGCTTGCTTTTGTCCGCACGGACAAGCATAGCCGCGCCCTTACCCTTGTCGATAAGCGGCTCGTATACGTAAATTTTGTCGTTGTTGACTTTTCTGGAATCGGTGTATTCCGCCGCCCACTGCGCGTATAGCGTGATATTGGCGTCCGTTACCGTAATGACGTCCCCGGGGTTGTACTGTCCGTCCTGCTTGACGTCCGCCACCAAGCCGTAAGGATATACGGACCAGCCCATAAACATATGACCTATCGCACCGTAATCGTTGCCGTCCGCAACGGTGACAGTGCCGCCCGCCTCGACCGTGACGTTTTGGATATCGGCGGTGTGCGGAGCTTTGCCTAAGTTATACACGTATGTTACGGTATATTCCACCGTGTTGGGGGTGAACTTGGCGTGATACTTGATATTTTTATTGGGCATGATGTTGGGGATAGTCACCGGATCGCCGCTGAAATTTTTGTTGGTGTACCAGCCCTTGAATGTGCTGCCCGCCTTGACGGGGTCGGCAGGCGCAAAAATCATGCTGCCGCCTATCGCCTTAATCGGCTCTATTTCGGTGCCGCCGTACGTTTCAAAAGACATGGTGTACGTCTTGGGCGCACTGTCATTTTTGCCGCACGACACGGCAAAAACCATCGTCACGGCGACCAAAGCAAGTAATATGGAAAGAATGATGGGCTTACGAACTTTCATATAAAATCCCTACATTACAGCCGAATTTTTTGTACGACAAAACAAACCGTCGACGGCCCCATTGCCACACAAAATTGTAGTATTGATTTATAATACCACTTTTTTATACGTTTTGTCAAACAATAATGAGATACATTTCGGCACAAAAATACTAAAAAAACATTTTTTTAAGAGCTAACGACTTAGTGCGCGATTTTGTTTGCTATTTGAATAAAAGTATTGTACAATACCTATGTTATACTTTTTACATTAAGGAGTACTTTACTTATGGCAAAAATGCGCGTTGTTCTGGCTTATTCGGGCGGACTGGACACAACTATCATCATTCCTTGGCTTAAGGAAAACTACGACTGCGACGTCATAGCCGTTGCCGCCGATGTAGGTCAGGGCGAGGAGCTTGCTCCGCTTCACGAAAAAGCCAAAAAGAGCGGGGCCGAAAAGCTGTACATAGAAGACCTTAAGGACGAGTTTGTAACCGATTGCATATTCCCCACCATCAAGGCGGGTGCGGTGTACGAGGGCAAATATTTGTTGGGCACATCGTTTGCTCGTCCCGTAATCGCAAAGCGGTTAGTCGAAATCGCCAAAAAGGAAAAAGCGGACGCCATTTGTCACGGCTGCACCGGCAAGGGCAACGATCAGGTGCGGTTTGAGCTGTCCATAAAGGCGCTTGCGCCCGACATGAAGATAATCGCGCCGTGGAGAATTTGGGACCTTAAATCGCGCGACGACGAAATAGATTACGCCGCCGCTCACGGACTGGACGTTCCCGTAACCAAAGAGCACAACTATTCCATGGACCGCAACCTTTGGCACCTTTCGCACGAAGGGAGCGACCTTGAAGACCCCGCAAACGAGCCTAAGGACGAGATGCTTCTTATAAGCAAACCCATTAAGCAAACGCCCGACAAGCCTGAATACGTGACCATTGACTGGGAAAAGGGCATTCCCACCGCCGTAAACGGCAAAAAGCTCTCCCCCGTCGCTCTTATAGAAACGCTTAACGAAATAGGCTCCCGTCACGGCGTGGGCGTGGACGACATGGTGGAAAACCGTCTTGTCGGCATGAAGTCGCGCGGCGTGTACGAAAATCCCGCCGGTTCCATCCTGTACGCGGCGCATAAGAATCTGGAAGAAATCACGCTCGACCGCGACACCGCGCACTTTAAAGAGCACATTGCGCTAAAGTTTGCCGAGCTCGTATATGACGGCAAGTGGTACACCCCGCTCCGCGAAGCGCTTTCCGCATTTGTGGACTCCACGCAGGAGTACGTGACCGGCACGACCAAACTCAAGCTGTTTAAGGGCAAGATCACGCCCGCCGGCATGACCTCCCCCTACTCGCTGTACGACGAAGACATCGCCACATTCGGCGAAGACGAGGTGTACGACCAAAAGGATTCGGCAGGATTTATCAATCTGTTCGGATTGCCGCTTAAGGTTCGCGCCAAAATGTTGGAAAAGAACAGCAAAAACAAAAAATAATAATACATAATGAAATTTGCGGATAAAATTATCCGCATTTTTCAAAAGAAATACCATAGAATACATATTTTACGAGGTTAAAATGAAACTTTGGTCGGGACGGTTTACCGCAGATCTAAACGAAATTGCCGAGCTGTTTAACGATTCGTTACCCTTTGACCGCCGCATGTACCGTCAGGATATTGCCGGCTCGATTGCGCATTGCACCATGCTGGGCAAGTGCGGCATTATCGCGCAGGACGAAGCCGAAACGATTTGCGCCGCGCTGAAAAATATACTCGGCGACATAGACAGCGGCAAAATCGATATATCGGGCGCCGAGGACATTCACTCGTTTGTGGAAAACACTCTCGTTTCGCGCGTGGGCGACGTGGGCAAAAAGCTGCACACCGCCAGAAGCCGCAACGATCAAGTGGCTACCGATATTCGCCTGTACCTGCGCGACTGCATAGACGAGCAAACAGATCTGTTAAAAACGCTTGTTTCGGCTATTGCGGACAAGGCGGAAAAAGAAAAGTCTACCGCCATGCCTGCATACACGCACATGCAAAAGGCACAGCCCACCACGCTCGGGCATTACCTGCTTGCATACGCAAACATGTTTTTGCGCGACGCGGAGCGGCTTAAGGATTGCAGAAAGCGCGTAAACGTGCTTCCGCTTGGAAGCGGCGCGTGCGCTTCCACCACCTTCCCCATCGACCGCGAATACACAGCAAAGCTTTTGGGCTTTGACGGAGTTACGCAAAACTCGCTGGACGGCGTTTCCGACCGCGACTTTGCGGTGGAATATCTGTCGTGCGCCGTTCAAGCCATGCTTCACCTGTCGCGCATAAACGAAGAGTTTGTGTACTGGTCGGGCGAAGAATTCGGCTTTTTGGTTTTGCCGGACGAGTTCAGCACCGGCTCGTCCATAATGCCGCAAAAGAAAAATCCGGACGTAAACGAACTTCTGCGCGGCAAATGCGGCAGAGTCGTGGGCGACCTTATGGGCATGATAACCGTCATGAAGGGACTGCCGCTTGCGTACAACAAGGATATGCAGGAGGATAAAGAGCCGCTGTTTGACGCCGCGACCACGCTGTCGCTGTCGCTAAAGGTGTTTACCGCATTTATAAACGCCGTGGACTTTAACCGAGAAAAAATGAATAACGCCGCCGCGGGCGGATATTCATGCGCCACCGAATGTGCGGACTACCTTGCCGCAAAGGGACTGCCCTTCCGCGCCGCACACGAAGTTACCGGCAAAATCGTGCTGTACTGCATACAAAACGGCAAGACCTTGCAAAGCCTTACCGTAAAGGAATACAAAAAGTTTTCCCCGCTTTTCGACGATGATATTCTACAAGCAGTTCTGCCCCAAAACGCCATTAACCGCCGTAACGTAATCGGCGGCTGTGCAAGCGAAGAAATAGACAGACAGCTAAAGACATTGCGCAACGAGCTAAAAATAATTTAATAGTTTGAAGCGCCGCACAAAACGGCGCTTTCTTTATAGAAAAACTCATTCTTAATGCCGCTAAACGGCAAAATTCATAATTCCGAATTCCGAATTCCGAATTAACTATAGCATTCGCGCTGAAGCGACATATAGTTGGAAAACATGGAAACAATTTCCTTGTTGCCTGTGTCGCAAAACTCCATGTCAAAAAGTCGGCTCAACACGTCGGTCGCGTTGGAACTTAAAAACAATCTGCGCAAATTCTTTTCCACCGCACTGACAGTGCAGTTAAAGCTGATTGCGATATGTTCGTAAATACTGCCTATCGTGCGAGTGGGATCGTCCGAGTAAAGCTCCAAACACATGCAAAATTGATCGAACCCTTTCAGCGAGGTGCGAAACCCAACCTTTACAAGCGTGATTATAATAAAATCGCGTTTTTTCATAGCACCTCTCCGTTATTAACTTTTTACACAAAATAGTAAAATATAACAATTTTTTAAGAAGTATCCCCATTAAACCGCAAAAACCGCAAAAAGTCAATGGGTTTTTTATGGGTATTTTTGTGTATTTTTATGCACCGCAATATACTGCGTTTGTTAATGTTGTATAAACGCATTATATGGTATAGAGATTTTATAGAACGATGTTTGGATTATTATGAAGATGTTATATGGAACGTATATGAGGGCGCGGAGATGCGAGTAAGACAAGGAAGGCGCGGATTTTCGACGGGGAGCGTACTATAAAAAAGCAAGCCTGACGCTGTATTACGACGCATATACGCGCTAGAAAAAAAAGAAAAGCGGCGCCGGACTTGGCACCGCGAAAATAAATTTATGCTACGGAACATAGCCGTAGTAAAATTCTTTTTAAGTTGGAACATTGATAAAAAGAAAAGCTGTTAATAGTAGTCAAGTAGCTAAATGCGGAGACGCGGCATAGACTAGGAAGTCCGAGCGGCGGCGAGCGGGAGTGTAGACCCACCTACATGACCAAGGCGGCGAGTTGCACGTAGCCCGTATCACGCGATGCAGACGCGCTTAGCGGAAGCGCTTGCGCGCTGCTTCTTTCTTTTTCTTACGCTTTACGGAGGGCTTTTCGTAGTACTCCTTTTTGCGCATATCGCCGAGGATATTGTCCTTTTGGCACTTGCGCTTAAAACGCTTGAGTGCGCTGTCCAGCGATTCGTTTTCGCCTACGCGGATTACTGCCATTTATTACACCTCCTTCGTTCCGAGAACTCCGATTTGCTCAACCGAGCTTTCTCATTATATATCATCCTTTTATCTTTGTCAACTGTTTTTTCAATTTACTTCAACGAAACTTGTATATCGTACTTTACGGAGATAGAGTAATAGTCGTAGCTGTTTTTATAAAATTTGGGGTGATAACGATATGCTTCCCTGCCTATAAACAGCGGATCCACCATTGACAAGAGCGAATCGTAGTATGCGCTTTCCACTTCCCCTTTTATCTTCTTTTTGTACCCCGCTATCAACGCTTCGTCCGCCTTTTTGCTGTTGGCGGCAAACAGCTTGTTAAACTTGTCGCCGTGCGGCTCTATAAACGCCTTAATCTTGATTGTGGCGGTATTATTCTTTTCGTCCACGCTTACGGACGCATATTTTTTTAACAGCCTGCCGCACACACCCTTTATTATTTCGCCTTCGTATTCCACATCCGAACAAACCGTTCCCTTTTCCACAGGCGCGCTTACCCACGCAACGCCGCGCGCAGACTTGGAATCAAGCACGCATCTCCGCCCGTTTTCTCCGTACACGGCAAGCTTTTCCACCTTCATACCGGACGGCTCCTGCTTGCCGCCGCCTTGTTCTCCGCCCGACTGATCTCCGCCGGACTGTTCGCCGCCGCCGTCGGAGCCGCCACCGCCGCTTCCGCCGTTACCGCCTTGTTCCGATTGTTCACTCTTCATTTCCACAAGCGGTATATATGCGGTTTTGGACGCGCTGCCTAAGTCTGACAAAAAGCCCAATAGCGTATTGGTGGCTATGTGCGCCTTTCTGGCGCTGTAGGCAATAAAATCCGCGTCCGTTGAGCCTGTCTTTTTCATAAAATCGGTAAGCTTGCCGATTAGGTCTTTGGCCTTTCCGTCCGCAGCTGCCATCCACACGTCCGCGGTAACGTCTGTCGCAGTCATCAGCGAACCCAAAAGCTCGACTTTTGCGTCGCTCCCCACAATCACCATGGAGCAATGTCCAAGCTCCACGCGCCGACCGAGTGCGGTATTAAGATTTTCCGCCGCCTCGTCCAGTGTTTTGCCTTCTACGGTTACGGTGTCCTTGCCCGTCGTGCCCTGCGATTCCTTGGGCATTACGTACTGAGCGGTTAGGCTGACCTTATCCCCGTCGCCGTCCAGTCCCAAAATACCCACTATCACTCGGCTGTTTACCTCCTTGTTGCGCAATGCGGTGGACGGCAAAAACGCCACTATAAACGCAAAAAGAAACAGCGCGGCTTTATAAATAAGATGTTTTTTGCGCGTAGTCATATCAATTCTCTCCAACTTTAGACAGTCTTTTTTGTCTCTTGTAAACGGCAGCGCAAACAATCACAAGACACGGCATAATCACCGCCACCGCAGCTGTGCCGATTGCGCAAACGTACGACGTTACCGTGACCGAAAAATACATCGGGTCGGTAAAAGCGAAAATCTGCACAATATAAACCATTACGCAATTTCCGATTGAAATTATAAAGTGCGCCGACTTTCCTATAACAAACGAAGCGCACCGTGCCGTAGCGTAAAAAAACAATCCCGCTTCTATAAACACCGACACGCTCCACAGCACTGACGAAAACATATCTATTCTGCCGTACACGTTGCCCACAGAAAACTGAAGAATATTGGAAATGTTTGTGGTGGCGTCCACCAGCTCGGGCACATTGCCGAACGCCGCCGACATGGCAATGGCAAAAAACACCGCCACCGACGTGCCGATAACTCCCGATCCGGCGGCAAAGCACCATGTACGTTTTTTTGTTTTAGTTCTGCCCACAAACAGCAAAAGCGGCGCAAAATCCCCCACCCATGCCGGATGTTTGACCAAAGCGGATGAAAATCTCTTTCCGTCCGCAACGGCAGGCAAAATATTGGCAAAGTCGAATCTGGTCATAAGGACTATTGCAACCAATACGGCAAGGCACACCACTATTACCGGCGCTAAGATTTCGTTAAGTCGGCTCAATGCGCGCAATGTGTGCGTGCCGACCGCCGCCAAAAACACCAACAAAACTATTAACATCATGGATGTATCGAATTCGGTCAATATGTTGGTGTTGTAAAAAGTGAGTATTTCAGAAACGGACATGTTCAGCTTAAAAAACAAAAACAGCCAAAACACGCCGACTGTGATTTTTGCACCCACCCTGCCCAGTACGGACGACAAAAGTTCAAACATATCCACATCCGCCATGCGCACCGCTATAATTATCGGAACGAGAGTAAGCAAGTCAAACGCGCCGTATAGTGCCAAAACGATATATCCGTCCCGTCCGGTCTCCTGTATCAAAAATACAGGCAGCATAAACATCTTTGTCGCCAAGGAAAGAATAAAAATAATGGCAACCAACTGTTTGCCTGTAGTCTGTTTGGTTTCGCGCGTGTTGGTGACGCCTGCGTTTTTTGTGGTTTCACTGCCCGTTGCAGTGTTATTGACTTGTTGCGTGACGGATTTCATATGTAAGCGCACGCCGTGCGCCGCTATTATTAAGCTTGCCTTGTGGGGTTGGTGTTGGGGATGCTTTTGGGCCGCTTTTTCATTACGGGGATTGTGCTACGCTCGATAGCGTCCTTAAAGTCGCCGTAAACAAGCGGCGTAAACGGCGCAAGGTACGGCGCGTCGTATGCGTTGAGCGCGCATATATAATGCAGGGTAAACAGCGCCGCAAGTATCAATCCGAACAGTCCGCATAAGCCGCCGATAAGCGTGTACAAAATTCTTAGCACGCTCATCGCGCCCAGCAGCGACGGTACGGTAAACAGCGCAATGGAGCTTAACGCCGTAACCATTACCGCGGGAGAACTGATAATTCCCGCATTAACGGCGGTCTCCCCCAGCACCAAAGCTCCCACTATGCTCATGGCCATGCCGACGGCGCGCGGCATGCGCACGCTCGCCTCGCGAATAATCTCAAACAGCAACAGTACAAACACAGTTTCCGCAAGCGGCGAAAGCGGCAAGCCCTTAATTGCAGTCATAAGCGTTATCATAAACCTTACGGGAATCAGCGTGTAGTGAAAATTCTGCAACGCCACATACAGCCCCGGCAGCAACAGCGCAAGGATAAGTCCCATATACCTGAGCAGTCGCACAAACGTGCCGTATGTGGAACGCTGATAATAATCTTCGCCAGACTGGAATTCTTCCACCATTACAAACGGCAGCGTTACCACCATGGGCGACCCGTCCACAAAAATCGCAACGCGCCCTTCAAGCAGCTTTGCCGCCACTATGTCCGGCTTTTCGCTTAAGCCCGTCTGGTTGAACAGCGAAAGCGGCCGCTCTTCGATGTACGGCACCAAATAATGGCTGTCCACAATGCCGTCTATGTCTATTTTACTAAGTCGCCGTTTTACGTTTTTTATTACCCTTTCGTCCGCGACCGAACTCAAGTAGCACAGCGCAACCGCCGTTTTGCTCCTTCGTCCTATTTCCATTCGCTCGATTGCAAGGTCGGGTGTTTTAAGCCGCCGTTCCAGTAGCGAAAGATTGGTCTTTAAATCTTCGATAAACCCTTCGCGCGGACCGCGCATAACCGTTTCCGTAGGCGGCTCGGTAACGCCGCGCGTGCTGTAGCTGCGCGCATTGATTACGGCGTAACGGGATTCGCCTTCCACGCACAGCAGTAAATCGCCGTTTAACAGCTTGTTTACGCAGTCGTCAACATCCGAAGAAATTTTAACGTCGTACTCCAGCAGTGCGTATCTGGAAAAATCTTCAAGCTGGGAAAGCTTGGCGGCGCAATGCTCCAGCGCGAAAATAACCGCGCGCACCGTAGCCGCGTCCGAAAGGTCGGGGTGCACAATCAGTACTCCCGACTTTTTTCCGCACTTAAACTCGTGCGATACCACGTTGTCCGGCGTGGAAAATTTATCCAAAATGCGCTGTACCGTTTCCATACCGTTATTGTGCGAAAAGATATATGTTATTATTCGCAAAGTGCGGTACTGAAAAACCGCATAAAAAACCGCTCCTGTATTAAGAAGCGGTCAAAGCTTTTCCTATATTAAGTATGTCATACTCGGCGTTGCGCCTGCCTATTATCTGAACGCCCAGCGGCAGACCATGCTCGCTTCCGAACGGAACGCTTACCGCCGGCAATCCCGCAAGGCTGACCGGCGCAAGAAACGAGTCGCACATATGACTTTGGTGCGGGTCGGTAATGCCGCCTATGGGCAAAGCCGCCGTGGCCGTCACCGGACACAAAAGCGCGTCGCAGCGCATAAGCGCATTGTCGTATTCCGCTTTTATCACGGTGCGCACCTTTGCCGCCTTTATGTAAAGATTTTCGTAATTGTCGCCACTGAGCACAATCGCGCCTGTAAGCATACGCCGCTTTACTTCTTCGCCCAACAGCTCGGTGTGCGGATACGACTTTATTATTTTTCGGAACGAATCTACCGCTTCCGCAGATGACAACACGTGATACGCCGCAAGCCCCGCAAAAAAAGACGGCACGGACACTTCCACTATACTTGCGCCATTTTCTTTAAGTTTTTCCGTCGCAGAAGTAAACGCATTTTTTACGCTCTCACTCATTTCGGCCTGCAAAAACTCTTTTGCCACGCCTATAGTTTTTCCGCATACGTTTCCGTCGAGTCTACAAGCGTTTTCACGCCCCGACAACACCGAAAACAGCAATAGCGCGTCGTCGCAGTCATTGCTGAACGTACCCACCTGTTCCATGGACGGACACAGCCCCACAACACCGCTTCTGTCGATGGCGCCGTACGTGGGCTTAAGCCCCACAACACCGCAAAACGCGGCGGGCTGGCGTACCGAGCCGCCGGTATCCGTGCCAATCGCCAAAGGAACCTGCCGCGCCGCCACGGCGTTTGCCGAGCCGCCCGAGCTTCCGCCCGCTACTTTGGTGTTGTCGCGGGCGTTATGCACCACGCCGTAAGCCGAGTACTCGTTGGAGCTTCCAAACGCGAACTCGTCCATATTGGCTTTGCCGATTATAATCGCACCCGCTTTTTTAAGCCGCGATATGACACTCGCATCGCTGTCGGGCACATAGTCGGAAAAGAGCTTTGAAGCGCAAGTGGTTTTAATTCCTTTTGTGCAAATATTGTCTTTAACAGCTACGGGGACGCCGGTAAGAGTTCCGCACTTGCCGCTTTTGATGTCGGCGTCTATTCGCTCCGCCGCAATCATCGCTTCACTCTCGCACACCGTTATAAAGTTGTTTAAGTGCGCGCTTTCGCGTATTGTATTCAGACACTCTGTTACAGCGGCAACGGACGAGATTTTGCCGTTATGTATATTTTCCGCAAGCTCGGCGGCAGAAGTAAAACCGTTATTATTCATTCGCCCCACCTATCCATCTTAAACCTGCCTTCGCCTGCCAAATCGAAGGTGGGGTCTATGCCGTCGGTATTTACGTTGTTCAACAATTCAAAGCTTATCAGCTGTTTTCGGATATGCGCTTGCATACGCTCGCACTCGGCTTTTGAATATTCAAATCCGCACTCCTTGCCGAGACGGATTATATCCTGTGTGGTCATCTGTTTGTTCATTGCGCACTCCGAAAAACTTCCGAAAATCATTTTACAACAACTTGACTTTTGTGTCAATCGATTTATTAAAATTGTCGGTATTTATCTTGACTTTAATTACGTCACGATATATAATATAAAGGTTGCAATGCAACTACATATTTTCGGTATAATTAACTTTGGAGGTTTTTATGGTAAAGATGACAATCGACGGCAATACCGCTGCTTCGCACGTAGCGTATGCCTT
>JAFLVI010000029.1 GCA_022508405.1 Clostridiales bacterium
AGAACGCCGGCTAACTACCGGTGAAGGCGACTTCAAGGAAAGTGCAACAGAAAATTACCGCCCATATGGGTAAGGTTGAAAAGGCGAGGTAAGAGCTCACCGTCGGAGCGGCAACGCTCCGAGCCGTGTAAACCCCGTTCGGTGCAAGACAAAGGGTTAAGGTTGTCCGCCGTCCTTTACAATCGCTCGACCGTATCGGCAACGATACGGCAAGATAGATAACCGTCATAACAGAATTCGGCTTACGGGTCATACTCACGCTCATAGATCTAAAAATCTATGAGCTTTTTTATTTTTATCGCACGGCTTTATGAAAACTCAGTTGATTATCTTTGCGATTTTTCCTATTGCGCGTTTTTCTATGCGCGAAACATAGGAGCGGGAAATGCCCAGCTTTTTTGCCACTTGCGACTGCGTGTATGCTATGTTATCGTCTATTCCGTAGCGCAAAGCTATTACTTCTCGTTCCACACCGGAAAGATGTTCGTCCATTATCTCCTTTACCTTTTCCATGACAAGACTGTTTTCTATGCCGGCAAAGCTGTCCGTAGGCTGGGGGATTACGTCCATAAGCGCTATGTCGTTTCCCTCCTTATCTGTTCCGACGGACTCAAAAAGGCTTACGGCTTGACGGTGTTTTTTGTTGGAGCGTATGTACATAAGGATCTCGTTTTCTATGCATTTGGCGGCGTAGGTTGTAAGCTGACAGCCCTTGTCGGGCTCAAAGGTTTCTATACCTTTAATAAGCCCTATACTGCCCACGCTTATAAGGTCGTCCGCTTCGCCGGCGTTGTTGTACTTTTTTACAATGTGCGCCACAAGCCGCAGATTGTGTTTTACCAGAATATCGTAAGCCTCGCGGCTTCCTTTTTTATATTCGTCAAAGTACTGCCGCTCCTGCTCGGCGGAAAGCGGCTTAGGGAACGACCCGTTGTTGTTTACAAACGACGTAAAGAAGAATATGCGCGACAAAAACGCCATAAAAGTTTCGATTATCATACACCACTCCTATCAGTTACTGGGAGTTATATTGTATGCCGAATAATGTCGAAATTTGCCTGTCCGCGTTTTTTAGTTGAATATTGCCCGTTACAAATCCTTTAATGTTATATGTTAAAATTATTGCAATTACAAAAACAATCTGTTACAATGTAGGCGAGAGGTTATTTATTTTGGAATTTTTATCGGTTGGCGGGGCGTCGGCTTCGGACGCGGCGATAATTGCGGTAACAACGGTTTTTTCCGTTTTGTGCTTTATCGGGTTAATAGTGCTGTTGTGCAGATTTGCGGATTTTGACGGCAAGGTAAAAAATACGGTTGTGATTTTGTCGGCCGTCTTGGCGGTGGGACTTGTATTGCGGCTTGTTTTTGCGCTTACCATTCGCGGAAACCGCGGTGATTACGGCGTGTTTATCAATGCAATAAACAACCTTAAACTCAACGGAACATCCGGCTATAAAGGCGACGCGTCATCGTCGCTTTATCCGATGGTTTATCTTGTGTATTTAATTTTCGGCGGGCTGGCAAACGCGATGGATTTGTCTGCTCACGACGTAAGCATGCAGTTTATGGTAAAGTTTCCGCTTATTATAGCCGATTTACTCACGGCTTTTGCGGTATACAAGGTGGCGGACAGATACACCAATAGGGCGATGGCGCTCACTCTTGCCGGCTTTGTTTGCGTTTGCCCGATATTCTTTATCGGTTCGGTCATATGGTGCAGCCCGATCACATTTACGGTGATGTTTGCATGCTTTGCATGCTATTTTTTGGCGCGAAAAAAGTATGCGCCCACAATCGCATTCGGCATGCTTGCCGCATTCTCCGGCAAGGAAGGAATATATCTTTTTCCCGCCGTGTGTGTATTTTCGGTGTTTCATCTTGTTCGCGCAGCCCGCAATATCAGGCGGGACAAGCCAAAAGGCGATGCAATATTATCCGCCGATTACCGTGCCGTCATTTCCGTGCCGGTAAGCTTTGTGCTTTCGTTTACGGCGGTATATCTTTTGGGACTTGTAATGGTGCATTCGCACAGCTACAATCCGTTTAAATATATATACGAATTTTTGCTCGCGCCGCTTGCGGACTGGAAATACTTCACCGTGGACGGGCTAAGCGTTTATTCCATATTCAACCGAAGCGGCATGACGGCGGGCGCCAGATTTCCTTCGTGGTTGTTTGTGTGCATGTTTGCGTTTATCATATTCGGCGTTGTCGGCGTGGTATATTTTACCAAACGCAATCGCGCCACAATGGTGCTTTTGATTGCGTTTTCTCTGTTTACCATGCAGGTTTACTATCCCGACACCACTGCCGTAAGCATGCAGGGCACGCTTGCGGTAATGTTGGTAGCGTACGCGCTCAACCGCGACAAGCGCATTCTGTACGTGCTGTTTCTTGTGGGATTGTGCTTTGCTATAAACAGCCTGACCACGCTCGGCAACATGGGGCAAATGAATAATCTAAGCGATTACGATCTGGTTAATGTTGCAACAAGCGGCATAAAAGCCGTAACAATAGTGTGTTCGGTAATAACGATTTTTGCGCACTTGTATTTTACTGTGGTTACGGTCAGCATAGGCATGACGGGGCAAAGACGTATGCTGGAGCCCAGCCGTACCATAGGCGGCAGCATAAATGAGTTTTTCTCCGTCAAGAGGGATAAGTAATGCTAGCCAAAATAAACAGCTATGCACTTAACGGCTTGGACGGTTACGGCGTAACCGTTGAAGTCGATATACATATGGGACTGCCAAACATTGACGTGGTCGGGCTGCCAGATACGGCGGTAAAGGAGTCGCGCGAACGAGTGCGTTCGGCAATCAAAAACAGCGGCTATGATTTTTCACCGCGAAAAATCACAGTCAATCTTGCACCGGCGCACACAAAAAAGGAAGGCCCTATATTCGACTTGGCCATTGCGCTTGGCGTGCTTTTGTCCACCGAACAGGCGGGCGTGGACGAGCATAATAATCCGCTAAAGAGTGTAAAAGACTACGTATTTTTGGGCGAGCTGTCCCTATCCGGAGAAGTGACGCGCATAAACGGCGTTATGCCCATGCTTATAGCCGCGCGCGAACAAGGCATAAAAAAAATAGTTATCCCAAAAGCAAATATCAACGAAGCAAAGTACATTCGCGGAATAGACGTATTTGCTGTACAAAACTTGCGAGAAGCGGTTGCTTTACTAAACGGCGAAACCATTTCGCCTATAGATAAATGCGACGTCGTGCTGGATAGCACAAATTGCGGCGGCGAAGACTTAAAGTACGTAAAAGGTCAGTATGCCGCAAAGCGCGCGCTGGAGATTGCCGCGGCGGGCGGACATAATATTATTATGATAGGCGCCCCAGGGGGCGGAAAAACAATGCTTGCCAAGTGCTTATCGGGGATTTTACCCGATTTGACCGAGGCGGAAGCGCTGGAAACAACAAAGATTCATTCAGTAGCCGGACTGTTGGACGAAAACAGCGGCATTGTTTCCGTGCGGCCGTTCCGCAGTCCGCATCACACCGCAAGCCGCGTGGCGCTCACCGGTGGCGGACCCAGTGCAAAACCAGGGGAAATAAGTTACTCGCATAACGGCGTACTGTTTTTGGACGAATTGCCCGAATATCCCAGAAGCGTACTGGAAATTTTGCGCCAGCCGCTTGAGGACGGGGTTATATCGGTGTCGCGCGTGTCGCGCAGTGTGGAATATCCCGCCAACTTTATGCTTGTAGCCAGTATGAATCCGTGTCCGTGCGGATACTACGGTTCTGCAACGCACCAATGCACATGCTCGCCGTCTCAAATACAAAAATATATGTCGCGCATTTCGGGTCCGTTGCTTGACAGAATAGATTTGCATATAAACGTTGACGAAGTCAATTACGACGATTTGACTACGGATGCGGATGCCGAAAGCTCGGCGAATGTAAAAGCGCGCGTAAATGCCGCGCGCGCCGTGCAAACCGCACGGTATGCAGGAACAAATGTTCATTCCAATGCAAAAATGACCGGAGAGATGATAAAGAAGTATTGCGTGCTTGACGCGGCGGGCG
Organism: Clostridiales bacterium; assembly: GCA_022508405.1. Lineage (GTDB taxonomy): Bacteria > Bacillota > Clostridia > Christensenellales > Pumilibacteraceae > Anaerocaecibacter. The sequence goes on from JAFLVI010000029.1 coordinate 4,044, forward strand.
AGCGCATACTCCAAGCCGCGTTTGACAAGCTGGGTATGTCGGCACGAGCGTACACGCGCATACTAAAGGTTGCGCGCACCATTGCCGATTTGGACGGCAAGGCGGATATTAGTTCCGCGCATGTTGCGGAAGCGGTTATGTACCGCTCGCTCGATAAGGCGGTAAAGTAATGGTATTGTCCGATATTTATCTGTGGTTGTCGTATTCACATGTTCCCACGCGTAAAATAAATAGATTGCTGGAGAACATGTCGCCGTCTCAGCTTTGGGATAGCTTTGACGAAGAGAATATATATTCCTTAGACGACAAGACATTCGGACAGCTAAAGCGCACTAGAAACATCGAATACATAGAACGCGCTAAATTTTATCTAAAGCAAAACAACATCAACTACGTCACACGCGCAGACCCCATTTATCCGTCCATGCTCATGCAAAAGGAAGTGGATCCGCCGCCCGTGTTGTACTACAAGGGGGATTTGAGCATACTTAGGCAGCCGTGCTTGGCGGTTGTGGGCACGCGGCAAGCTTCGCAGTACGGTAGGTATGTTACCGAGCATATTGTAACTGAACTGGCGTCCGCGTTTACCATTGTCAGCGGTATGGCGACCGGAATAGACGGTTACGCACACCGCGCGGCGCTATCCGCGGGCGGAAAGACGGTTGCGGTGTTGGGAAGCGGACTGTTCAATGCTTCGCCCGCGTCCAATCTCAGACTGTTTGACCAAATCTGTCAAGACGGGTTGGCTATAAGCGAATATACGCCGGACACGCACGCCACCGAATATACCTTTCCGCAACGTAACAGAATAATAAGCGGAGCAAGTCGCGGCGTGTTGGTGGTGGAAGCGTCGCTCAGGAGCGGGTCGCTTATCACCGCAAATTGTGCGCTAGACCAAGGCAGGGACGTGTTTGCAATCCCTGGTGATATAGATAAACAGCGCTCGCAAGGCACAAACAGACTAATAAAAAGCGGAGCGATTGCGGTAACCTGTGCGGACGATATTTTGGATTACTATTCCATAAAGGCAAAAAAATCACAGGCAAAATCGATTGCGCTCGACTTTGCCGAACAGCGCGTAATGGAAGTGCTGGACATGGGCGAAAAGTCGTTTGACGGGCTTGTAGAGATGTGCGGGATGACGGTATCGGAGCTTAATACGGCGCTGTCCGCACTGCTCATTTACGGACTGATTCACGAAAAATCAAACAATCTTTATGCTGTATCAAGGTGAAAGGAGTGTAAAGTAAATAATGAAATTGGTTATTATAGAGGGCTTCGGAAAGCAGGAAACGGTGCAGAAGTATTTAGGCAGCGGATACAAGGTGTTTGCCACCGGCGGACACGTGCGCGATCTTATGTCCAAACGATTGTCGGTAGACGTAAAAAACGATTTTCAGCCGACGTATGTAATAATGGACGACAAAAAGAGCGTTGTGGAAAGCCTGAAAAAAATCGCGTCGTCTTCCGAACAGATTTTGCTGGCAACCGACCCCGACCGAGAAGGCGAGGCTATCTCTTGGCACATTGCCACGCTTTTGGATATTCCGCAGGACGCGGCGGTGCGTATAGAGTTTAACGAAATAAGCAAAAACGCCATACAGAACGCGCTAAAGCACCCGCGCACCATAGACAAAAACTTGGTGGACGCTCAGCAAGCGCGGCGTGTTTTGGATAGGCTTGTCGGCTACAAGATATCACCCGTGCTTTGCCAAAAGATTCAGAGCGGGCTTAGCGCTGGACGCGTGCAGTCTGTCACGCTCAGACTTGTTGTGGACCGCGAGCGCGAGATTCAAGCGTTTGTCGCGGAAGAGTATTGGAACTTTTTTGTGTTGTTAAATTCGCCCGCGGGCGAGCAGTATAAGGTTGCTCTTATAGGCAAGTCGGGTGGGGAAAAGCTTAAGCTTTCCACCGAAGCCGAAGTGAACAAGGTCAAAAGCGACCTAAACGGTGCGGAATATGTCGTTCAAAACATAAAGCGCAGTGTAACTAAGGCGCACCCTTACGCGCCGTTTATTACGTCCACAATGCAGCAGGACGCGTTAAACAAGCTAAATATGAGCCTTAGGCAGACTTCGGCGGCGGCTCAGCAGCTTTACGAGGGCGTAGAGCTTCCCAATGAAGGCAAGGTTGCTTTAATCACTTATATAAGAACGGACTCCACGCGCATATCTGCGGAGGCTATTTCCGCCGCGCGCGCGTACATTGGGGATAAGTTCGGCAAGGATTATTTGCCCGAAAAGCCCAATTACTATGCGTCCAAAAAGAGCGCACAGGACGCGCACGAGGCAATCCGTCCGATTTCGCTCGACCGCACGCCGGAGAGCGTAAAGCCGCACCTTAACAAAAATCTGTACGCGCTGTACAACCTTATTTATAAGCGGTTTTTAGCCAGCCAAATGGCGGACGCAACGTACAATTCGGTTTCCGTTGACATTGCGGCAAACGGTTATGATTTTCGCATAAGCGGGCGCACGCCTGTTTTTGACGGATTTACACGCGTGTACGCCGTTGCGGATACGCAAAAGGACGAAGACAAAACCGATGAAAAGTCCACCGTGCCCGAACTAAATGTGGGCGACAAGCAAAAGTTTATAAAATTCGACTGCGAGCAAAAGTTTACCAAGCCGCCCGCGCGCTATACCGAGGCAAGCTTGGTAAAGGCTATGGAAGAAAAGGGAATAGGCAGGCCCGCAACGTACACTCCCACCGTTACACTTTTATTTTCGCGCAAGTATATAGAAAAGAGCGGCAGGGCGATTGCGCCCACCGAGCTGGGCTGTAGCGTCACCGATATGCTTGTCAAGTATTTTTCGGATATCATGGACGTCGGCTTTACCGCCAATATGGAAGAAGAACTGGACGGCATAGAAGAAGGCGGAGTCAGATGGCAAAGCACGGTTGCAAAGTTCTACAACGGTTTTGAAGATAAAATTCGCGCCGCAAAGGACGACGAGTACACACTTAAAACGCCCGACGAACAGACCGATTTTATTTGCGAAAAGTGCGGCGCAAAAATGGTTATAAAGACGGGCAAGTTCGGCAAGTTTTTGGCGTGCCCCAACTATCCCAAGTGCAAAAACACCAAAAATCTTGATGAAAATGGCAATATCGCCGCACCCAAACAGCCGGAAGTATCGGACGTCACTTGCGAAAAGTGCGGCGCAAAAATGGTTGTAAAGACGGGTAAGTACGGCAAGTTTTTGGCATGTCCCAACTATCCCAAGTGCAAAAACATCATCAATTTGGAAAACGACGGCGGAAAAAAGGAAGAAGCTCCGTTGCCTCCGTGCCCTAAATGCGGCAAACCGCTAAAAAAGATAACTACGCGTAAGGCGGCGTTTTACGGCTGTTCCGGTTATCCCGACTGTGACTTTACTTCTTCCGACCTTCCCACGGACAAAAAATGCCCCGAGTGCGGCGCGTATCTGGTTGAAAAGTCGGGCAAAAACGGAAAATACCTAAAATGCTCCAACAAAAATTGTAAGTATAAGCAGAACGCAGATAATGCCAAGTAACACGGTAAACATTATCGGCGCGGGGCTTGCCGGCTCGGAAGCGGCGCTGTATCTTGCTGACCGCGGCGTAAAGGTCAATCTTTACGAAGCAAAGCCATTGTGGTATTCGCCAGCGCATAGTAAGCCCGATTTTGCCGAAATCGTTTGCTCCAATTCGCTCAAAAGCACCGTTACGACCACTGCCGGCGGAACGCTTAAAAACGAACTGGATATTTTGGGTTGTACATTGCTTAAGATTGCGCGTGAAGTATCGGTACCTGCGGGCAGTGCGCTTGCGGTAGATCGCGATGCTTTTTCCGCCCGTGTGACAAATGCGGTGCGCTCCAATGCCAATATTACCGTTATCGATAAAATTGTAACACAGCTTAATCGGGAAGAAATCACTGTAGTTTGCGCAGGTCCGGTTTGTCATGACGGGCTTGCGGACGCTTTAAGCAATATAACGGGTGAAAAATCGCTTCACTTTTTTGACGCCGCCGCACCGATAATAACTGCGGAATGCATAGATTATTCGCGCGCGTTTTTCGGCGCAAGATACGGCAAGGGCGACGCGGATTATTTGAATTGCCCGATGAATAAGCAAGAGTATCTGGAGTTTTACAATGCGCTTATCACCGCCGAACGCGCGGTGGATAAGGTGGGCGGTGTGTTTGAAGGCTGTATGCCTGTAGAAGTTATGGCGGCGCGCGGCGAGGACGCGCTTCGGTTTGGTCCGCTCCGTCCTGTCGGCTTCCGCGATGCGGGCAAGCCGTATGCGGTGCTTCAACTTAGGCGCGAAAATGCGGAAGGCACTTTATATAATCTTGTAGGCTTCCAGACCAATCTTAAATTTGGCGAGCAAAAAAGAGTTTTCTCACTGATTCCCGCGCTCAAAAATATAGAGATAGTTAGGTACGGCGTTATGCACCGCAATACGTTTATAAACGCGCCGGTCGCGCTCACATCCGAATTGCGGCTGAAAAACGCGCCCAATATATTTATAGCGGGGCAGCTGTGCGGCGTGGAAGGATATGTGGAAAGCATAGCCACAGGCTTGCTTGCGGCGATCAACGCGCGCAAACTGCTTTATAATGAGCCTATTTCCGCACCACCCGAATACACCGTTTTGGGCGCGCTTATAAAGTACATAACAACGCCAAACATGGATTTTCAGCCGATGAACGCAAATTTCGGCATACTTCCCATGATAGACGGAGTAAAAAAAGCCGACCGAAAACAGGCATATTACGACAGAAGCAACGCTTGTATGCGCGAATGGGTAAAAAACATGCGCTGATTTAATTGTAAATCTTGCGCGATTGTGATAGAATATAACAAATTACAGATAAGAAAAGAATAGACGATATCGCCACGTAGTTAATAAATGAAAAATCAATCTGTGATTGTGATAAAATTAGAGTGAAGGAGATAAATCATGAAACTTGAAGGAACAACCATTATAGGCGTGCGCAAGGACGGAAAAACCGTCATCGCCGGCGACGGACAGGTCACGCAAAACAATCAGGTAATAATGAAGGGCAATGCCAAAAAGGTGCGTCGCGTGTATGACGGCAACGTTATTTTGGGCTTTGCCGGCTCCGTTGCGGACGCTTTTACGCTTAGCGAGCGGTTTGAAGAAATGCTCAACAAGTATTCGGGCAATCTCATGCGCGCGGCGGTCGAGCTTGCCATGCTGTGGCGTGGGGACAGGGCGCTAAGACAGTTGGAAGCGCTTATGATAGTGGCGGACAAAAACGAAATGTATATCGTATCAGGCAGCGGCGACGTTATTGAACCCGAGCACGGAGTGTGCGCTATCGGTTCTGGCGGAAGTTATGCGCTTGCGGCGGGCAGGGCGTTACTTGCCAATACGGACATGGACGCCGAGCAAATCGCAAGAGAAGCAATGATGATCGCTTCCGATATTTGCGTGTTTACCAACTCGAATATCGTTGTGGAGGTGGCGTAATGGAACTTACTCCCAAACAGATAGTCGCCGAGCTTGACAGATATATAATAGGTCAGACCAAGGCGAAACGCGCGGTTGCAATAGCGCTTCGCAACCGTTACCGCAGGAGCAAGCTGCCCGAATCGGTGCGCGAAGAAATAACTCCAAAAAATATCATTATGAAAGGTCCCACGGGTGTAGGCAAAACCGAAATCGCAAGGCGGCTTGCCAAAATCATGCGTGCGCCTTTTATCAAGGTTGAGGCCACCAAGTACACCGAGGTCGGCTATGTCGGCAGGGACGTAGAGTCCATGATACGCGACCTTGCCGAAACTGCGGTGCATCTTGTAAAGCAGGAGCAAATGGCTGTTGTGGAAAACAAGGCGCGCGAATTTGCCGAAAACAAGGTTGCCGACATAATAGTTAAGGCACGCAAAAAAAGCAGCGAAACGGCTGAGAGCGTAATCAAGGAACAGGTTTTGGACGAGCTTAAAAGCGGCAAGCTTAAAAACACCGTTTTGGAGATTGAAATAGCCGAGCGCATGCCGCAAATGGAAGCTATGCCGGGGATGGCTATAGACATCAACTTGGGCGAAATGCTGGGAAGCTTAGGCAGTTTAATCCCGCAGCGCAAAAAGAAGCGCAAGGTTTCGACTGAAGAAGCCGTTGCGTTGTTTATGGAAGAAGAGAGCGAGCGCCTTTTGGATATGGACGCCATAAAGGCGGAAGGCGTACGCCGTGCGCAAGAAGACGGCATAATCTTTATTGACGAGATAGACAAGATTGCGCACCGTCAAGGTTCGGGCGGCGGCATGGACGTATCGCGCGAAGGCGTTCAGCGCGACATACTGCCCATAGTGGAAGGTTGTACCGTTATGACCAAGTACGGCGCAATCAAGACGGACTATATTCTGTTTATTGCGTCCGGTGCGTTCCAGATTTCGTCCGTCACCGATTTGATACCGGAGCTTCAAGGCAGATTCCCCATACGGGTGGATCTAAATTCTTTGACATACGAGGATTTTGTGCGCATTTTTACAGAACCGGAAAACGCGGTTACCCGCCAGTATGCGGCAATGCTTTCCGTGGAGAATATACACCTTACGTTTACGCCCGAGGCCATAGAGGAAATGAGCCGCATAGCTGTTATGGAAAACGAAACAGGCGAAGATATCGGCGCGCGTAGGCTCCATACCGTTATGGAAAGCTTGCTCGAGGACATTAGCTTCAACGCCGACGGAAACAATCCCGAAATAGAAGTAAAAGTAGACAAAGCATACGTTGCGGAACACCTCGCAAAGGAAATTTCCGAACACAATCTCAAAAAATATATATTATAATAAGTAATTTTAAATTATGATAAACGTACCAAAAGGCACAAAGGACATGCTGCCGTCCGAGTCGTATAAATGGCAGGCGGTGGAAAATGCGGCAAAAAAGATAGCCGCGCTGTATAACGCTAAGCAAATTCGCACGCCGGTGTTTGAGCACGCGGAGCTGTTTTTACGTTCGGTGGGCGACAGTACGGATATAGTCACCAAGGAGATGTACGTCTTTGAAGACAAGGGCGGACGTAAAATGGCGTTGCGCCCCGAGGGTACAGCGGGCGTTGTCAGGTCGGTGCTTGAGAATAATGTCATAGAAACATTGCCGCAAAAGCTGTTCTATATAGAAGGCGTGTACCGCTACGAACAGCCGCAGGCGGGGCGTTACCGCGAGCACCACCAATTCGGCGCGGAGTTTTTCGGCAGCGGATTACCGTGCTTTGAAGTGGAGCTTTTGGGCCTTGCGCACGACTTTTTGCGTGAACTGGGCTTTAACGATTTGCGACTGAAGATAAACAGTATCGGTTGCAATAAATGTCGAGCGGAATATAACGCGGCGCTGCGTGCGTTTTTAAGCGGTGTAAACGAAAAGATTTGCGGCGACTGCAAGCGGCGCGCAGAGATCAATCCTTTGCGCACGCTCGACTGCAAGGTGCCGTCCTGTCAGGAAATTTACAAAAACGCGCCGCGCATTTCCGATTATCTTTGCGACGACTGCAAGGCGCACCATGCGGCTGTGCTAAAAGGGCTGGACGGAATCGGAATAAAATACGTACAAGATAAAAATCTGGTGCGCGGGTTGGATTACTATACGCGCACGGTGTTTGAGCTTTGCGACGGTGATTTGGCGGTGCTTGGCGGCGGCAGATATGACAATCTGTGCGAGCAGCTTGGCGGCAAACCCACGCCTTGCGTCGGATTCGGGTGCGGCATAGAGCGGCTTATTTCGGCTGCGGAAGCGCACGGAGTAGCGTTTGATAATCCCGTGCCAAAGGTGTTTGTGGCCGCACAGGCCGATTGTGCGCGCGATACTTGCGTGTCGACGGTAAAAGCCCTGCGCGATATGGGTGTTGCGGCGGAATGCGATCTTATGGGCAAAAGCCTTAAGGCGCAGTTTAAGTATGCCGACCGTCAAGGCTTTGCGTACGTCATGACCATAGGCGAAAGCGAACTTAATAGCGGCGTATATCCGCTCAAAAATATGAGTAGCGGTCAAGTAATAAACGTAAAGGCAGACAACTTGTCCGTCATCAAAGATTTGTAATGGCAACGGAGAAAGAAGCTTTTTCAAGAACAATTTCGCTTGTGGGCGAAAATGCGTTTGCCGTACTGCAAAAATCGAGAGTGCTTTTAGTCGGTTTGGGCGGTGTAGGCGGCGCGGCGGCGGAAGTACTGGTACGCGGCGGCGTAGGCAATATCACGTTTGTGGACGGAGATGACTTTGAGCCCAGCAATCTAAACCGTCAGTTATTGTGTACGGTAAGCGAACTGAAAAAAAACAAAGCGGCCGTGGCGGCACAAAGGGCGAAATCAATAAACGCCGATATCAACGTAACGGCAATTCCGCAGTTTGTTAGCGCGGATAATATTGGTAAAATCATAAGCGAAGATTACGACTATTGTATAGACGCAATCGACGATTTGCCAAACAAGGTTTTGCTTATATCGGAATGCAAAAAGCACGGTATAAATATTATTTCCGCTTTGGGCGCGGGCAACCGTATAGGTTGCGATTTTTGTATAACAGACATATATAAGACAAAGGACGATCCGTTTGCGCGCAAGCTTAGGCACGAACTTAAAAAAGCGGGCGTGTTGTCGCTGGACGTAGCGTGCGCACTTTCTCCGCCGCTTGTAAAGCACGGAACGCCGTCTTCCATATCGGCGCCGCCCCTTGTTATGGGCGCCATGCTTGCAAACTTCGCAATCCGAAAGATAATAAATTTATAGTGCGTAAGGAGAGAATATGGAACTCGATTTAATAGAAAAGACAGACCCCGAAGTTGCGGAGTACATGAAAAAGGAGCTTAACCGACAGTGTGAAAAGATAGAGCTTATCGCAAGCGAAAACTTTGTGTCGGCGGCGGTCCTTGCGGCGGCGGGTTCGCACCTTACCAATAAGTATGCGGAAGGGTATTCGGGCAAGCGTTACTACGGCGGTTGCGAGTATGTGGACGAAATAGAAACTCTTGCGATAGAACGCGCAAAAAAGCTGTTCGGTGCGGAGCATGCCAATGTTCAACCGCACTGCGGCGCCAACGCCAATCACGCAGTTTTTTACGCGGTTTTACAGCCTAACGACACATATCTAGGCATGAATCTTGCGCACGGCGGGCATTTGACTCACGGATCAAAGGTAAATTATTCGGGCAGATATTACAACGTTATCCCGTACGGCGTGGACGAAGCAACCGAAACCATAGACTATGACGAAGTGGAGCGGCTTGCTTTGGAGCACAAGCCCAAGCTTATTTTGGCGGGTGCGTCCGCATATCCGCGCGTTATAGACTTTAAAAGATTTCGCGATATAGCCGACAAGGTGGGCGCGGTCTTTATGGTGGATATGGCGCACATTGCGGGGCTTGTTGCGGCGGGGCTTCATCCAAATCCCGTGGAGTATGCCGATATAGTCACAACCACAACGCACAAGACGCTCCGCGGTCCGCGTGGCGGCATGATTTTGTGCAAAGAGCAGTATGCAAAGGCGATAGACAAGGCGGTTTTCCCTGGGACGCAAGGCGGACCGTTAGAGCATATTATTGCTGCAAAGGCGGTTGCGCTTAAGGAAGCTATGTCGCAAGAGTACGTAAGCTATCAGCGCAATGTTATTAACAATGCCAAAGCGCTTGCTACGCGGCTGACAGAGCGCGGAATTAAACTTGTGTCGGGCGGGACCGATAATCACTTGATGTTAGTCAAGCTCACAAACGGCATGACCGGTAAGGAATTGGAAACCTTGCTTGACGAATGCAATATAACCGTAAACAAAAATGCTGTGCCGTTTGATAAACTTCCGCCGTCCAAGACTTCCGGCATTCGCATAGGCACACCCGCCGTAACAACGCGCGGTATGGGTGTAGAGCAAATGCATGCAATCGCCGATTTCATAGCGGACGCCGTAGAGCAGGGGCAAAACGCAAGACAGAGCATTCTATCCCGCGTTGCTCAACTGACTTCTCGATTTCCGCTATACAAATAGTACTATAAAACAAGTAGGAATTAACTTGACATAGTTAGTTCCTTTTTGATATAGTAATAAAAAATTTCGGAGCGTTATATGCGGTTATCCACTCGTGCGACATACGGTATGCGGCTGTGTTTTATGCTTGCGCTGTCCAAAGCGCCGCTCAGTGCGGCACAGCTTGTCAAGCAGACAGACGTCAGTATTAAATATATAGAACAGCTTTTGGCAATGTTAAGGCGCGGCAATATCGTCACGGCGTACAGGGGCAAGTCGGGCGGATATGTTTTGTCACGCGACCCAAAGGACATAACGGTGGGCGATATGCTGTCCGCGCTTGACGACGGATTTGACGCACCCGCATGCGTGTGGGGGACTTGCGAGGATATGTATTGTCCCAACCGCAATGTCTTGAACAAGCTTAACGACGGCATCAATAATGTGTTAAACAGTGTGACTTTGCTAGATATTGTCAACGATTATCGCAGTAATTGCGGTGTGGGCGGCAGACTATGAAAGAGCAAATTTATTTGGACTATGCCGCGACCACGCCGGTGGATGACGATGTGTTTAATGCGGCAAAGCCGTATTACACGGAAATATTTTACAATCCGTCGTCATCTCATTTTTTAGGTCAACGCGCTTTTGCCGCAGTGGAGCGTGCGCGTCGGCAGTGTGCGGACGCAATAAATTGCAGTCCGGACGAAATATATTTTACATCGGGCGGTGCGGAAAGCATCAACTGGGCGCTCGGCGGCGTGGACGGCGGAATAGCGGTTTCGGCTATAGAGCATGACGCTGCAATCAGCAAGGCTGAAATGCTTAGTAAAAGCGGCGTTTCGGTCAGTTATATTCAGCCCGACAAATACGGGTTAATCTCGCCGCAAGCCGTTGACGGGGCGGTTACCGAGTGTACTCGTCTGGTGTGCGTAATGACGGTAAACAACATTGTTGGCAGTATTCAGCCGATAAAAAGCCTTGCCGCAGTTGCGCACAGCAAAGGCGCGATGTTTTTTACCGACGCAGTGCAGGCGGTAAATACGCTGGATATAGACGTAAAGGATTGGGATGTGGACATGCTTGCGGTATCCGGTCACAAATTTTACGCTCCGAAAGGCGTGGGGTTTTTGTATGTAAAGCGCGGCGTTAAAATCAATCCGTTACTTGTGGGCGGCGGTCAGGAAAAGGCTTTGCGAGCAGGCACGCACAATGTTCCCGCAATAGTCGCAATGGGCGAGGCTATACAAAAAGCAAAAGCCCTGCGTTCGCAGTATGTTGCGCACGTAAGGCAAGTATCTACCGAGTTTAAAAACAATCTCGACTGTGGAAGAATAATAGAGTGTCACGACAAAACTGACGACATACTCTCCGTAGTGTTCTGCGGCAAAAACGGTTATATAAACGGCGGAAGGCTCAGCACTGCACTTTCGGTGGAAGGCGTGTGCTGTTCCGTGGGATCGGCGTGTTCGGCGGGATCCGCAACGCCGCCTAATACGCTTGTCGCAATGGGTGTGCAAAACGCGGACAGCGCGGTGCGCTTTTCGTTCGGGCGAAACACCACAGTGGAACAAGCGCGGCGCGCGGCGCAAATTGTAAACAGCGTTGTACGGCGGTTTTAGTCTTCAAGCTTTTTTTGCGCGGCTTTAAGCGCTTTTTCCGGTACTTTTGAGTTTTCCATTTTCTTTAGCGCCACCGCACCTGCAATCGCGCCGACAGTAAATCCGAATAAAAGACTTTTCATAACTACCTCCGTAATTATTATGTATTTTATCTTACATGAATATTCGCAAATCGCATGCCGATACTATGCCAAAATATTTTAAAAAAATTTTTGAAAACACTGTAAAAAATCGTTGTTATGTGTTATAATGTATCGGTGGAAAGTTGTGGTGTAAAAATCTTAGGCATAGACTTCGGGTTGAAGCGCGTGGGGCTTGCGGTGTGCGACAGCTTGCACATCTTGGCAACTCCGCTGCCGGTATATCACACCAAATCCATGCGCAATTCCATAGACTACGTGGCAAAAGTGGCAACGGAACAAGGCGTCGGCGCCGTTGTGGTGGGACTTCCGCTCAACCTTGACGGATCGGAATCGGTGCAGTCGGGCAGGGCGCGCGCGTTTGCCAGAAACTTAGGCAAGGTCACGGGTTTGCCCGTACAACTGTATGACGAGCGGCTTACCACCGTGGAAGCGGACGAACTGCTTAAAGAAGCGGGCGTAGCAAAGGCTATAGACCGCGCAAAACTTGTGGACAGTATGGCGGCAAAGGTTATTTTGCAGAGCTATATCGACAATAATAAATAAAAAATCAGGAGAAGAGTATCATGGCAGAAAATCAAGAAGAAAACGTAGAGCTTATCGACGAAGAAGTTATCACGCTTTACGACGATAAAAACAACCCCGTAGACTTCAACGAAGTGGCGGTTGTGGAATATCAAGGCGACTTTTACGCGCTTTTGCAGCCCGTCGAGCCTATGGAAGGCTTGGGCGAAGACGAAGCTATCATATTCAAGGTAGTGCAAAAAGACGAGGAAACTGACGAGTTCGAGCCCGTCACCGACGAAGCGGTGCTGGAAGCGGTGTTTAACGAGTATCTCAAGGCGGAAGCTGAGTTTGCGGACGGATGCGACTGCTGCGATTGCGATGACGATTGCTGCTGCGACCACCATCACGACGGAGAATAATTTATCGGTTGTTACGGGCAAAAAACGCAGATTTTGGCGCAAAAGGCAGTAAAAACATTTGCGTAATGATTTGCGTTGTGTTATAATCTTATTAACTACTCACTCGGTTGTTTTTCTGTGCGCTGTCAAATTTTTGAGGGCAGTCGTGTAAACCGAGGCGGTAAACGGAGAAATCATGGCAAATATTATCACGATGAAACAGCTTTTGGAAGCGGGCGTTCA
>JAFLVI010000003.1 GCA_022508405.1 Clostridiales bacterium
ATAATCATCATCTGGGTGGGCGCGGGCGCGCAAGCGATAATAGTAATGACAATACTCATATGCATTATAGTTACGGTCATAAGCGTACTAAGCGCGTTCATGTCGGTGGACGAAGGAAAAATCCTTTTAATGCGATCGATGGGCGCGACTAAGCTTCAAATACTTCTAAAGCTAGTTCTGCCCGCAAACATCCCCGCGCTTGTAAATATGCTCAAGATAAACGTAGGACTCGCGTGGGTGGGCACGATTATGGGCGAATACCTTGTGTCCACCGCGGGACTCGGTTACCTAATAATATACGGCAGTCAGGTATTTAAAATGGATTTAGTCATGGCAAGCACGGTAATACTGTGTTTACTTGCAACCGTGATGTACCTTGCCGTCGCCGGCGTTGAAAAACTGACCAAAAAGAAATATCGGATAGAGTAAAAAGTCTATTTTCCGACACAAAAAATCCCTCTGCCTTTTTTGCGCAGGGGGATTTGTATATCACGTCAATACTACTCCAATGGAATTTGCCCATTTTCGTGATATATCGTTTATCTGATTTTTATATATATATCCAACCACTAAACCTAAAACCTCCCCTACAACAAGTAATATTATTCCGATATATTCAATATCGAACGGGGCGTCTAATACGATATTGTTAACAAAAACAACCGCAAGGTTATTTAATGCTAAGTAGCCACCGACAATCTTTAATATCCAAGATAAATAATAAGCACAAATTTGTACGATTTGAATTGTCATTGCATTTTTATTTTTACTTAACAACATCGAAAAACAATGCAAGGTAGCGAATCCACAGTACTGTTTGTCCATTTCACTTGAACCGCGGTCATATATCTCTTTTATAGCCGTAACGTCATTATATTGTTTTTTCCGCAACTTGTAAGAATAATACGGAAAAAAGAAATCGGTATTATAAAAAGTTTGCAAGACAAATACAATTACAAGCAAAATCAAAAGCGATTTTACAGTGCTTAAAACGCCCCGATAATCCATTAGCTGCTGTATCTTTTCGGCTTGACCCAACTTATAAATAAGCCAAACCACGACAGCCAGAACAACAAAAAGAACAATTACGGCTAAAACCGAAATATAGGCTTTGCTTTTATAAATAATCCTATATAACAAACTGCTTACCGGCGCATCTTTTTTCCAATTATTGTATACGATATCAATATCCTCTGCCGAAGTGTCGTTCGGTTGCTCCGCAACATTTGATTTACTGTTTGCTACCTGATTTAAAAGAATGCATCCGCACTTTGAGCATATTGTATTTTCCCCTGCTTCTACATTTCCGCAATCCGGACAAATACTTAATTCGCAACCGCAATGTACGCATTTTACGGCACTGTCGCTAATTTTATTTCCGCAATTCGGGCAGTCAATCAACGCCATTGTTTTCTCCTTAGTTGTAATCAATGATATTATACTAGGTCTTTTGACCTATGTCAAGACTTTTGACCTAGAAAATGGGTATAATTCTTGTATGCCGTATCAAGAAATAATAAAACAGCTCATGTTAGACAATGAGCTGAGTCAACAAGGGTTGGCTGATATATTGGGGGTAAATCAGACTACGGTAAGCCAATGGGTACTCGGCAAAAAGAAGCCCAGCTATGACTGTATTTTATTGATTTATGAAAAATTCGGTGTAACTCCCAACACACTGTTTGGCATACCCGAATGATTACGCACGCTTCACTTTTGTTTTAATCTTACGTGTGTTTCTTTTTACTTTGCTTTTAACACGAGTTCTAATTAAGAACCAGCAGTTGAACGCTATATATATAATGCCTATTGCGCCGGTTATCGGGTACAGCAGACCGACAACCGAAGTAAAGCCTAATGCGCCTACCGCAAGTCCGCCGATTAGCACTATGCCGGCGGATATTGTTTTGCTGTTTATAAAGCCGTGAATGTAGTCGTACACCGATTTAAACGCCGAAAGCATGGTGGTAAATATGGACGCGGCTATCACCGGCAGGCTTATAATATACATTATTCTTCCGCTTTTAAGCGCAATCAACAGCATGGGCATATCGGCATGCGCCGCCGCGCACGACTGCAATGCACCCATAATGCACATCAAAAGTCCGGCAATAACAAGCGCGGCTACCGCGGACGACAGCAAAATTTCGCGCGGGGAAAGCTTGTGCACGGTGGTAAGCACCCCGCCGCCCAGTATCATATTCATTGCAACGTAAAGAACTATACTGTATATGTCTATTCTCCCGCCCTGCGATTTTAGCGGAAAGTCTATCGCACGCAGCGTACAGGCACACAAAAACGCTATCATTATGGGCACAAGCACGGCGTTTGCCTTGATTACGCCTTTCAGTCCCTTTACGGCTATTACGGCGCACAGCAATCCCAAAAGTATAGAAGCAAACGGACGGATATTTATAAACTCGGCGGATAGGCTGTCGGTGGCGGCAAGCATTGCGCCCAGCACCGTAACCGAATTGAACAGCATAAATATGTCGGCAAGCGGTCTGACCTTGCCGAACACTTCGCCGTTGACCTCGCCCATATCGGTCTTTTGCACGCGCCGCCCCACAAACAGAAAAAGCACAGAACACGCAAACACCATAGCGCCCGCAATCAGCGCGATAAACACGTTGGGCACCGCGCCGAAAAAGGTTACGACTTCCCTGCCTGACGCAAAACCCGCGCCGATTACCGTGCCCACAATAAGCATGGAAACGGATATAGACCGCAAAAACGACTTTAACATACTTTATTGTATGCAAGAAAATTCGGAATTCAGAATTCGGAATTCGGAATTATGGTCGCTAAAGCGGCATTAAAGATGCAAAACGCGCGCCAACGGCGCGCATAAAATCTTGTCCTTATTTTTAATTCTTAATTCGCTCAGTCTTCGCTGACCTCGGTTTCGCCCGCTTTGGGCTCTACTTTTGTAGCAGGCTTACGGCGGTTGATTACGTTGCCGTTTATGACCAGCTCGTACCAGTATCCGAGATGAGCGGCAGCTTTTTCGGACAACGCCATGCGGGATAAATATATCTGCAAATACTCCATAGTCGCGGACGTATTGTCCATTTGGATCACAAGCCGTATCGTCTTTTTGGCTTTGTCAATCGCCAAATAATTCTTTTTTATGGATAGATTTACCCTGTCGTGAATATCGCGGCGGTCGGCGGTTTCGCGGCGAACACGACTACGGTGCGCGTCCGACTTATCCGCAATGATAAGCGCGGCGGCAACGGCGTTTACCGGCATGCCGTTTTCCTCCTCGTGATTGCCGATTGCCGAAATTATTACGGCAACTTCTTTTGGGTCCATGCCCATGCGTATGAGAATATCGTACGCGAGCACCGAGCCGGTAAGCCCGTGATGCGTCCTGTTTATTGCGTTGCCTATATCGTGTATCCAGCCTGCTATAGCGCCGAGTTCCACCGTGCGCTCGTCGTACCCGAGCGTGCTCAAAATATTTGCCGTGGTCTTTGATACATACCCCACGTGCCTAAGCCCATGCTCGGTGTAGCCGAGTGCGTTCAGACAATCGTTGCTTGCGGCAATCAAGCTTTTAAATTCTGTATTTTCCTTAACGTCGTTCAGCGTTATCAAATCCATTCTCCTTTCAGCGCACAGTGCGCAAAAAAAACACTTATATTTATTTTATGCCTTTAATCGCCTTATAAAGCGGATCTGCCGAAAAATCGCGGTAGTGCGCGTCCACCGTGCCGCCAAGCGTCTCTATGGCGTTGCGTATCTCTATAAACTCGGCGTAATCGCAGTCGTCCAGCAACTTGTATAGGTCGGCGCAAGCCCTTTCGTCTCCGTATCTCCCCATAAGCGCCGCCACGTACGCTACGTTGGGATCGGACGAAAGAAGCATGCGCAAAAGTGCAAGAATCCTGTCGTCGCCTGCCGCGCAAAAAGTGAGCGGTTCCACATACATTTCTATTTTGGCTATGTCGTCCGAATTTTGTGCGCGCTGTAATAAAATTTCCTTAACTTCGTCCGCGCGCTCGCACAACTTTTCTATGCACTCCTCTTTTACGCACGCGTCTATATCGCGCTCCACCATGTCGATATAAAACTCGCTTTCCGCGCCACCCATTTCGTTTATCAGACTAAGGGTGACAAGCAAAAGCTTTTCGTCCGAAGAAGCCAAAGCAAGCTGTATTAAATCGTCTTTCAGCTCCGGCTCGGCGGCAATCCTGTCAAACAACAGCGAGTTGGGGTTATTTTCGCCCACGCACGAGCCCTTTAGAATATCCATAAGGTCGGAAGTAGGAATTTTGTTAAAGAACTCGGACGGCGAAATGCCGCCTATAACCTGCTGCGGCGAAGTAGCCCACTCTTGATAAATCCTATCCAAGTCGCGCGCAAAGTCGTCGGGCGAATCGTATTCGTCCTCGTGCTCACCGTAATATTTGTCGGCATAGTTTTCAAAAAGCTTGTCAAAATCGATAAAGTACGGATTGTTTTGCATAAATCACCTCGTTATGGTTTTTGTATGGATTTTACGGCTTTGTCATTACTGTTATTATAGACGACATCAACTTGTACGCCGAATTTGCCTGCGTCTTTGTTTCGTATCCGAGCGCAAAATGCACGCGCTCGTCTATGTCCTTGTCGTTAATATTAAATTTTGCCTTTACGGTGCGCCATAAAAAGTATGCCACATCGCGCGGACTTAATGCCGCATTCTTTAAAGGTTGCCGTATTTTTTTATAATACTCCGCCAAAAAAGGCAGAGCCTTTTGACAGCACATTACGGCAAGCGCATACGCCATGTAATATCCTTCGTCGGCGCTCTCGCATATCTTAGGCAAGCTTTCGCTCGATATCGGGCAAAAAGCCCGTTCCGCCAAAAACTCCGTTTTGCCCTTGTGCGCGCATAAAAGCCGTCCCAAAATCACCGCTTTTACCAAATCTTCTATGTACGGCGAAACAAGCGCGTTGCGCATTTGCGCTTCCAACCTGCCGTCCGACGCCAGTATATTAAGAGTTTCAAACATCAGCCTGACGATATTGCGCGAGTGTCTGAATTCCAGCGTTAAAAACACTTCCAACCCGTACTTAAACGGCTCGCTCTCTATCAGCTCGTTGCTTTCCGTAAAAAGCTCGGAATGGACAATGGCTATAATGTTATCCACCAACATGCCAAGCACCTTTTGCGGCGTTTGGTCTTGCAGCGGCATGCTCTCCACACCCGCTTTTGCCAATAAGTAAAAATACTGTGCGTTAAAGTCGTCATACTGTATTTGGGAAAGAGTCTTAAGCTCTCTTGTAGCACCGGCCCTATCGCCGGCATTGTACAGCATTTGCGCGTGTATAGAACGCAGGTCAAACGAATTAAACTCGTCTATATATTGCTCCGCAAGTCCCATCGCATCTTCCGGCGTGCAGTACTTAACCGCAAACATAAGTGCTCTGTATACGTGGTCGGAATCCACGTAATCCGCCACGTCTATATTTTTGAGCGTTTCGGGAATTTTATCGTACTTTTCGGTAATCTCAAAAAGCGAGCATTGCAGTGTGCCCGCAAGTGCGCCGTCGGGCAATACGCCGAACGCGCGATCCAAAGCCGCTTGCGCCTCGTCGTATCTGTTTAAATCCATCATTATGTTGGAGCGAACGCATTCCGCACAGTAATACAGCCTGCCTGTACTGCGGTCTACGCAGTCAAGCTCTATAAGCGCCTTGTCGTACTCGCCTTCCACGCACATGCTTTGAGCACGCCTAAGCGCCAGCTTTGCGGCAAGGTCGGCAGGTCCGTCGTCCGACGAAAAAATTTCCGCATCAAGCTCGTCCGTGCCTGCGCTTTCAATCGTCTCTTCACCGCGAACAAGCTGCAGCATAACGTCAAACATTTCTCCGGCGTTGATTTTTTCTTCGATCGGATCGTTTTTAAGTTGAATAATCTTGTCGGCGGTGCCATTGACCGGCGTTGTTTTTTTGTCGGTCAATCCTTTAAACCGAATCACTTTGGGCTTTTTAGGCATTTTTTGCGCGTCGGAAGATTGAAGCGGCGCTTGCTCATTATCGAATGCAAAAAAGACTTCATCGGCTATTTCGCCGTAATCGGCGGCGATAAACATGCCGTCAAAGTCTATATACAGGCTGTCATCGTTAAATATATCCAGTCCGAATTCGGACAGCTCGTCCACCAGCTCCTTTACGTTTTGCCCGCGCCGCTCTATAAAATCGCTGATTCCGGCAATGCTGTTGGGATCGTGCTTGAGTATGGCAACGGCAAGCAAATTTCTGTATGTGACGCGACTGTCCGGATGCGTTATAAGATGCATCATAAATTCGCGAAACGCAAGCGGCAACAAATCTCTGTCGTCGCTGTCCTGCGTCATCAAAAAATACAGTATCCCCATTGCCGAGTGAAAGTCGGGATTGTGCTTGGTTTCCGAAAACTTGATAAGCTTATCAATCGCGCCGTCGTAATTTCCGCTTTCCAAACAGTCGGCAAACTCGCGTTTATATAGCGCAACAGCGCCGTTTGTGTTGAATTTTTTAATCAATTATATCACGTCTCGTCCGCATTGTCCGCGTTCTGTTCGGCTTGCTCCGCATCGCTTGACGCTTGTTCGGCGGAGGCGTCGTCTTCGTCCTCGCGCATAATCTGCTCATGCTCGCGCTGCAGTCGCTCCAAATCTTCACGGCGGAACGTGGGCGCAAGCGGGGTTATGGACGCGCCCTCGTCAATGGACTTTTTGCGTTTTTTGGGATTTTTGTATGTAGTCGGCTGCTTCTTTTTTGTTTTTTCCGTTTCGGTCAACACATCGCGCTCGCGCTTGCTGTATACTGCTGACGGCTTGTCCGTTACCTTGTCGTACAGGAATTTTTCGTAGCAGTAGTGGCAGAACAGCGAAATAACTTCCGTAGTGAACGAAAAGCCCAAAAGCACGTATATTATTGCCAGCAACACCGTTATTCCGGGGATAAACATCAAATATACGGGTATAAGCGCTATGCCGATAAAAATAACCGACTGCAAAAACGCGCCGAAAACAAACAGTACGGAATTGCGAATGAGCACCATAGGGCGCATTTTAAACGCCGCATGCTGCGTCATAAAAAACGAAGTAAACAGAATCATGAACACAAGCAAAATTATGGACAACGTCATCATAATCGCTTTGTACGCCGTGGGCAGCTCGTAGGCGTCAAAGTACCCTGTGGAAAATACCACCAACAAAAGGGTCAAGCCGAATGTCACACCCATGGCGATTGCGCCCAGCCAGCATTTTTTTATGCCGCGGAAAAAGTCCTTAATCGTGCTTGTGGGCTCCTGCCAAATAAGCTTGCGTATTACGTACAGGTTGCCCGCAACGCCAAGCGCAAACACCGCAATGCACGGCACCAAAACAAGATACTCGGTAATGCTGTAATAAAAATCGGAAAGCGCGCCCAGCGTGGCGGCGTTTGTCACCACGGGATAGCCTATTCCTATGTTAGACGAATACGGGATAAAGCCCGCCGCAACAGACGAGTTTAAGTAAAACAACAGCATCACCGCTATTGCCGGCAATGCAAAGAGCAGCGTCAACAAGTTTAACAGCACCGTTGTGCCGAAACGACCGAAAAATAAAAACTTGAACATTGCCCATTTGGACATATTGAGTTGTTCGGGTGTTAGGTCGGGTCTGTCCTCGTTGCCGAACATCATCTTATGGACAAAACCCTTCTTTTTCTTTTTTTCCGCTTTTGCCATACGGTAACTCCTGTTTACGCCTTGTAAGATTTTATCAACTTAATAAAAAGCTCGGTGCCCGTCATAAGGGCGCTCTCTTCAAACGAAAAAGTTTTGCTGTGAAGGGGCGAAGTGTGCCCTTCCGCCTTGGTGCCCAGCCACACCATGCAACCCGTTGTTTTCTCCAAAAAGTTGGAAAAGTCCTCCGCCGTGTTGCGAGGCGGCATAACCACGCATTTATCGCCCATTACGCTCCGCACCCTATCCACCGCAAGCGCGTGATTCTTGAGCGGCGGATACACCGCGTCCGTAGTAACGGTATGCGAAGTGCCGTTTTGATCGTCGGCGCGAAGCGCCGCGCGCTCGAGATCTATCATAAAGCCTTCGCAGGAGCCAACGTCAAAAAACCTAACGGTGTATTCCTGCCTGCAGCTATCGGAAATAATATTGCGCGCGTAGCCGCCCATCATTTTGCCTAAGTTTAAGAGCAGTCCGTGCTTTTTTGCCAAGTCGTACGCTTGAGACGCAACGTACACTCCCGACCTAACCGCGTCCGCGCAGAGCTCGGGGTCGGCACAATGTCCGGACTTTCCGGCATACTCTATATTAAACTCGCAGCAGCCGGCAAACATCGCGCCGTAACAGTACCCGATTTTGCCTTGCTCAAGCTCGGGACAAAGGTGCAGTGCGTACACTTCCGACACGTCATTAAGTACGCCGTTGTCTATCATTACGGTGCTGCCGCCGGCGACTTCCTCGTCAAACTGAAATATAAACCTGAGCGGCACGTCGCTTTTTGCCCCCACAATGCGCGCAACGTTTAGCAAGTTTGCCGTGTGTCCGTCATGCCCGCATGCGTGCATAGCTCCGTGCGCCGCATAGTCTCCCATTCCGGTTGCGGCTACGTCTTCTTCTATGGGCAGTGCGTCTATATCCGCACGGAACGCCAGTCTGTTGTTTCCACGTCCCACGTCGCAGTACACGCCGGTGCCTATCGTTTTGGGCTTGTACCCGAAACGCTTCAGTTCCTCCACGATAAACGCGGACGTGTTGTATTCCGCCCCCGAGAGTTCCGCCATTGCGTGCAGCTTGCGCCGCGTGGCCGTAAGATAATCTAAAGACTGCTCGTCCATAAAAATATTATACTACATTTCCATTTTGTTTTCAAGTAATTCCTACTTCTTTTAGAAAAGAAGTGGACAAGAAAATTTTATTTCGTCAGTTTATACACTGTTTATAGACCACTCTTTGCACTACATAAACTTATACTACACGGAATTCTCTTGACTTTTGCGCATGGATTTTGCTAAGATGAATGCGGAGGATAGAATGAACAAAAACATTGCCGTGGTGGGCGCCACCGGACTTGTCGGGCGCACCATGCTGATGGTGCTTTCGGAGCGCAAATTCCCCATAAATAACCTTACCCTTTTTGCATCCGCATCGAGCGCGGGCAAAAGCGTGGAGTTTATGGGCAAGAATTACGTTGTGCAAGAGCTAACCGAAAACAACGTAAAAAATTGCGACGCGGAAATCGCGTTGTTTTCCGCGGGCAGTGACGTGTCAAAGCGCTTTGCGCCCTTATTTGCACAAAACGGATGCGTTGTTATAGACAACTCGTCCCAATGGCGAATGGATAAATCGGTGCCGCTTGTCGTGCCGGAAGTTAACCCGCAAGCGGCGTTTAAAAATAACGGAATAATTGCCAATCCCAACTGCTCGACAATCCAAGCGGTGGTGGCATTAAAGCCGCTTCACGACAAGTACAAAATCAAGCGCATAGTGTACAGTACATATCAGGCGGTGTCCGGCGCGGGAAAAATGGGGCTTCAGGATTTGGAGGACGGCGAAAAAGGCGTTCCGCCCAAAAAATTTCCGCACCCTATTGCGCACAACATACTTCCGCACATAGACGTTTTTACCGACGACGGCTACACCAAGGAAGAGCTGAAAATGATAAACGAAACGCGCAAGATTTTGGGTGACGAAAGTTTACGCATAACGGCCACCACAGCGCGCGTACCCGTTCACTACGGACACAGCGAAAGCATAAATATAGAGTTTTACTCCCCCGTAACGCGCGAAGGCGCACTGGAAGCGTTGCGCGGAGCAAATGGTGTAATCGTGTGCGACGATCCGCAAAACAACGTATACCCCATGCCGCTTGACGCGGCGGGGCGCGACCAAGTTTTTGTGGGGCGCGTGCGGCAGGACATGTCGGTGGAAAACGGACTTAACATTTGGGTAGTAGCCGACAACATAAGAAAAGGCGCGGCAACAAACGCCGTCCAGATTGCGGAACTATTGGTTAACGGGAAATGACCGTTTAGCATAAAAATAACAGAGGTGAAATCATGACATTGTTTACCGGAGTGGGTGCGGCAATGGTTACGCCGTTCGGCGCGGACGGAAGTATCGATTATGCCGTACTGGACGAATACATAGAACATCTTATATCGGGCGGCGTTTCCGCGCTTGTCCCGTTTGGCACGACCGGCGAGCCTGCAACAATTTCCGCCGAAGAATATAAGCAAGGCATAAAGTTTGTAGTTGCGCACGCAAAAAAGCGCGTGCCGGTAATTGTCGGCGCAGGCAGCAACAGCACCGCTATCGCCTACGACCGCGCCGTTACGGCAAAGCAGTTGGGCGCGGACGGCGTGCTTGTGGTAACCCCCTACTACAACAAATGCACTCAGCGCGGCATTACAGAGCATTACAAAGCGGTTGCCAAAGCCAATATACCGATAATAACGTACAACGTGCCGTCGCGTACCGGAGTAAATATCCTGCCCGCCACGGTAAAAGAACTGGCTAAAATAGACGGCGTAATCGGAATAAAGGAAGCGTGCGGAAACATAGATCAGTTTCAAGCCACCGCCAAGGTATGCGCGGAAACCGGATTTGACTTATACAGCGGCGACGACGGCATAACCGCAACCGCAATGCTAATGGGCGCAAAAGGCGTGATTTCGGTCGCCTGCAGTCCCGCGCCCAAAATGATGAGCAAGCTTTGTGAGCTGTGCGAGCAAGGCAAGTTTACGGAAGCTCAAGGGCTACAATTTAAGCTTGGCGATCTAATCTCCGCATTGTTCTGCGAAGTCAATCCCATTCCCGTAAAAAAGGCCATGCAACTACTTGGCATAAACGTAGGGGCCCCGCGCCTACCGCTTACCGAGCTCGAACCGCAACACACCGAATTACTTAAAACCGCCATGCGCGAACTGGAGTTGATAAAATGAAAAAAGCGTTTATCTTTGGCATTGACGGAAAAATGGGCAAAATGCTTTCTGCTTGCGCCGCGGACTTCGGCTACACCGTCGTGGGCGGTTTTGACAAAGCCCCGCGCGGCGGCGAAATCCCCGTATATAACGACACAAGCAAAATAGACGTTGAGTTTGACGTAATAATCGATTTTTCGCACCCCTATTCTCTTTCGTCCATAGTCGCACTGGCGGACAAAACGCTAAAACCGGTGGTTATTGCCACAACCGGCTACAACGACAGCGAAGCGCATATGATAATGCTGCTTGCGCAAAAGGTTCCGGTATTCCGCTCGGGCAACATGAGTCTGGGTATTGCGGCGGCAAAGGCGGCGGCGGTTGCGGCGCAATCGGTACTGGGCGATATGTTCGATATAGAAATTGTGGAAAAACACCACAACCAAAAGCTGGACAATCCGTCGGGCACGGCGCTGTTGCTTGCGGACGCGCTCTCCCCACGCGAAAATCAGGTTGTAAACCGCAATGGCAAACGAAACAAAGGCGAAATCGGCATTACATCCGTTCGCGGCGGCGGCGTAGTCGGCGAACACGAAATCGGGTTTTACGGCGAAGACGAAATCGTTACTATCACTCACTCGGCGCGCAGTCGCAAGCTTTTTGCCGCAGGCGCGTATAAAGCGGCGGACTTCCTTCTTTCCGCCCCGCCCGCCCTGTACAATATGGACGACTTGGTAAAAACACTTCTATAAAAATAAAAGCTTTTAAAAAATGTGCCGATACGCTCGGCACATTTTTTGCTGTGATATTTACTTCTTAAACGCTATTCGCAAAAAACGGCTATGCCGCCCGCGCAAAGCGTATGCCCGTCAAGCAAGCGGCTGTAAGCAATATGCTTATCGGCAGGTATTGTCACACTATCCGCCGAAGCATTTAAGTACACTTCCATACACTCGCCCTGCGCGTTTTTCCATACATAATTGACTATGCGGTTGTCGGACGCGCGCCACTCGATATTGCCGTCCTTAAACTTTAAAAACAGCTTTTTAAGCGCGATAATCTTTGTAAATTCGGCAATTATTTGATTGTACTTTCCGCTGTCTATGCCGTTCCAATCCATGCACCGCCTATTGTGCGACTGCGCAACTTCGCCGCTCAAGCCTGTTTCCGTGCCGTAGTAAACGCACGGACTGCCCTGCATAGTCATAAGTACGGTAAGCTCTTGGAGCAAACTGTCCACCGATTTGCACCTTGTAAAGGCGCGGTCTACGTCGTGATTGTCCAGCATGTTAAACAGCACGCCGTTTATCTGCTTGTAGTAAAGGTTGTACGTCTCGTTAAGCGCGTACATCAAGTCACGCGACGTCTCGGTTGTGTCTACCATAAAGTCGTTTACGCTTTCCAAAAACTGGTAGTTCATCACCGAATCGTACTCGTCGCCCAGTAGCCACGGAAGCGACCGCGTCCATATTTCGCCCAGCAAATACAAATCGGGCTTTATCGCCTTAAGTTCAAGTCGAAGCTTTTTTAAAAACGCGTGCGAAATCTCGTTGCCCACGTCGAATCTTATACCGTCCACGCCAAGCGCGACCCAGCCCTTGCAGATATTTATAAAGTAGTCCATTACTTCTTTGTTGTTGGTGTTCAGCTTGGGCATGTATGCGGCAAACGCAAACGAATAATACCTGCCGTCCTTAGTGCTGCTTACGCCTTTATCAAAGTCGGCGTCGTTTATAAAAAACCAGTCGAAATACTTTGATTGTTTTCCGTTTTGCATGACGTCCCGCCACGCAAAAAAATCTCTGCCGCAATGATTAAACACTGCGTCCAGCATGATTTTAAGTCCCTTTGCGTGCGCTTTGTCTATAAGTTCTTTAAGGTCGGCTTCGCCGCCCAACTCCGGATCGACCAGCGTGTAGTCGTGAGTGTTGTATCTGTGATTGGTGTCGGAGCGCATTATCGGCGTAAGGTACAATCCGCCTATGCCGAGATTTTTTATGTAATCGAGTTTTTCCGTAATGCCGCGTAGGTTCCCGCCGTAAAAGTCGTAAAACTTAGCGCCCTTTTCCTCGCCCCACGGCAAAATCTTGAGCGAACTTTTTTGCTCGCCCGCACGACAAAACCTGTCCGGAAAAATCTGGTACCAAACAATATTCTCCGCCCACTTAGGCACAACGCAAACGTCGGCGGGATTGAGCCACGCATATTTAAAGTACTGAACGATTGTGCCCGCCTTGCCCTTTCCGTCCGAATGTAAGCCGTCCTCAAAAAGATACAGCTTTTCTTTGCCGCACACAATTTCAAAATAGTACTGTAATCGCTTGTACTTGGGCACGACAGAAGTTTGCCATACAAGCGAATGCTTTAGCTCCGCCACGCACTGCATTTTGTACTCGCTTCCCTTCCACACGTCGCCGAACTCGCCTACGTATGGGTCGTTTGCAAAAAGGTTTACGGCGGTAACGTCCTTGCCTGTTTCCAGCTTTACTATCAAAGTGCTGTCGTCATAAGCGTAACAGCCTGTTAAAGCGTCGTGTCTGATTGCATGTATGTTCATTTATATCTCCGAAAAATTAAAACGCGCAGACAAGCTGCGCGTTTTTAAAAAGTACGTTAGAATTTTATATCAAGCGAAACTACCTTGTTTGCAGTGAGCTTTAATCCGATTAAAAGTCCGCGCAAATCGTCAAACTTTTTCGCTTCCACCTTTTTGGGCGGCTTTGCCGTCTTGGGCAACTGTACGTCGATTACCGTGGTGTGCTTGGCTTTTAGCTTGACAATAAGTGAACCGCGCGCGATATCCCATTCCATGGACACCTCCACGCCCGCTCTCGTCTGGAAGCCGGAAAGCGTGCCCTTGCTCATACATGCAGGCACTGCGGGCAATAAGTGTATAAGGTCGGGCGTAGACTGCACCAAAGCCTCTTGCAATGCGCCCGTCACCATTACGTTTACGTACGGAACGGGTTGCGCCCACAAACCGTGCTTGCCGCTGCCCATGCCGCGCCAGTCATCGGACGCAAACATAAGGTTGTTCATTGCCATGCCGCGCACAAGCGCATTTATCTGCTCGTACAGCAAATCGCCGTCCAAAAGCCGCGCAAACACTTGCGCGTACCCTGCCAAAACGTCCGCGCTCATGTTTTCCCTTGCCGTAACCATCTTCTTTTTGGCAGCCAAGGTATATCCCTTGTTGAGCTCTATGTTGTCGCGGTTGCGGTAGTCGGGGTACACAGGATAGTACATTGCCAGCGAAGGCGCTAAGGGATTGTCGGTGCAGCGCTCGTCAATATATTCGCTGACCGTGCCGTCGCTGTTGTACTTGTACTGCGGCATCTTTTTAAGCATGTCTTCCCACTTGATAATTTCCGCCTTGTTCATTCCTGCGGACTTACTACCTTCGATAAGATTGGTAAGAAGGCTCCTTGCGATTGCAAAGTCCACTGTGGCGTTTGCGGCAATCGCATGATTTTCCGCGGCGGACGCGGCAGGCGTCATTACACTCGCCTTTGCTTCCGTGTTGGTCAAATTGCCGGACGTGGAAAACGGCGAGTACGACGGAGTGGATTCGTAATGCTTTAGGTCGACAAGCTTAAAGAATTCTTCGTAGAATGTTGCCGCTTCTTTCATAAACGGAAGCGCGCGCGTCTTTAAAAACTTTTGATCGCCCTGATACAGCGCGTAGTCGTAGAACAGGTTGCCCAGCCACCCTGCAACGCCGGTAAAGTGTATCATGGCGTCATTTATATCCCCAGGGTATCCGGTGGACGGTGACAACGTGTACGGCACAAATATGCCGCGGCATCCGTACAGACGGGACGCGTTAAGCTTGAGCTGCTGCATTACCGATTCGTACATATGAAATACGCTTTCGGCATAGTCGTTTAGATTGCCTGCCTGCGTCATATCGTACACCGCTTGAAGATTGCCCGCGGCGTTGATTTGCGCGCTTTCCGCCTTGTAATCGCCGCACCATAGCCCGTACGGCGCAAAAGGCCTGCCTTCGGGCTTGGAGCCTGTTATCATAAGGTATCTGCCGTACGCCCACAGCTTTTCAAGAAGAGCGGTATTTGTTTCCCCGCTTTGTACGGCATAATTTATCGCTCCGTCCACAAATGCGTCGCGCGCCGCGGCGTCGGCGTTAAAGTCCACTTCCGCAGAGTAGAAAAGCTTTTGGTGCAAGGTCTGATGTTCCTTTAACAGCTTGTCGTACGGAAGTTTAATTTCCATTATGGAAGCCTTGCATTCCTTCCACGCCTTGTCGCGCTGAGCTTCTATAAACGGTTTGATTATTACAAGAATTTTTTCCGCGCCGGTCACGACAATACTGTCGCCCACAATCTCCTGCTTGCCCGCAAAAAAGTTTATCTTTGCCACAGCGCCGAAGTCCGCGCCGGACGATGAGCGCGCCGAAAAATACAGCCAGTAGTTTTCGCATTTTACCGTTACGTTTTCGGGCATGGCGGATACCGCCACCTGCGTGCGCGCGTTAAACTTGTCGTGCAAAGCAAACTTGAAAGACGCGTCTATGTTCTTTTGTCCCGCACGCGTAATTTCGTATACAATTATATCCTTGGCGCGCGAAACAAAGGTGTTGCGTTCGAACCTTGTTCCACCGTCCTTAAATGTTACGGACGCTTCGGCGCTTTCCAAGTCGAGCGATCTACTGTACTCCTTGGCGCCCTTTTCCACCTTCATGTCTATTATAAAATCACACAGCGGAAGCGGGTAAGAAAGTTGCGGTCTGTATCCCTTGCGGATGAGTTCGGTGGAAAGTATTTTTTCCGCACCGACAAAATCGCCTTCCGCAATCTTTTTGCGGACGGACGGAACTTTATCGGAAACATCTTGAAGGGCGGAGTCCTTGCCCTGCCACCACAAATCGCCGTGCGTGATCATTAGCACGTCCGATGCGGCGCCGCCGTAAGCCACGGCGCCGATTACGCCGTTGCCGATAGGCAACCCCTCACGCCATTGACTTCCCCACCACGACGACGGCTGCGAAAATTTTAATGTATTCTTAGGCTTGCGCGCAACTGCCATTTTCTTTTCCTCCGCTAGTCTCTTTCTCAAGAATTATAGCACATATTTTTCGTATTTGTCCAGTATTCGACAAACTTTTTATGCGCTAAATTGCAAAATAACACAAAAAAACGCCGTTTTTTAGCCAAAAATAGCCCGTGACGGCACAATTACGCCGATACAATAAAAATCAAAGAGAAAAAATAACCGCATTTTTGGGCTGTAATATTATACGCGCAGACGCAAAAATCTTTCCGAAAATAAAGGACCGCGCGTGAATTTGCAGTCCTTTACGTTGTGCTATATTTGTTTTGATAACTCGTTTGGCGTGCGCTTAACTTGCGCTCAGCGTTTGCTTAATAACTATACCGGCGCGAAGCCCTTTCATGTCCGAATTGCCGCGAATCTTGTTCCATTCGTCCACATTATCCAACGCTGCGTCGCCCTCGTATACCGTACGGTACTCCTCGTACTCTATCTTGCCTAACGAACCGCCCTCGACTTCCAGTGTGAACTTGGTGTCAAAGCCGTACGGCAGGCGCAAGACGATTTGGTCGCGGTTTTCGTACTCGTACACATAGCCTTCGTAGTCACCGTCGGTCTTGGAATATTCCTTTACCGTTATGCGCGTGATGGAATTGGCGGACGGGATTGTTATGGTCACGTTTGATTTGGCGCCGTCAAAGGTGGTAATCGTATACTTGTTGCTATCCCTTTCCATCGACGGGGACTGCGCTATAATCTCGTCTATGTTGTAATTGACTTTTTTGCTGTATCTGTTCTTTTCGCTGTCCCATGTCAGGTCGTTTATTTGATAGCGAATAAACTTATACGCCATCAAGTCGCCTACGACTATTCTTTGTTCGGTGCCGTTAAGCTCGTACACAATGGAATCGTTGTATATGGCGTTGTCGTACGAATAATAGTTGGTCAAGGTCTTGTTAAAGTCAACACCGAATCCGCCCGAGAACAGTGCAATAACAATACCTAGCACGGCTACGACCGAAATGCCAAAGTAGTTTTTGTAATTGATTGGAATCTTTTCCTTTTCCACGCGTTTGACAGTTCTTTCGGTAAACTTACCCTTCTTTGCGCGGTCCTCCACTCTTTCTGTGACGGTGCGCTCCACTCTGATTGTGCGTTTGGGCAGTTTTTTGGCAAGTCTGTCCAGTATAGGCTGGCTGCGGTCCAGATACGGAATACCAACGCCGAGCACCGCCGTAAACAGCATAAACAGTATGGGAAGCAATGCCAGCGGAAGTATGCCCGACAGCGCGGTAATAGTGGGCATTATAAGCGGCAAGCACAGCGCGGTGGGTATAACAAACAAGTACAGCCTGTCCATGCCGAACCCGAACATAGCCTTAAAGCGCTTGTGCAAGCAAACCGTTACGAGCAAGACGGCAAGGAGCAAAAGTCCCAACCACGACGTCAAATACGAGTATGCGGGGCAAGCAAAGCTCATGATAGCGCCCACAAGTCCAAACAGCACAGCCGTGCCGCGAACCGCGTCGGACGATGTGACTCTAAACAGCTTTTTATACAAAGTTGTAAAGCCGAACGACGACGCAATCGTAATAAACATAGCCGCAATGATAATTCCGGCGTTGCTGTACTTAAGCTGAGTAATAGCCTGCAACGGCAATACGCCGAAGCCTGTAAGCATGAGCGTAACAAGGAAGTACGCCGCCAACATTGCCGCAAGCGTACTTACGATAACCAGCAGCTGAACGCCAAGCGCGACAAACATGTTTTTTAGCGAGAAGGTCTTTTTGAGTATCATTGTCACAACGACGGCTGCCATGGTCGCCAAAATCAACGCGCCCACCACATACGAAGCCGTTGCGGTATATGCTATTGTTCCGCCGTCTATATACGAGAAGAACGCGGTGTTGTTGTCGCCCGACGCGCTGAACTTGTCCGTGCAGTTGCCGAATTGCTCTATATAATCTTTTACAAACCGCGCTTGCTGTTTTACTATAGCCTGCGAAACGTTGCCGGCCGTGTCAAGCGAAGACTGCGCCGCGTCAAGACCGCCAAGCACGGCAACCTGCACCGCGGGAATCTTGCCGAACGCCTTGATTGCGTCCCTGTTTTTGAATTCGTCGGGCAGAGTGCTCGGAATGACGGATAGATTTAGTGCATTGTCGGACGCCTTTGCGTAAGCGTAGATATAGTCAAGTCCCGCACCGCTCGCGTCCGTAAGCGCAAGTGTGCCGCCGTTGCCGTATGCTTCTAGGTTTACGCCCGCTCTTGCGCGGCTTACTACCCCGTCAAACCCGTCGAAAAGATTGAAAAACGCATACGCGCCGTACGAGTAGTCCAAATCCTCGGTGAACACCACAACAATGTCGTTTTTAAATTTTTTGCCGGACTTAACCGTTTCTATCAACGACTGCATTGCGTTTGCAACAAACGCGGCGCTCGCGGCGCTTGCGCTGTCCGTGCGGCTGTCGTAACGCACTGTTACGATAATCGCACCGGCGGAAGCATTGCCGGACGGCACAACAGCAACAACATTGGACAGCTGTCTGCCGACCAAATGCTCGGTAAGTCCAAGCCGGTCTTGTAAGTTAGCGTCAAGTGTGGAAGTTTGTACCGTTACCGTAGGCAGTTTTTTATCGCCGTCTTTGGCAAAATCGGTAGTTGTTTTTTGAAGTTCCAGCTCATCCTTGGACAATTCGTCTCTGTCGGTCTTTGTTTCCTCGACGTTTGTAAATCCGCCGGCCTCGAGTGTGGAAAGTATATAATCACGCGCGCCGTCAACGCCGAAATCATCATTCGCCGCCATAGCGGAACGCGTTACGCCAAGCTTTTTAATATGCGTGTTTACCTTGGAATAATAGCTGTCGCCGTACGCCGAGGGGCTGTAACCGGTTACGCCGTCCAGCGCCGAAAAAATAAGCATAAGCAAAACAAAAACCGCAACCACCGGATAGTAAATCATCCTGAACAGCTTGGATTTTTGCTGAGCCGTCCTTTTGGAAGTAGACGGTCTTTTCGCCTTTTCGGGCGTTTTATTCTTTTGGGGTTGCTCCGCTACGGCAGAATCGGCGCTTTCCGCCTTTTCTTCCGCTTGCGGCTGATCGTCTGCGCCGTCCTTGTTTTCGGGCGTCTCGTCGGAATTTTGATCCGCGCCGACATCCTTGGCTGTCTCTTGCGAATTTTGAGCCGTTTCCTCGGTTGCCTGCGTTTGCTCTTGTTCCACTACATTTTCTTCGTTATCCATTGCTTCTCCGAATACAATTATAGTTATACCGATATTTTAACATACTTAAAAGATTATTACAATTAAAATCACGCCGTTTTTAAAAATTTTTGTCTTGACACCTCCCCTTTTTTTCAATATAATTATTGTTAAACAAGGATATATACTGATGTCTCAATCGACCGTTTTTTCCATACTGATGATATTGCTCGACAAGCGAAAAGTCTCGCGCGACTACCTTGCCGAAAGATTTTCGGTGAGCAAGCGCACAGTGTCACGGTATATAGGCGATCTTATCGACGCCGGCGTGCCAATAGTTTCCACTTCCGGACACCACGGCGGATACTCGCTTGCCGACGATTACATTGTGGACAAATCGGTGCTTACCGAGGCGGAATCACTGCGAATAAAAGACGCTCTTAACAAAACCGCTTTTTCCTACGACGACAAGGTCAACTTGGCGCTTATAGAAAAGCTTAACGCCGTAGACCGCGTGCGCGAGCAAGACAACTACATAATCAAGCAATCCGACCTTTACATCGACTGCGACGACTGTCAAGCCGCGGACATAAAGCCAAAAATAAAAATCCTGTGCGAAGCGATTGAACAGACGCGCGCCACCGACATTAAATACACGGACGCGCGCGGCGCGGTTTCCTACCGCACTATCGAGCCGTACACGCTGGTGTTCAAGGCGGGCGCGTGGTATGTTTACGCAATGTGCAAGCTGCGCGGCGACTTTAGGCTTTTTAAGCTGACAAGAATAAGCGATTTGAGAAAGACAAGCAAGCGCTTTGTAAAATACGAAAGCAAGCTGGTAGAAAAACTGGAGCTGGAGTTTTACAACGAAATATATATCGATTTGGAATTCGAGTTCTTTCCCGCCGTCCTTGAAAGCGTGGTGGACTGGCTGGGAATGCAAGCGGTAACCGAGCGCGGCACAAAGCTTGTCGCACACGCCGAAGTGCCTATGAACGACGCGCTGATAAAACGGCTTTTATCGTACGGCTCGTCTATAAAAATACTTCAGCCGACCGACATCAAAGAGGCTCTGCGCGACGAAGCAAAGCGCATGACCGAGCTTTATAAAGACTAGCCTTTACATAAATTACGGCGTTTCGGTCAATACTACTTGTATGGAAGAACACGATTACAAGGATACGTTGAACGAAATCATCTACGCCGAAGACAACGCGCAAAGCGCCAAGGAAGCCGCAAGGCGGCGCGACGCGGAAATAGCTTACGAAGCGCTTGCCGTATCGTCGTCCATGGGCGCATTAGGACAGGAAGACGAGCTTGTGGGACTTATGCAGCTTCAGCTGACGCAAGAAGTGTTGTATAAGACTCAGGCCGATTACAACGGCAACAAAAAAGACGATTAAACAGTCGGTAAAATGACATTAAAACAAAAAAGAGCACAAGGCTCTTTTTTTGTTAACATAAAAATGAAAAGAATTAAGACTCAGACACGGATGTATCGGATATTCCATCTTGTTTTTGTTTTACTTTTGTATAAATCAAATATCCGATGATAATTCCGTCGGCTATCAACAGCGGAATAAAGGTTGAAAGAATCGCAGATAGACAGCTTTGATAATGCACAAATGACGTATATTCCAGATCAAATTCCAAGATGTAGTCTACATTAGATTTAAGTATAATATTAAGTATTGACGGCAAACAAAAAGCAAATATCGTAAAAAATACAGATACAGCAGAAATCACAGCTAATAATATACGGACAATTTTAAAGAACTGCAACTGCTTACCCTTTACAAAGAACATAATTACGATTGCAATCAGAACAATACAACCTATTGCAAACACAAGCGACAAAACAGAAGTAACAACAAACAGTGTGCGCTCTTCATCCGCAATCCGCAAAGAAAAAATTTTGGTCGTTGACATTTGCAAAAATGTAATCAAGCCGAACAAGCCCACTATCGCAGAAATCAGGCAAAAACCTACGAGTGAACAGAGCACCGCTTTTTTCCAATCTTTCATAAGAATCTCCTTTGGTTAAATATATGCTTAATTATATATGATAAATCTCCCTACGTCAATAAGAATTTAATTATAAAATATAAACTTTTTTTACGCTCACGCCCACTCGGGTTCGACTCCGCTCACATTTATTACCGCAAACAAAAAATCCGCATAAAGCGGATTGTTTGTTTGTGGTGCCGGTGATCGGAGTCGAACCGATACGGGTTATTAGCCCACCGGATTTTGAGTCCGGCGCGTCTGCCAATTCCACCACACCGGCAAAACACAGTTATTTTACAACACTCAGCTTTGTTTGTCAAGCATTTTTGTGTAATATGCTTTACTGCATGATTTTCTTGTTGCGTTTTTACTGTAAAAGGTATATAATATATGCGATATTTTTTTTAGGACATACCATGAACAAAAAGATTAAAGTAGGTATTGTAGGCGCAAACGGCTATGCCGGCGCGGAAGTGTTAAGGCTTATCGCACAGCATCCTTTGACAGAACTCAGCGTGGTGACAAGCCGCGCACAGTTGGGCAAAAAGGTGTCGTCCGCGTTTCCAGCACTGCCGTGCGATTTGGATTTTTCCGACGCGTCCGACCCTTTACTTAAAAAATGCGACGTAGTGTTTACCGCACTGCCCCAAACGGCGGGCGCGAGTCTTATCGGCGAGCTAATCGACGCCGGCGTTCGCGTTATCGACCTGTCCGCAGACTATAGGTTTACCGATATTGCTACATACGAGCGAACCTACGGAGTGACCCACCCCCGCCCCGATCTTAACAAGCTTGCCGTATACGGCTTGTGCGAAGTAAACCGTCAAAAAATCAAGTCGGCACAGCTTGTTGCCAACCCCGGCTGCTATGTGACAAGCGTTCTTCTTCCCATGATTGCCGCATGCAAAGCGACAAAAATAAGCGGCATAATAGCGGACAGCAAAAGCGGCGTATCCGGCGCGGGCAGAAAGGCGGACGAAGCGTATTCGTACTGCACTCTTGACGAAAACTTTAAGGCGTACGGTGTGTTCACCCACCGCCACGCGCCCGAAATATCCGAAAAGCTGGGACAGAGTATTCTGTTTACGCCCCACCTACTCCCCATTAAACGCGGCATACTTTCCACCGTATACTTTGAAGCCGACGATCCCGCCGCCGCGCAAAACGCGCTTAAAACGGCTTACAAGGACGAGCCGTTTGTAAGCTACACCGATACGCTTCCCGAAATCGCGCATGTGGCGCACACAAACCGTTGCATGTTTTCCGCACGGTTTGACGGCAATCGCGGCATAGTTATATCGGTTATTGACAATCTGTTAAAGGGCGCGGCAGGTCAAGCGGTGCAAAACATGAACATTATGTTTGGATTTGACGAAAC
Source organism: Clostridiales bacterium (assembly GCA_022508405.1). Lineage (GTDB taxonomy): Bacteria > Bacillota > Clostridia > Christensenellales > Pumilibacteraceae > Anaerocaecibacter. Next base: position 22,500 of record JAFLVI010000003.1, read on the forward strand.
TTCGGGCTTGCCTATTTACGCACCTATTTAATCGTAAATTCATATATATATTCGGTTAACAAAAAGAGGAACGACATGAAAGACTTTATTAAATCGACTATAGAACGCGCAAACATAATCTGCGAAGCGCTTCCGTACATACGCAAGTACAGCGGTAAAACGCTGGTTATAAAGTACGGCGGCAACGCGATGAACGACGATGCGATTACCACCACCATACTTCAGGACATTGCTGCGTTAAAGATTGTGGGCGTAAACCCCATACTTGTGCACGGCGGCGGGCCCGAAATAAACAAAATGCTGTCCCGTATCGGCGTACAGCCGCAGTTTAAAAACGGTCTGCGCGTGACCGACGAACAAACGATGGAAGTCGCGCAAATGATACTGTGCGGCAAAATAAACAAAAACATCGTCGGCGAGCTTAACGGCATGGGCGTAAAGGCAATAGGCTTGTGCGGAAAGGATTCCCAGCTAATCAAGGCGGAGACTCTCGACCCCGATTTGGGCTACGTGGGCAAGATAACCGAAATCAACGCAAAACTGCTGGAAATACTGGCAAAGGATGAGTTTATTCCCGTAATCGCGTCCATTGCCACCGATGACAAAGGCATCAGCTACAACGTGAACGCCGACACCGCCGCGGCGGCAATCGGCGCGGCAATGCACGCGGAGAAACTCTTGTTCCTTACAGACATAGACGGCATTATGACCGATAAAGACGATCCCAAAACGCTAATCAACCGAATTTCCGTTTCCGGTCTGAAAAAGATGATTGCGGACGGCTCGATATCCGGCGGCATGGTGCCCAAGGCACAAAGCTGTATCGACGCGATTGAGCGCGGCATAAACAGCGTATTTGTTCTTAACGGAACGCTCCCCCATTCCATACTGTTGGAGTTGTTTACAGACAGCGGCGTGGGCACTATGATAGAAAAGGATTAAAAAAAGGACTCATATAATTTGCACGGAGGTCGCGGCAAATATGAACTTCAGTAAAATCAAGGAAGCCGAAGCGGCGCACTACATGCCCGTCTTTTCCAGAGACAGCTTGGCGATAGAACGCGGCGAAGGCAACTGCCTTTACGACATAAACGGAAACAAGTACGTGGACTTTGTTGCCGGCATAGCCACCAACATACTCGGCTACAACCACCCCGAATACACCGAAGCGGTGGTAGCTCAGGTAAAAAAGCTGATGCACGTATCCAACCACTACTACACGGAAGTTCAGTCGCGGTACATAACGCGCCTTTGCGAAGCGTCGGGGTTTCCCCGCGTGTTTTTGTGCAACTCCGGCGCAGAAGCCAATGAGTGCGCCATAAAGCTTGCGCGCAGGTACTTTAAAAACCACGGCGGGGACAAAGTGATTCTTTCCGCCGCGGGCGCTTTCCACGGCAGAACACTTGCAACACTAACCGTCACGGGCAACGCCGCACAGCATGACAGGTATTCCCCGCTGCCGCAAGGCTTTGACAGCTTTATCTACAACGACTTTGACGACTTTAAGCGCAAGCTGACCGACGACGTCGGCGCGGTCATACTGGAAACAATTCAGGGCGAATGCGGCGTGCGCCCCTTTTCCAACGACTTTTTGGTAAACGCTTACGCGCTGTGCAAGTCCAAGGGCGTGCTGTTTATTGTGGACGAAGTGCAGACCGGCATGGGCAGAACGGGCACGTTGTTCTCGTTTGAGCATTTCGGCATACAACCCGATATTATAACCATGGCAAAAGGCATAGCGGGCGGCATCCCCATGGGCGCGTGCCTTGCTACCGAAGAGGTTGGCACGGCGTTTTCGCTGGGCGACCACGGCTCAACTTTCGGCGGAAACGCGCTTGCGTGCGCTGCGGCGGATAAAGTGCTGGAAATTTTGCAAAACGGGCTTCTCGCCCGCTCGCAGGAAGTCGGCGAGTATCTGGGCAACCGTCTTGCGCATTTTTCCAAATACAACTTTATCTCCGACATTCGCGGTATGGGGCTTATGCGCGGCATACAGCTGTCAGACAAGATTCCCGCCGCGGCGTTTGAGGGCAAACTGCGCGAAAAAGGCTATCTTGTAAACGTGGCGGGAAACAACACACTGCGCATTATTCCCCCGCTTACGATAACCGAACAGGAAATAGACGGGCTTGTCGATGCGCTGGACGAAATCTGCGCAAGCACAAACGCGTAATTAAGCCTTTTCTGTTAAACAACCGAATGCAAAAGCACAAAAAAAGGTTTTTGTGCTTTTTTACTTGCTTTAATTTATCAATAATGATAAAATATTATGTGTTACAGCAAATATCGACCGCGTTATTATTCGGTCGCACAGTCAGGAGAAACAATGGACGTATCGTCATACAAGCCCAAGGGCAGAATAGAACACAAACATCTACTTAACCTACTCGATTATTCGGCTGCCGATATTTACGAGATTTTGCATTTGGCAGGATCGCTTAAAACATCATTCCACAAGGGCAAAAAGCACGAGCTTCTCAAGGGCAAAACCCTTGCGATGATATTCAGCAAATCATCCACCCGCACGCGCGTATCGTTTGAAATGGGCATGCACCAACTGGGCGGACACTCGCTGTTTTTGTCCAGCAACGACATTCAACTGGGCAGAGGCGAAACCATACACGACACCGCCAAAGTTCTTTCGCGCTACGGCATAGACGGTATTATGATTCGCACCTTCAAACAGTCGGACGTGGAAGACCTTGCACGTTACGGCACGTTTTCGGTTATAAACGGCCTTACGGACGACTTTCACCCCTGCCAAGCTCTTGCCGATATTTTTACCGCTTACGAAAAGTACGGGCATCTTAACGGCATAAAACTTGCGTACTTCGGCGACGGCAACAACATGGCGCACTCGCTTATGCTGGCTGGCGCAAAGACCGGTATGGAAGTGTGCATTTGCTCGCCGGAAGGCTTCTCGCCCAATCCCGATATAACCGCGGCGGCGCAAAAATTCGGCAAAGTTACTGTCACCGACAATGTGGAAGAAGCCGCAACAAACGCTGACGTACTGTATACCGACGTCTTCTTTTCCATGGGTCAGGCCAAAGACCCCAAAAAAGAAAAAGTGCTTATGCCCTATCAGGTCAATGCCGATGTAATGGCAATGGCAAAAAAGGACGCCGTGTTTATGCACTGTCTGCCCGCACACCGCGGCGAAGAAGTTACGGAAGACGTAATAGACTCCGAGCGCTCGGTAATCTTTCAGGAAGCGGAAAATCGCCTGCATGTGCAAAAGGCAATCATGTGCTTGCTGATGGGCAAAAGATAAAAATTAAAGGATAAATGGTTGATATAATGTATTTGGCAATACGCCGCGCAACCGATAACGACACGGATAAGGTTCTTAAGGTAACAAAGGAATCGTTTTCGCTGTACCAAGAGGAATTGCACGTAAACTACGAGGTAAAGGCGCTTAAAGAAACCATAGAAACCACCCTAAATGACATACGCGAAAACGCGGTGTTTGTAGTGGAGCGGTTTGGCGAACTTGTGGGCGCAATTCGCATAAAAAAGCTGTCCGATGATCTTTGGTACATATATCGTTTTGGCGTCAGTCCCAAAATAAGCAACAGTGGCTTAGGGTCTGCGCTGTTGGACGCGGCAATAAATTACGCGCGCGAAAACGGCGCAAAAGCGATTGCTCTGCATACCAACGCCAAATATTACCGCCTTGCAAGATACTATTACGGCAAGCAGTTTTTCGTCCATTCCACAACATTCGACCGCGGATATGTGCGCGCGCTTTTTGTGCTGGAGCTTGTTGCGGACGCAGGCATAGACCTATCCCCCGCTTTTTTACAATAAATAATAGTAAATAAAAAGCTAGCGCGCTACCACCGGTAGCGCGCTTTAATTTTACCTATTATTTATTCTTAATTCTTAATTAGTCTAAAAGACTGTCAAGGCTCATCGAATATGCGGGGATAAACACGTCAAGGAAGTATTTTACCGATTTTTCGGGGACTTCGTTAAGGTTGTTAAGCGTGGCCTCGTACGCCTTTTCAAACTCCTTGTTGCCCACCGCAAGCTCTTCCACGCATTTTATAAGCGCGCTCATTTTGTCCGCACGCTTTACGTAAACGTATTCCGGCTCTTTTTTGTCAGCCTTGACGTACGGCGAGAATGCGGCTTTCAGCTCTTCCGGCAGTGTGTCCACCAGCTTTTGCTCGGCGCGGCGCTCTATATTCTTGTACGCGCGGTTTATGTCCGCATCGTAATACTTGACGGGCGTGGGAAGATCGCCTGTTACAACTTCCGCCGCTTCGTGGTACAGCGCGATTACAGCCGCTCTTTCTGCGTCCAGCTTGCCGCCGTATAATGTGTTTTCTATCACGCACAGCGCGTGCGCTATCATGGCCACTTGCATTGTGTGCTGTGCCACGTCCTCCACCGATGTGTTGCGCATAAGCGCCCACCTATCGATGAGCTTCATCCTATCCAAAAACGCAAAAAATTTACTCGGCATCAGTTCTATTCCCGAACAGAGCTTCCGCCTTACTGCAGGTGCGGATTGTCTTTTTGGCAAGCTTGACCACATTATCGGCAGTAAAGCCGCAAATCTCAAACATGATATTGGCAGGCGCGCTCATGCCGAATGAATCTATACAGCAGTATTCTCCGTCCAAACCGACATACTTGTACCAGCATGTGCTTCTGCCCGCCTCAACGGCAACGCGTGCGCGCACATTGGACGGCAAAACCGATTCCTTGTACTTAGCCGTCTGAATGTCAAACAGCTCCATACACGGCATACTCACTACGCGCGCGTCTATGTTTTCTTTTAACAGTTCCGCTTTGGCGTTCATTGCAAGCGAAAGTTCGGAGCCGCTTGCGATAAGAATGACGTCCGGCGTTTCCTTATTGCTGTCTTCGGCGATATAGCCGCCAAACAGCGCGTCGGGCGTAGTGCATTCAAGCTGCGGCAGGTTTTGACGGGACGTAACAATCACCGTGGGGCTTTTTCCCGTCCAAGCGGATTCGTACGCCGCCGCCGTTTCGGTTGCGTCTGCGGGACGGAAAACCTTTATATTGGGGATTGAGCGCAACATGGTAAGCTGTTCTATAGGCTGATGCGTGGGGCCGTCCTCGCCTACGCCTATGCTGTCGTGCGAAAGAATGTAAACGACGGGGATATTCATGAGCGCGCTCATGCGGATAGCCGCTTTCATATAATCGGAAAACACGGTAAACGTCGCGCAAAACGGCAAAAGTCCGCCGTGCAGATACATGCCGTTGCATATTGCGCCCATCGCATGCTCGCGTATGCCGAAGTGAATATTGCGCCCGTTTTCCGTTGCCGATACGTCGCCGCCGTCCTTGATTACAACCATATTGGACGTGGCAAGGTCGGCGGAACCGCCTACTATATACGGGTTATACTCCGCAACGGTATTGAGTATGCGCTGGCTGGACGCGCGCGTCGCTTCCGGCTTTTCGGGCTTTTCATAAATGCTGTCCAGCGCGTCGAAATCTATGTTGCCCTTGCGCCATAATTGGAATTCCTCGTATTCTTCGGGGTACTTGGTCTTGTACGCCTTGACGATTTTATTCCAGTCGGCTTGCGCTTTGGCAAACTCTGGCGCCATTTCGGCTATATGGTTTGTAACCTGCTGCGGCACTTCAAACGCCGCCGTCTTGTAAGCAAGCTTGGCGCGCAGCTCCTTTACATTGTCCGCGCCGAGCGGAGCGCCGTGACACTTGCTTGTGCCTGCAAGCGGAGATCCGTACCCTATTGTTGTATTTACAATAATAAGCGACGGCTTTTCTTTTTCGTCTTTGGCAAGCGTGATTGCCGCGGAAATGGCTTCCACATCTTCGCCGTCGTTTACGCGCAGTACCTGCCAGCCGAGCGCCTCGTGGCGTTTCCCCACGTCCTCGGTGAAGGCAAGATCTGTGCTTCCTTCAATGGTTATGCGGTTGCTATCGTACAGCACAATAAGCTTGCCCAGCTTTTGCGTGCCGGCAAAAGACGCCGCTTCGTTTTCTATGCCTTCCATCATGCACCCGTCGCCGCACAGCGCGTAGGTGTAGTGGTTTATAAGCTCGCAGTCGGGTTTGTTAAACTTGCTTGCAAGGATGCGTTCCGCTAAGGCAAAGCCCACGGCATTCGCTATGCCCTGTCCGAGCGGGCCTGTGGATACTTCCACGCCGGCGGTAACACCGTATTCGGGATGACCGGGGGTCTTGGACGTGTGCTGGCGGAAGCGCATAAGATCTTCCTTGGTGAGTCCGTATCCAAACACATGTAAAAGCGAATACAACAGCGCCGATCCGTGCCCCGCGGAAAGGACAAACCTGTCGCGGTCGAAAAAGTTGGGATCTTTGGGATTGTGCTTAAGCTGTTTTGCAAACAACGCATAACCCATGGGCGCCGCGCCTAAGCATATGCCGGGGTGTCCGCTCTTTGCCTTTTCTATAGCTTCGACGGAAAGCATACGCAGTGTGGAAATTGTAAGTTGTTCGTTTGTCATATATTTCTCCTTTTACAAGTGTCTGTTATTCTTCCGTATCGCCCGCACCGGTCGAATCAAAGTCGAAGTCATCGGAGGGCTCGTACATATCGTATGTTTCGGCGGGCTGTTCGTCAGTCTGCGCGTCGGCGTCATAGTCAAATTCGTCGGGCGTCTCATATGTCTCGTCTGATTCAGCGGGCATGTCGTACGCCGACGAGTCGGCTTCGACGTCACCGTCCTGCATTTCGTATTGTTCATACGCTTCGTTAGGCGCGTCCGTGTTGTTGACGGTTGCTTCCGACTCCAGTATATAATCGTACAGCGGAGTGCAATCCAAACCGGTAAAGCCGTTTAAAAACGAGTACAAAAGCCGCGCTATGCTCAATGCGCCGCCGCGTTTATTTGATTCTATATAAATAGGAAGCACGGGATCGTGTACGCTGGTGCGCACAATAAAGTATCCGTCCGCATGCGACACATATGCGCGCACGCCCTCGTAGTTGTCATCGGAAAGTGCAAGCATGCGCTCGGACATGGCGGAAAGGCGCACAATGATTTTTTCGGCTACTTCGCGCCAGTTGTCGCAGGTAAAATTCAGTCTGATATCGCTTTCCGTCATGGGAACTTCCAAATCTTCTATCAAATCGTTAAGCGTAAGCCCTTGACTTTGAAGATCGGAAAGCGCAATCAAAATTTTGGCTATAAAGAATGCGCCGTCATCCAAAAAGTAATGCTCGGCAAACGCCGCGTGTCCGCTGCTTTCTATGGCGAGCGGTGCGTCTACCCCTTCGTCACACAGCCGCTTTGCTTCGTCTATAACATTGCGGTAACCGCGCTTAAACCGCTTTTGGACACCGCCGCGGCTTTCTATAAACTTGCGAAGCCCTTCGGTGGTGACGGAGTCGGTTACGATAGTGGCGCCTTGATGTTCGGGCAAAATCATTGCCGCCGCAAGAGCAATAAGCTTGCAACGGTTTACTTCCGTGCCGTCCGCCGTTACTATGGCGCAACGGTCTGCGTCCGCGTCGAATATTATGCCCAAATCGGCATTTGTGGAAATTACGCGGCTTTTAAGCGAGTCCATCGCCTCTGCGTTTTCGGGATTGGGCGCATGTGCGGGAAAGTTTCCGTTCGGCTCCAAAAACTGCGACGGAGATACATCGCCGCCCAACGGTTCGATTACGCGTTTTGCAAAGAATCCGCCCGCGCCGTGTCCTGCGTCTACCGCGATTTTAAGTCCTTTTAACGGAAGGAACATCCCCGTTCCCTTCCTTATTGTTTCGGTAAGCGAATCGCAGTACAGCCGCAAAAAGTCGCGGCGGATAATTGTGGAAGTGGTTGAGCGCGGCAGTTTTTCACCGTTTTCTGCAAGCCCGATTATCTCGTCCAGCTGTTCGGAATTAACACCGCCTTCGGGCGTGAAAAACTTGAGTCCGTTGATGTCGCTCGGATGGTGGCTGGCGGTAATCATTATTGCACCGTCCACCGACATGGACGGGAACTGCGTTGTCATGTACGCCGCCGGTGTGGAAAACAACCCGCATTCGTAAATTTCCAGACCGGCATACTTGAGTTCCGACACAATGGCGCGTTCAAACATTTCGCCCGTAAGCCTGCTGTCGCGCGCAACGGAAATCTTGCATCTGGGCTTTTCGGTGCGCCTAGCAATCCACAGCGCAAAAGCGTTGGCAAAATCCCGAACAGCCTGTTCGGTAAGAGGCGCGCTTTTACCTTCGGACTCGATCGCTCTGCCGCGAATGTCCGTTCCGCTCTTTAATATGCCGTAATTATTCATACGCCCTCCGTAATGCGGGATATGTTTCTCCCGTATATTATATATCTTTTAGTCGTTTTTGACAAATGCTTTTAACATAAATTCGCCAAATTTCCCAAAATATCGCGACTATAAAATATTAAAAATCTCATCATACCCTTTTACGGCGTAGTCCGCTTCGCTTACCGCACCGCCGCTCGGGTCAAACAGGCATGTATCAAGCCCGCTGTTTATGCCGCCGCGAATGTCCGAATTTACGCCGTCGCCAAACACGAGTACTCTCGATTTATCGGTTACATCAAGCGCTTTTAACACATAGTCGAAAAACCGCGCGTCCGGCTTGTTGTACCCTATCTCGTCCGAAATAAACACACCGTCCGTGTGACTTATGACTGCCTTTAACCGCTCGCGTGCGATAAAAGCAAACCCGTTGGTAATTATGTATACCTTTATTCCCCGCGCGCGCACGTCGTCCAAAAACTCGATCGCGCCGTCAATCACAAACCGCGTCCTTTTCATTTCCGCCATGAACGCGGCGCTCATGGCCGAAGCGTCAAAATTCTCGTTTAACCGCTCTTTTAACATTGCAAAGCGCAGTTTATCCAACTCGTCGCGCAACAACCCTTCGTTTTCCAGCTTGCGCCACACAAAAACCGTTATGTCCGAAAACTCGGCGATTATTTTTTGATCGGGGGCTTTTACGCCCACCTGCCGCGCCGCGTTAACTACAGAAGTGCACATGGCTTTTTTAAAGTCCAGCACAGTATCGTCCGCATCGCAAAGCAAAATATCGTACCTGTTGTTGCGCGGACGTGCCAAAGCTTTTGATAGCTTTTGCACGCAGTCGCCGCCGGACGTATCTATAGTGTAATCGGCATAGCGGCGGTATAGTTTTTCGCGCTCGTTAATTGTTTTTTCCAAATAGTTCTTAAACGGTCTGTCCGAAGATTCAATTCGTTTTTTCAGAATATCTATCGGCGCAGTCAAATACACAATATCGCAGTTGCGGCGCAAAGCTGACATGTTGCGCTTACTAAGCACCGCGCCGCCGCCGCACGATATTATTGTAGCGTTTGAAGAAGCCGCGTCGATTACAATTTCGCTCTCCGCCTGTCTGAATGCTTTTTCGCCGTGCTCGTCTATAAAGCGCGAAATATCGCCGTACCGAGCGGTAAACTCGCCGTCGGTATCGATAACCTGCCCACCGAAGCTTTGCGCATACCGCAATGCCAGTGTGGACTTTCCGCTGCCCATAGGACCGATAAAGGCTATCTTTCGCACAGCAAAAACTCCAATGCCAGCATATAGCTGTCACCGCCGAAGCCGGCTATACAGCCCGCAGTGTGCTTTGCCAAAACGCTTTTTTGCCTAAACTCTTCCCGCGCCAAAATGTTGGACAAATGCACTTCCACTGTTTTTGCCTTTACGCAGGACAGTGCGTCTGCAATCGCGTACGAATAATGTGTGTACGCCCCCGCATTTATAATAAGCCCGTCAAAGCCGCCTTTTTGCAAACGGTTGACTATTTCGCCTTCTATATTGGACTGAAAAAACTCTATCTCCGCGCCCTTGCTGTCGGCAAGGGCTTTAAGTCGCGCGTTGATATCGTCCAAACTTTCCGTGCCGTAAATATCTTCCCGACTGCCAGTTATGTTGATATTTACGCCGTTTAACACCAAAATCTTCATTTAGTCACCTCCTATTTCGCCGCGCTCGCGCAAAAGCTTTGCCGTACTTTCATATACCTTTTCTACATCAAAGTCGTCCCGCAACAATATTTTGTCGCCTTCTATCGCTTGATAGACCAGCATGTCAGTGCCGTCCGCGACAGTCGCGCCGTTATTGCGGGTGCGCCGCAAAAACGGAGTGAGCGAGTCCGAATACACAACGTCAAACGCATAATCGAACATCGGCGGAACACAAAATTCTTTTAGCGCGTCTTCGCCGTTAATGCCGAGCGGCGTGCAGTTTACTATCATTTGTGCCGACTGGTTTGTGTACAGCTCGGCATTATTGTACTTTGCCGCAAGCCGCGCACCGTTTACCACCGACCGCCCCAGCACGTACGCCTTTTTTCCGGCTCCGTCAAGCGCATTTACTACCGCGTGCGCCGCGCCGCCTGTACCCAAAACCAACACGGCGTTTACTTTGTTTTTCCAGTCCGCAAAGTTTCTGTTCAGCGCGCGCATAAATCCCGCGCCGTCCGTACTGTGTGCCGATCTATCCGCACACCGCACCACGTTGACCGAAAAATCCGCGTCCGGAATAAACCGACTTATCTCCGACTTGTACGGCTTGGTCACAAAAAAACCGTCGTAATCGCGCAAAAGGCGGTTTACCGCTTCGGTCAGTCTGTCGTACGGCGTATCTGTTACGTCAAACTCTATACCCAGTCCCAGTACTTGCGAAATCGCCCTGTGCACGGCGGGCGACTTTGTGTAAGATATGTCTCTGCCGAGAAGCGCTATTTTATACACCTAACACCTCCTCGAAAAACGACGGATAGCTTACGGAAACGCATTCGGCGTTTTGCACTACAGCTCCTGCTCCCGCCGCTCCCGCCACCGCCGCCGCCATAGCAATGCGGTGGTCGCCTTGCGGATTGACCGTCCCTTTTTTTAGCGGCTTGCCGCCGTAGATAATCATGCCGGAGTCCGTTTCTTCTATTTGCGCGCCTAGACTCTTAAGCGCGGCAACCGTACAGCTTATTCTGTCGCTTTCTTTGTGCCGCAGTTCTCCCGCACCTTCTATAACGCTGACGCCGTCTATATGGCACGCCAAAGCGCACAGCGCCGGAATTTCGTCTATAACGAGCGGAACTTCGTTTTCGCCTATTATAATAGGTCTTAATTTCCCGCCGCTTACCGATATATCGCCGTACGGCTCGGCGCAGTCCGTGCGATTATCCACGCTGACGCGACCGCCGATTTTGCGAACAATATCCAAAAAACCGGTGCGCGTAGGGTTGAGTCCAACGTTTTTTACAGTGCAACTGCCCCCTACCGCAAGCGCGAGCGCAATAGGATATGCCGCCGCTGAAATATCGCCGCAGACGGTTATGTCGTTACCGAATATTATGCCGCCGGCACACTTTACCGTATTGCCGTCAAGCGCAACATCGCCGTTCATATCATTAAGCATAATCTCGGTATGGTTGCGCGTTTTGATTTTTTCTGTGACGGTGACGGCGGACGAACAATTCAGCCCCGCAAGCAACAGCGCGCTTTTTACCTGCGCGGACGATATGGGCATAAAATACTCCATACCGCGGAGCGGCGACCCGATAATGCGCACGGGCAAGTGCCCATCCGTATCGGCAATACGCGCACCCATAATCCTGAGCGGGTCTATAACGCGCTTCATCGGCCTAGTGCGAAGCGAGCTGTCCCCGTCTATCTCAAACACCCCGTTCAGTCCGGAAAGCAAGCCCATAAGAAGCCGTGCAGTCGTTGCGGAATTTCCGCAGTCAAGCGCACACGAGCGAAACGGCGCGCCGGTAATAAACGCGGTGTTACCTTGTATATCGATTTTTGCGCCCAAATGCTTCATGCAATCAACGGCGGAAAGCACGTCGTCGCACAGCGAAATGTTGCGGACGGTAGAATTACCGACCGCGTAAGAACAAAGCACCACGGCGCGCACCGATATACTCTTGTCCGGCGGCACGATAAGTGTTTTGTCGTAACTGTTCAGTTGCGGAACAGTCTTTTCGCTCATGCTTTTTTAAGTTCCTTTATGGCAAGGTCGTAGCGCTCTGTAAAATCCTGTTGGAACAAGCGCACTTCTATGATTTCTCCCGCCGATACGGGAAGCATTACGGTTATTGTTTGCCCGTCGTTCTTTTTGTCGCGCGCGGCGCGCTTGATTACCGAACCGGACGAGGTGCGCGGCGGCGATACAAAACGCTTGCAAATGGATATCACTTGATTGTAAAAACTTTCGTCCATCAAGTCCTTGCACATCGTGCATTCGGTCATTATACCTTTAAGCACGTACTCGCCGTGCGTGGACTTGTAGCCGTCTATCGCCTCCAGCGCGTGCCCTACCGTATGCCCGACATTGAGAAGTTTGCGCAATCTCTTGTCCTTAGGGTCGGCTTGCACAACCGCCTTTTTGATTTCTATACACTTTTCAATGAGTGTGTACAACGCGTCGCGGTCGTATTGGATAATGCTCTCCAGATTTTCTGTGAGCATGGTGTAAGACTTTTCGGTAAGCAAGCACGTTTTAATAAGTTCGCCGTACCCGCAAAGCCAGTCTTCTTCGTACAGCGTTTCCAAAAAGTCGTACGATATTATAACGCGTTCGGGAGCGTGAAACGCCCCTACAAGGTTTTTTGCGCCGTTAAAGTTGATTGACGTCTTGCCGCCTATCGACGAATCCACCATTGCAAGCAACGTTGTGGGAATGACAATCCAGTCTATTCCGCGCATATACAGCGAAGCCGCAAGCCCCACAATATCGCCGACCACGCCGCCGCCCAGCGCCGCGATTTTATCCGTGCGCTTCAGTCCGCGCGAATCCATTTCCGCAAGCACGGAAAACAGCGTTTGCTGATTTTTGCTGTCCTCGCCCGCAGGAATGACAAATGCGTTTATAGCAAGCTCGGGATACAGCTTAGCCACGTTTTCATCCGTAACGATCATTGCACACAGCGACAACGCATTCTTAATGTCGCTGCTCAACTGCTTTCCGTACAAAATATTAGTCGTCATACCGCACTCTCCTTTTGTTCATATCTTCTCTTTACTTCTTCCACGGTGTCGCCGCCCAGCATGTCCGAAAGCGCCGAAGCCAAAGCCAAAGCGACCGCCGCTTCGCACACCACTCCGCCCGCCGGCACCGCGCACACGTCGGCGCGCTCGGACGCCGCTTTTGCCTGCTTATGCGTGGATATATCTACGGTGTTAAGCCCGTTTTTAAGCGTGGGAATGGGCTTAAAATACGCCCTTATAATAATATCTTGCCCGTTGCTCATGCCGCCTTCTATGCCACCGGCGCGGTTGGTTCGGCGTTCGGCTTTGCCAGAGTTGCTTAAATAAATCTCGTCGTGAACAGCCGATCCGTAAAGCGAAGCGCCGTCTATTCCGTCACCTATTTCCACAGCTTTGACGGACGGAACACTGCCTACCGCGCTCATGATAATGCCGTCTAAGCGCTTATTTAAGGCTGTGTAGCTGCCCACGCCCGACTTTACCCCTTTTACCACTATTTCGCTTGCGCCGCCCAGCGTGTCGCCCGACAGTGCGGCTATGCGGATTTCGCCCACCATTTTTTCGCTTGCGGCGGCGTCCAAGCATCGAACCTTGTCCGCGTCCGCACGAGTGTTGACGTCAGTATAATCGGTGCAAGCCTTTGCCTTTACTATTCCGATTGCAACGGTGTGACTGGCCACCGTTATGCCCAACTCGGCAAGATATTGCTTAGCTATAGCTCCAAGTGCGACAAGCATAGCCGTGTTGCGCGCGGAAGCGCGTTCGGCCACGTTTCTGGCGTCCGAAAATCTGTACTTGACCGCGCCCGACAAATCGGCGTGACCAGGTCGCACGGCGGTAAGCTTTCTGTCCGTTCCCGTCGCGTCCGCGCCGATTGTGTTTTGCCAGCTTTGATAATCGTTATTTTTAATCAGCAGAGCAATCGGACTGCCCGTACTTTTATGCGCACGAACGCCCGCAACGATTTCCGCGCAGTCGTCTTCTATCTGCATGCGCGCGCTTCTGCCCAGCCCGAGCATACGGCGCTTCAGCTCGGAATTTATGAATTCCCCGTCTACCGTAAGCCCTGCGGGCACGTTGCTTATTATTCCTACCAACATTTTGCCGTGCGATTCCCCGGCCGTAACAATTTCTATCATAAAAAACTCTTTATAAAATTTGATGTGTTTAGTTTATACAGAACGTATGTGAAAACGCAGAGAGCCGCGTCCGCATTATTATGAACATGCGCGATTAAAGTGTGGTGACGGGCGACGGCGCAATCAGATTGCGTAGGCGATTTTTGTGATGCGAAGGCGGCGACACAAAGTCGTAGCAGCGCTACGTCGAAGTGACGCCAACGCACGCAGCGCGGAAATCGACAGCAAGATATTGCGTAAGTCGCGCGGAGCCACACATACTACCAGCTGCCGCCACCGCCGCCGCCGAAACCTCCACCCCCGCCACCGCCGTGACCGCCGCCGGAGAATGAACCGATGCTCGCCTTGGGCGGAACGTACGAAAGCGACTTGCCTACCGAGTCGGACATGCGGGACAAAACATAAATATCAAATAATGAAATATCCCTGCCGCTGTAGTATGTAGGCGGCTCGATAGTGAGATCGGCAAACTTGTTCTGCCATATATCGGACACGCCCAAAACATTCGCATACGGCAATATATTATAGTAATACTGCGGGTCGTCTTTTAACAGAGTTTCCAACTCGTCCTTTTGCGCGTCACGCAAAAAGTTGCGAAATCCGATTACATCGTTTAACTGTTCGGTATAGCCGTCCTTGCGCCGAGTCAGGAATGGCGCAAGCGCGGAGGTTGCACCAATACATACGGCAAAAATGACTTTTTCAGTCCACCCCATTGCATCGGTGGGCACAATAAACATGACCGCAACCGTCAAAAGAATAGCCACAATAAAGAACAGCACCAAAAACACCTTGCTCCTTACTTCGCCCAGCTTGAAATACGTCGTAACAAGCATACTGCCGAGCGCGGACGCAAGCGCAACCGGAATGACTGTGATAACGCCGAGCAAATTGAAAAATCCGCCCGCTATGCGAAGCGTACAAAGCACCGAGCCCAGCACGGCAAAAAGCGCCGCCGCCACCGCCATGAATATCGATAAAGCCGTATACCCCTTTTTGTAGAACTTGCCGCTAAACTCATCGTTTACAGCTTCTTTTACGTTTGTTATGTGCGTGGCAAAATCGCCGGACAACTCTTTTACGCCTATTCGCTTATTTTCGTGTTCCTTTGGACTTTTACTGTTTTTAAACAGCGAGTTAAACATGTTGCGCTCGTATTCCGTAACCGGATCGATATCTTTAAGCTTAACCAAGTATGTATCGTCGTCTTGCTCGTCGATTGCAATATAGCCTTCGCTTGCCCAGTAGAAAATAAGCGAAGTTACGTCGCTTGACGAACATGTGCCGTCTATGATTTTTCCAAGCTGAACGGGAAGCATACGCCGCTTGATACCGGTTTTTCCGTCCGTCATAGGCGGATAAAAGCTTACCACAGGCGTCAGCGGCTTGTCCTTGCCCAAAAACACCATCATAAGCACCGCCGCCGCGACAAGCATAACGCCTATAACAATCGTTATGACGCCTTCAAAACCGCTGTCCGTAAGCGTGCCGACGGGCATTTTTGCTTTTACGCGCACGCCTGTAAACGGGTTTAAATTGCCCGTTTCCAGCACTACGGTCTTCCCTTCGTTTGTAAGAGAAGCAGCAACATTCTTTTCTCCCACCCAAACGGAAACAGCGTTATTCTGCACCGCCGTCGGGAAAGTGACGGAAACCGTGGCGCTTTTTATAGCGCACGCCCATCCGCTTCCTAAGGCGTTTATATCCAGAATATCCTTACCGTCGGGATGCTCGGGCGTAATATAATCGTACTTGAGCGTGCAAGCGAGCCGCTCCCCTTCGTCAAAATAATAATCGGGGTCGCCCACCTTGATGCGCACAATCTTATTGCCCGCCTCGTGCATAATCTCGTATTGTACGCGGAAGCCGCGATTGTCTGTTGCAATCACTTTAAGATTGCGCACACGCTCGCCCGAATTGACCGGAATATCCACGCAAATTCCGTGACGCGGCTCGACAAACTCGACCGAAATTTCCTGCTTGATTTTGCACGAGCGATCCTTGCTCCAGTCGACGTCCACGCGCATTTTGTTAATGACCATAGCGTCATCTATGGTCTGTACGTAATCTCCGTCGTAAAATACCGAAACAAAAATGAATATTCCTATAAAAAACAGTACCGCCGTAGCGAAAAGTATTCCGAAAACGACGGTTGATCTTTTTTGAGAATTCATAGTTTAATCAAAGCTTACCTTGGGCGCCACGCGTTCCGCCGCATCGTCAATCTCAAATGACGGTTTGCGTTCCAGCTTCATTCTGCCTGCGACAATGCTTGACGGGAATTTTTCCACCTTGTTGTTGAACATTTTGATCTTTGCGTTGTAATATTTGCGCGACCTTGCAATCTCTTCTTCAATCTGTTCCAGCTGGCGCGAAAGATTGTTGAACTGGCTGTCCGCCTTGAGCTGCGGATACTGCTCTTGCACAAACGTTAAAAGCGTGCGCAGTGACGAGGAAAGCTCGCGTTCGGCGGAAATTCTGTCTATATCGCTCGAAGCAGCACTGCCACGCGCCGCCATTGCCGCGTTGCGCGCCTCGGTTACACGGGTGAAAGTTTCCGACTCGTGCTTTGCGTATCCCTTGCATGTGGATACAAGATTGGGAATAAGATCGTACCGCTTTTTCATATGCACGTCCATAGCCGAAAATGCTTCTTCCACGTCGTTTTTTAGCGAGATAAGCGAGTTGTGCGTGGTGATATACCATATGATACATACAATTACTATAAATCCGACAACGCCGCCGATTATACCGCCTATAGCGCCGCTTGATAAAGACAAAAATTGCATTGATTTTTTCTCCTTGACACCTTCCTTTTCCTTTGATTATTGTATCATACGCCATGCAATAAAGCAAGTGTTTTTAATAATTTAGGGCAACGTAAAAAGTCGAGGCAGTACCCCGACTTTAGTCTTTTAGCTGTTTGTATCGTCGTTGAATGCGGAACAAACCGCACTGTATATAGTATAAGCAATTTTTTGCTGATAGCTTGCGGTAATCAGCTTGCTCTCGTCCTGTGCGTTGGACAAAAACCCGCACTCGCACAGTATGGACGGATACTCACTGCAATTAAGTATGTAGTAGTCGCCTACCGCCGCCTGACGCGGACGGTCGTTTAGCACGTCGTTAAAGTAGTTTTGCACTATCCTTGCAAACCGCTCGCCCACCGAAGACGAATAAAACGTTTGCGCGCCCTTCACCGACGAAACCGGATACGAATTGCAATGTACGCTTATGACAAGATCTGGCGAATTTTTGGTTAGTATATCCTTTCTTGCGCGCATATCTTCGCGCTTGTTATACTTTCCACCGCTTACCGCCGAAGAATTGCTGCGCGTGAGTATTACGTTGTAACCGTCGTTTTGCAAGTACTTTGCCAAATACTTTGCAATGGACAGATTTACATCGCTCTCCTTTGTGCCGGTGGTGATACCGGTAACTCCGCCGTCCGCACCGCCGTGACCTGCGTCTATGACTATGGTAATGCCGTTGCTCGTCTTGGCGGAAGCTATGACTGTTGCCGCCGTCGTAACCGCCGCAATCAACGCCAGCACTACGGAAAGCACCGCGACAATCGTTTTCTTTTTTATCGTAATAAACGCCATGCGTTTGCGCTCCCTCCCAAAGCAAAGTGGATAACTGCTCGTGTTATGCACGGTTATCTACATTATTCTACATATTTACACACATACAATGTGCATAACTATGTTCATAAGTGCATAACTTGATTGTTTTTTTGCGCTTAGTGCGTGGAATACAACTGAACGTTGCCGTTTAGCCAAGCGTCGAACAGCGGCTTAAGCTGGCGCTTGGACGATTTTTCCATAGCACCCATAAGGTCCTGCGGCTCGGCAATACCGAATTTGTTGGACGAGTAGTACTTTTTAAGTCCTGCCAAAAACTTTTGCGTGCCCACGGTGTTGCGAACGTCGTCCAGCATGAGCGCGCCTTTTACGTAAATCATATACGTATATTCGGTTTCGCCTGAATACTCGTTTAACGCGCGCGTCATTGTTGTGTCGCCCAGCCCGTTGTTTTTGTACGTTTCACAGTATAACATGTATGCGCCCAGCGCGTCCGCCCTTTTTGCGTCAAACGTGTATTTGTAACCGTCCGCGTACTCATAGAACATCATGGTGGAATATTCAGCCATGGCCTCGTCCAGCCACGAATATTTAACCTCGTCGTTGCCCACTACTCCGTACCACCACTGGTGCGCCGTTTCGTGTACAATTATATCCAGCTTGCTGTCGCCGCTGTACGCGTCCGAAATCATGGAAAGCGCGGGATATTCCATGCCGCCCTGCAAAAATCCGGTTTGCACAACGGTATACTCCTTGTACGGATACGCGCCGAACTTTTCGCCGAATATGCGCACCGCGTCTATTGCCGCATTAAGCGCTTTTTCGGGATCGGAGTCCGAATAGTAATAATAATTGACTATAGTCGATCCGCTACGTCCGCTCATTTTTTGGTACTCGCCCAACACCGCCGCAAAGTCCCTTACCGAATGCGCGTTTATCTTATAAGTGACTGCGTTTTCCGATTGGGTCTTTCCCGTGATTTCGCCGGTAGCCGCGCATTCGTAATTTTGAGGAACGGTCAGCTTGACCGAATAGTTCGCGCACTCGCTGAAAAACGGATCGCCTACGGAATAGTACGGGTCGGCCACAAACGCGCCGTCGCGGTACATGCACGCTATCGGATAGAAATTGGCAAGGTTGACCGACTTGTCGGTATAGCCAAACCTGTGTTTGACTTCCGGAAGTTTGACAGAATAGTTTATGCTTATTCGCGTTTTTTCGGTTGGATCCAAAGTTCCGCCCAGCGCAACCACCAAAATGTTTTCGTCATCGCCCGAAACGGTTATGTCCTTGGCTTTGCCGTTTACGGTAACGCTGTCTATCTTCATCACACTGTAGCTTCTGCCGTTAGGGAATGCTTCCGTTATGCGACTGTCGGGGACGGGACAGTAATTTGCTCCTTCGCGGTAGGCATTGGGATATAAATGAAACCATAATTCTTTAAGCGGCACGTCGTTGTTGTTTACATAGTCGCACGTGACGGACGCGGTAAGAATGTTATCCGCGGAAAGCGTCGCGTCTATTGTGTACTTTGTAAGCTCTGTCTTCTTTTCGGTAGAACAAGCACAAAGCGGCAACGCAAGCGCCGCCACGGCAAACACCGCAATCAGTTTTTTTCGCATATCAATCTCCTTTTTGCAACCGCCGTTGCGGCTACTCGATTATCAATATGTCGAAAAAACCTATGTTATGCTTTTTTAAAACAATTATTTACGTACGGTATAACGCATAAATATAAAGCCGCAAGCTATTCTTAGCTGCGGCTTTGATTTTACTTGGCTATAATAGGAGTTGTGGGCGTATATGTGCGTTTTAGTGCGTCAAACCGCTGTTTGCGGCGAACGGCAATCTCTATAAGCTTTTCTATCAACAGAGAAAACGGCATGCCCGTAAACAACGGTGCGGCAAGCGACCCGGGGATTGTGTTTATTTCGTTTACGTAAATATCGTCGCCCTTTACCATAAAGTCTATTCGCGCAACGCCGCTACACCCCACCGCGCGGAACGTGCGCTCGGCTAAGCCCTGAATCAACTCGTTCTTTTCCGCGCCTATGTCCGCCGGAATCTTGTGGCGCAGCGACTTGACGTCGCCCGCGTACTTATCGGCAAACGTCAAAAACGTCTTCCACCCGACCGGCTGTTCGGTTTCCGATACAATAACATCTTCTTCGTAGCTGTCGCCAAGCACCGCACAGTTGACTTCGGTAAAGTCCGATATTGCTTTTTCTATAATTACAAGATCGTCCCACTCAAACGCAACTGTAAGCGCCTTTTGCAATGCCGCTTTATTCTCCGCCACCGATATGCCTATTGAACTGCCCAAATTGCACGGCTTGACGATTACCGGAAACCCAAGCTCCGATACTTCTTTTATAATCTCTTCCGCGTCGGCGGTGTACTTTGCGTGAGTGGCGGTAACGTACGGCAAGATGTTTAGCCCAGTGCTTTTAAAAATCTCTTTCGAGCGGATTTTGTTCATGCCTATCGCGGACGCGCATACACCGCTACCGGTATACGGTATGCCGCACATTTCCAGTAACCCCTGTAGCGAGCCGTCTTCGCCCAAAATTCCGTGCATGCATAGCAGCGCCACATCCACCTTGTACAGCTTTTTGTTCTTGTGGTACAAATAGCAGTCCGCAGGGCGAAGATGCACACGCTTTCCGTCAAACCTGTTGTTGCGCACTGCGGACACGCTGTCAAAGCATTCCGCCGCCCACCAAACACCTTCACTGTCTATGTACACGCCCACACACTTCTTTTTGCATGCGGACATGGCCTGAAGCCCCGTAATTATGCTAATATCGTGCTCACACGACCTTCCACCGAAAAATACAGCAATCATACTTGTTGTATATGATTACCGTAATTTTTTTGTGATAAATTTTAATATATTCTTTTGTGATATAGAATAGAACGGTTAAATGAAATAAAATGAAAAAGTCAATATCGCAATAATGCCAAGATACAGCGAAAACCACTTGTAATTGGCTTTGGCAATCAGCTTAAGCATGACGCGCACCGCTATATATCCGGACGCAAACGCAGTCGCCGCGCCGATTACCATACTAAACCAATCCACACTGCCGAGTGTACCCGCTTGCGCTACGTCTATAATGCTTAGCAGTAACGACCCGCCTATTACCGGAAGACTCATCAAAAACGAAAATGTAGCTATCTTTTTGCTGTCCGTGCCGGCAACCGTGCCGCCGAAAATGGTGGAGCCCGACCGCGACACCCCGGGGAAAACGCCTATGCCCTGCATTAAGCCCATTGCAACCGTGCCGCCCCAAGACAGCTCCTTCGGCTTTGCGTTGTGCTTTGCCACAATCTCGCTGACAAGCATAATCACCGCGGTAAACGCAAAGAAGAAGCAAAGATACTTTGCCGTGGAGAAATATTCTTCTATAACATCCTTGCAAGTAAACCCGACGACTACCGCAGGGATTGTTGCAACAACAAGCATCACAAGGTTTTTGTACGGTTTTTTAAACAATTCCAGTATCGGTTTGTACAGTACAATCACAACCGCCACAAGCGTACCCACATGCGCCATAACGTCAAACAGCAAAAAAGAGCTGCCGTCGTTAAGCCCCATCAGCTCTCTTGTGAGTATCAAGTGTCCGCTGGATGACACCGGCAAAAACTCGGTAAGTCCCTGCACAAGTCCCAGCACCATGGCTTGCCACCAAACCATTAAAAACCTCCGAAAGAAACCGTCACAATATAATATTTAGCTACTCAATAAAATTATTACTCGGTTAAAACAATATCGCTATATAAAAATGATCGCTTTACGCCGCGTCGCTTGCGGTGTCCACCATCTTAGCTTCCGCGCTTGCGGCGCGCAACGACGATTCGCGCTCCTTGATTGCCTGTTCCCTAGCTACGCGCGGAACTATACCGAATACCTTGCTTTCGGTGCCGGCTTCGTCTTCACGCTCCGCTATCTTTTTGAGCTCGGCAAGGTCTTTATCGAACTTTACCCTGTCGATGGTTTCGAGCTTGGTGACAAATATGCCCTCGTGCATGGTCTTGTCCACCTGCTCTCGATCGTAGCGCAGTTCCTCAAACAGCTTTTCCCCCGGGCGCAGACCGGAAATGACTATCTGAATATCCTTGTTGGGCACAAAGCCGTTTAGCCGGATAAGGTTGCACGCCAAATCGTAAATGTAAACGGGCTCGCCCATGTCGAGCACAAACACTTCGCCCGAGCTTGCCAAAGCGCCCGTCTGCAATACAAGGCGCACCGCTTCCGGTATTGTCATAAAGTAACGCTTGATATTGCGGTCGGTAACCGTGACCGGCCCGCCTTCTTGAATTTGCTTTAAAAACGTGGGAATGACCGATCCGGACGAACCCAAAACATTGCCGAACCGCACCGCCGCCATTTGCATATCGCCGTCCTCGGCGCGAGTTTGCACCAGCATTTCGGCAAGCCGTTTGCTCGCGCCCATGACGTTGGCGGGATTGACCGCTTTGTCCGTAGAGATCAAAACAAACCGCTTTACGCCCGCCTTTTGGCATTGCTCAATCAAATTCTTAGTGCCGAATACGTTGTTTTTTATCGCTTCGGTCGGCGCGATTTCCATCATAGGCACGTGCTTGTATGCCGCGGCGTGGAAAACCGTTTCGGGCTTGTATTTGTTAAGCACTTCCGCAAGCTTGCCCGCTTCGCGCACTGTGCCCATGACCAAGGAATACCTAGTTGTGTCAAACTTCTTTTGGAATTCCTGATCGATATTGAACATTCCGTTTTCGTTCTGATCGAAAATAACCAGATGCTTACAACCGAAAGTAAGAGCCTGCCGACAAAGCTCCGATCCGATAGAGCCGGCACCACCCGTTACCATTACAACCTTGTCCTTGACGGACATATCAACAAGTTCGGTTTTTACCTTAAACTCATCCCTGCCGAGCAAGGATTCGATTTTTATATCGTGGAGCGTAAGCGCCGAATTGGCAGTCGCGTTTGCATCGCTTATAGGCGGCAACATCTTTATGGGTATGTTGTATTTGGAAATTGTTTCGTATATATGCTTGAGCTGCGATTTGGTTATGTCCGTAATTGCTATTACAAACATATCGGGTGCATAATCATCTATGATTTTTTTAACGTCGTCCAGCCCGCCGGCAACAAGATTGCCGCCGATTGACTTGCCGTGCTTGTCCACGTCGTCGTCCATAAACGCGACGGGCAAATATCCTTCGTCCGTATTTGAGGTAAAGCGTGTGTTGAGCGCCGATCCGACATTGCCCGCGCCGTAAATAACGGTGCGCATGGGCTTTTTGTCTACCGGAAAGTTTCCGCGCTGAACGTGCCTGAAATAACCTATGAGCATGTTGGAAAATCTGGGGATTGCGGTAAACATCATCGCCAAAAACACGTACAGCAAAATCTGCGTGCCGTACAACATTACGTTAAACGCCGCAAACAGCACCGCCTTCATGATTAAAAGCACGCAATACGACACGACGTATGACGCGGCAAACTTGATAAATTCTATTCGTCCCGCAAACTTCCACACCACGTTGTAACAGTTGAAAAGCGCGAGCATACACACCGGTATGCCCGTCATAATTATCATAATGGGTATTTCAAAGTTTTTGTAATTGAGCGGAGCGGATACCGGTATCTGATTGAACATCGCCTTGCGCGCAAGCCAAAACGCCCCAAGACAAACCCCTATATCGAATATAAACGTCAAAATGACCCCGCGGTATCGCGGAGAAAATAACGCCTTTACGTTTACATTAGCACGCCTTTTGGGTTCTTTATTGTCCGATTGCGCATCGGTGTTTATCTGTTGTTCCGACATTACCCTCGATTATGCCCTTATATCACTTCGTATAATACCATATTACCTTTTTTTTGTCAATACTATACGGGCAATCGCCATTACAAAATCTGTTACTTTAATAAAAAAGCCGCTTTTGTAGCGGCGGCTTGATTATTTTCTGGTATTTATATACTTTTTGAACACCGTAAGCACTTCGTCTATTTTGCGCGGGTCCTCGCACTCGCACATTACGCGCACTTTTGGCTCTGTGCCGGACATTCTTACAATAAGTCTGCCTATTCCGGACAGCCTTGTCGTGTAGTCTTCAATCAAATCTATCATGCCTTTTTCGTACATTATGGACTGATCTGCGTACTCTGCAATCGCCTTTTGCGGGAACAAATTAAGTTCTATAAATTCGCCCAGCTTACCTTTTTTGCACAGCGCTTTTGTTAGGAACATGCTGGACATTATGCCGTCGCCTGTGGTCGCTTGCGGATATACTATATAGTGCCCGCTCTGCTCGCCGCCAAGATTGTACCCCTTTTTGAACATCAAGTCGCAAATGTACTTGTCGCCCACGGGGGTGCGCACAAGCCGCCGCCCGTCCTTTTCCAGTCTGCGCTCAAGCGCGGTGTTGGAAAGAATCGTTCCCACAACCACGTTGTCCTTAAGCGTCATTTCCCTGCCGATGTTGTACAGCACGCTGTCGCCGTCCATGATCTTTCCGTCAAACACAAACGACAATCTGTCCGCGTCGCCGTCGTACGAAAAGCCCAGCTTGTAGTCCGTGCCCACCATGGAATGAAGCACGTAATCGGGATGAAGCGCGCCGCAACCGCAGTTTATCTTTTCGCCGCGCAGCTTGCAGTTTTCTATCTCCACCGTGGCACCCAAACGCTCAAACGCCTGTTTGGCAACGGTGGACGCCGCGCCGTAGCCGCAGTCCAGCCACACCTTTGCGCCCGTCATATCGTAATCGACCGTTTCCACAAGGTAGTCTATATACTGCTTTTGCGCGTCCGGAATATCGCAGACCGACCCGACCGCGCGCGCCTCGCTGGGATTATCGATATAGTATTCTATACTGCCTTCCTGCTCTTCGCTCAGCTTGACCCCGTTGCCGTCGAATATCTTTATGCCGTTGTATTCGGGAGGATTGTGCGACGCGGATATAACAATGCCGCAAAGCGCCTTGTACTTGATAGCCATGCGCGCTATAGCCGGCGTGGGCAGCACGCCTACCGTCAAAACGTCGGCGCCGCCGCGCTTTAGCCCGTCTATCAGCGCCGACTGGATTTCCGGACCGGACACTCTTGTATCTCGCCCGACAACTACCGAGCCCTTACCGAAGTACGCAACAACGGCAAGCCCGACCATGTATGCGAGTTTTGCATCCAAATTATCGCCGTACTTGCCTCTTATTCCGTCAGTTCCGAAGTATTTACCCATTGCTCCTCCGTGCTTAGCGAAAAAACGCACAAACTACCGAATAAATTATAGTATATTCCGGTATCCTTGTCAATATATATGCGGATTATTTATAATTTGCTCGACAAAAAGCAAAACATTTTATTATCTGTTGACATATCGACAAAATATGGCTTATAATATAACGGTATGAGCGAGATAGTACAGAGCATAGCCGAAACGATGAATAACGCACTGGGCGCACCGCTCACGGTGCTGTTGCTATCTATCATACCGATAGCCGAAGCGCGTTTTGCCATACCGTTTGGAATAAGCATGGGGCTGTCGCCTATGGAAGCGTTCGGCTGGGCGTTTTTGGGCTCGTCGCTTATGGCGCCCATACTGCTGATTGTATTTATTCCGCTTATAAACGCGCTGTCCAAAACCAAGTTTTTTGCCAAAATCGGAAAGTTTTTGTACGACAAGTTTGAAAAAAAGTCGCAATCCCTTGCCGACACCGTGCAAGAGCCACAGCCGGAGACAGACAAAAAACCGATTTTGACCAAAACCGAGCTTAAAAAAGTGGGCGGCACCGCGCTGTTTGTTGCCGTTCCCCTGCCGCTTACAGGCGTTTGGACGGGCAGTGCGGTGGCTTCCATACTTAAAATAGGGTTTGTAAAATCGCTTATAGGCGTAATCGTCGGAAACGCCGTGGCGTGCGGGATAATAACGCTTATATCGTTTTTGTTCAAGGATTACGTCACCTACATCACGCTGGCATTTTTTATAATTGCGGTAACCGTAGTGGTGGTATTAGTCATAAAATTTATATTGTACAAACCCAAAACCGTTGCCGATGACGCGGGCAACACAACTACGGACGACAGCGGAAGCGAAAACAAAGACTGATTAAGGAGATTGCCATGTGCGGAATTATAGGATATGTGGGCGGAAAAAAAGCCGCACCCATCCTGCTTAAAGGATTACAGCGTTTGGAATACCGCGGCTATGATTCCAGCGGCATTGCCGTTTTGAACGGCTCTATTCGCGTAACCAAAACATGTGGCAAGGTTGCCACGCTGTGCGAAAAAGTAAGCGAAAATAATATGCCCGACGGCGTTATCGGCATAGGTCACACAAGGTGGGCCACGCACGGCGCGCCCAGCGATATAAATTCCCATCCGCATCTATCGGCGGACGGACGGTTTTGCATTGTACACAACGGCATAATAGAAAACTTTGCCGAACTGAAAGCCGATCTTACGGCTCACGGCATTCCGTTTAAAAGCGAAACGGACAGCGAGGTCATAGCACAGCTCGTTCAATATTTATACGACGGCGATATGATTTCCACTCTGCGCAATGTTATGGAAAGGCTTAGCGGTTCGTACGCAGTGGGCGTATTGTGTGCGGACTCCCCCTCCACGCTGTACGCAATACGCAAGGACAATCCGCTTGTGGTGGGGCTCGGACAAAACGAAAACTTTATTGCCTCCGACTTTGCCGCCGCGCTTGAGCACACTCACAACTTTGTACAGCTAAACGACTACGAGATTGCACAGCTGACAGCGCGCGCAGTCACCTTTTTTGACCGCAACGGCAAATCGGTGGAAAAGACGCCATACCGCGTCGACTGGGACATTTCCCTTGCGGAAAAAGGCGGATACCCGCACTTTATGTTAAAGGAAATCTACGAGCAACCCAAAGCGATAAAGGACACCGTAAGTGCACGCATAAAGGGCGACAATATAGTATTGGACAGAATTGAGTTTTCGGCAAGCAACGTAAACAGCATAAACCGCATAAACATTATCGGCTGCGGCTCGGCGTACCATGCGGGCATAGTCGGCAAACACTTTATAGAAAAGTACTGCCGCATTAGCGTAAACTGCGAGCTTGCCAGCGAATACATCTACAGCAATCCGATTACCGATAACCGCACGCTCACCGTTGTTATAAGCCAAAGCGGCGAAACGGCGGACTCGCTTGCCGCTCTTCGGCTTGCAAAAAAACTCGGGTCGCACACCATTGCGATTGTAAACGTGCTTCACAGCGCAATCGCGCGCGAGGCGGACGACGTGCTGTACACCTACGCGGGACCGGAAATTGCCGTTGCCACCACAAAAGGTTACACCACTCAGGTGGCGGCGCTCTATCTAATCGGGCTTAAAATAGCCAAAGTAAAGCATATAATCTCCGACGCGCGGTATTCCGAACTGTTAAACGAAATTGCTCGCCTGCCCGAAAAAGTAAGCGAAATACTAAAAGACACCGACAAAATCAAACAGTATGCCCAAAGCTATGCCGATCACAAATGCGTGTTTTTTATAGGCAGAGGCACCGATTACGCCGCGTCGCTCGAGGGCGCGCTAAAGCTTAAAGAAATATCGTATATTCACGCCGAAGCGTACGCCGCGGGCGAGCTTAAACACGGCACGATATCGCTTATAGAAAACGGCACGGTAACATTAGCGCTGGTCACGCAGGAAGATCTGTACGCAAAAATGCTTTCCAATATAAAAGCCGTGCAATCGCGCGGCGGGTCGGTACTTGCAATATCGTCGCAAAAAAACATGCAAATCGGCAAGGAATCGGACGGACTGCTTGCAATCCCCGATTGCGACGACGACGTTACGCCGGTGCTTACGGCGGTGGTATTACAGCTTTTTGCATACTACATTGCGGCAAAGCGTGAATGCGATATAGATAAGCCGCGTAACCTAGCAAAATCCGTCACCGTCGAATAAATAGTTTAAAAAAAAGTTGCCGCCACAACGGCAACTTTTTTAATTCTGCATTCTGCTTTCTGCATTCTGCATTTTCTTGTATGTAGACAAAAATCTTATTGTGGGCTTTGTTTCGCCCTTTTGCGCCGCAAGTCCGGATATTTCCAAACAGTATTTAAGCCGCCGTGCCGCGCCTTCCGCGCCGTCGTAGATTTTTATGTTGCCGCCGTAAATATCCCTTATTATATCGGCAATATAACTGTAATGCGAACAACCAAGTATCACCGCTTCCGCGTCGCTGTAGTCACGGAATATGCCGCTTAGGTACTGATTTAATCGCGGTATGTCGTCTTTGCTGCTCTCTATCATCATAGCGAGTTCGGGTGCGGCAATAGGCACAATCCTTTTGTCATTCTCCAACAGCATGCGAAACCTTTCGGACGAAAATGTTGCGCTTGTTACCAATGCAACCGCATAGCCGCGCCGCCCAAGCTCCTTTATGCACGGCCTTACCGCCGGTTCCAGCCCTACCACCACGCGCGTGGAATAAAGCGAGCGTATTTGTTCCGCCGCCGTGACTGTAGCCGTGTTGCACGCGATTACAATCGCCTTGCAGTTGAGCGAAAACAGCGTATCCGCGCAAGCATAAGCGGCGCGGGCAATCTCTTCCTTTGGTTTATTGCCGTACGGCATGTTCGCCTTGTCGGCAAG
Source organism: Clostridiales bacterium (assembly GCA_022508405.1). Taxonomy (GTDB): domain Bacteria; phylum Bacillota; class Clostridia; order Christensenellales; family Pumilibacteraceae; genus Anaerocaecibacter. The sequence goes on from JAFLVI010000003.1 coordinate 50,797, forward strand.
GTATATAAAGCTTTCTTCCGGCAACAGCTTGGCACAGTGTTTTAATACGTTAAGTCCGCCTACGCCGCTGTCAAACACTCCTATAGGTCTAACCATAGCGTATCTTGTATATGCGCGGATAGTATTAAAGGTTACTGTTTAGCCGCGCGCACGCACATCGGAAAACGCGTTATTTATTGCGCCCGCTATAATCTTGGCGCAGTCTTCCACCAGTATATCCACGTCCTTTGGCGTGACAATCATGTCGCCGTGCGGCATATCGCCGCAATCGCAATAGTCGCGCACTATCGTGGACGAATATACTACAAGCGGCACTCCCACCGACACCGTTTTTATCCCCAGCGATTTTTCGTCCAGCCTACGCCTATGGTTTTCCACTCCGCTCCCCGGGGTGATGCCGCTGTCCGTAACCTGAAACGCCGTGGCTATCCTGCTTGCCGCCGCGGCGGTAAGCGCGTCCACCACGACTATAACGTCCGGCTTTACCCTGTCCGCAACTGCGGCTATAATATCAAAGCTTTCTATTCCGGTCATGCCGAGCACGTTGGGTGTGAGCGCGCAAAGATATTTATTATCCGAGCCCAAGTGACGGTTGACTGCAAGCCGTTTAAACACTCTGTCGCCAAGCGCGTCCGCGGTTAGGTCGGGATTGCCGAGCCCCACCGCCATAACCTTGTTACAGCCGTTGCAGTAGCTCTTTATACATGTGGTAAGCGCGTCGGTGACGCGTGTGTATTCGGAGTCTTCCCCTTTTACTACGGCAGTTGTTTCCAGCGTTGCGTATTTTCCGCACGGCTTGCCGAGCTGACGTGACATCTGTTCGTCCACTTGCACCTCGTAATACTTGATAAGACCGTCGTCCCTGTTGTGCTTATGCTTGCAAAACTCCACCGCCATATCGGTGAAAACAGTATTTTTATTCATAAAAATATTGTTTGTAAAAGAAAAAAATTTAATCGCAAACATAAACAAACAGTTGCAAAAGTTTATTTTATGTGTTATAATAAACACCGACTGCAGCTATGGAAAGAAATTTCGATATTTTCAGCGATAGATAAATCGAAAAATCAATCTGTGATTGTGGTATAATCTTATGGCAAACATAAAAAAGGCGATAAAAGGAGTAAAATCGTGCCCAACATTAAATCCGCGAAAAAACGCGTACTTATTACAAAAAAGAAAAACGCTCGCAACCGTTCCGACCGTTCGAAAGTAAACAATGCCATAAAGGCTTTTAACAAAGCTATCGATTCGGCAAACATCGAGGAAGCCGAGCGTTTGCTTCCCATTACCATGTCTATAATCGATAAGGGCGTTACCGCAGGCATTATGCACAAAAACGCCGCCGCCAACAAGAAGTCGGCAATCAGCAAGCGCCTTAGCGATATCAAGAGCGGCAAGGTTACCGTCACCGTCAAAAAGGACAACAAGACCATAGCCGCCGAAAAAGCGCGTGCCGCAAAGGAAGCGCGCGAGGCCGCACGCGCCGAGTTCCGCGCCAAACAGCAAGTTAAGGAAGCGGACAAGGCCGAACAGAAAAAGAAAAAGGCCACCAAGGAAAAGGTAGAAGAAGCACCCAAAAAGGAAAAGGCGCCCAAAAAAGCCAAAAAAGAAAAGGTAGAAGAAGCGCCCAAAGCCGAAGAAGAATAATCAACAAAATTAAAACCGCTCATCGAGCGGTTTTTTTAATTCTTAATTCTGCATTCCCTACTCTTCGTCCATAAGTACGCCGAGTTCGCGCATTATGTCCTTTAAGTCATCTTTGGGGTGAAGCGCTTCCGCAAAGGAAAACCCCGCAGGCGATCTGTCCGTGTACTCGTCCGTTGCGGCAACTTGCTCCGCTGTATCGTCTTCTTCCGCCAGAGATTTTTTTAGCCGCTCGCGCTCCGATTGGTACTGACTGTCTATATCGCCGGCGCGAGACAGCACATCGGATATTTTGCGGTTTACCCTACTGGCTTCGATTAAATCATCGTCAAGCGGATATGCCGCTATTATGTCGTTGTAATAGCTGAGCCATTTTTCGTGAAAGCTTTTCAGCTGGGCAATCTCTTGATTGTACCTTATAAGCGACACGCGCTCGATATCGTCCGCTTTTTTAAGCGCGGCGGTAATGGCTTTGTAAACAAGCTCCTTCTGGCTTTCGTAACTCGCGATTTTGCGCTCGGCCTCGGCAAGGCTCTTTTTAAGCTCGTCAATGCGCTCACGCTGCTTTAGCAGTGTGCTTTCGCATTCGCGGCGCACCGCGTTTACATAATTATCGAAATCGGCTTTTGTGTACTTTTTTTTGCCGTCCATTTTACTCTCTCAAAAAAATTTTGTAGGCTTTTGTTTTACCGTTTGCTCTTGTGCTCTTGCAATATCTTGTGCTTCAACGCGTACAGTCCGTCCGAAATGTTCACCTTGTAAATCTGCGGATTGTCTATGCGCTTATACTCGTCCCAAAATTTGCTCTTTTCTGTTACGGCAAACTCCACTATTTGTTTGAGCGTGGGCTTATCGTAAACGCACTTTCCTCCATCGAATACCTTGTGGTGCATGGGACGAATTTCATAGTCGGAAAGCGTGGTGGTTTTCCACCGCTCGGTTTCGTGCGTAAGAATGAGCGGTTTTTGTATGTGTTCGTCTTTTAACGCGATAAGATCGGCAACCGCCATGCCCGTAGCTTTATCATAAATCCTATACAACGTTTTAAACCCGGGGTTTGTCACCTTAACAAGCGAATCGGAAATCTTCATGCGCGGCTCGAGCGTGCCGTTACGCTCAATAGCGGACAGCTTGTACACTCCACCCAGCGACGGGGTGTCTTCGCTTGTAATAAGCTTTGTTCCCACACCGTACATATCTATTTTTGCGCCCTGAGCGTTGAGCGATTGCAAAAGGTACTCGTCTATATCGCCGGACGCCATTACCACGGCGTCCGTAAAGCCGGCGTCGTCCAGCATTTTACGCGCGACCTTGCTTAGATACGCCAAGTCGCCGCTGTCCAGCCTTATGCCAATCGGCTTGTGCCCTTGCGCTTTAAGCTCGTTAAACACCGTAATGGCGTTTTTTATGCCTTGAATGGTGTCGTACGTATCCACAAGCAAAAGACACGTATCGGGATAAACCTTGGCAAACGCGCGGAATGCTTCAAGCTCGCTGTCAAAGCTCATTACCCAGCTGTGCGCGTGCGTGCCTTTTACCGGAATGTCAAACATCTGACCGGTCAGCACGTTGCTTGTCCCGTTACACCCGCCTATTATGGCGGCGCGAGCGCCGTATATGCCCGCGTCAGGACCCTGCGCACGGCGCAGTCCAAACTCCACCACGCTCTTTCCGTTTGCCGCCGACACAATGCGCGCCGACTTTGTGGCAATAAGCGTCTGGTGACTTATGATATTTAAAAGCGCCGTTTCCACAAACTGCGCTTCTATAAGCGGCGCTTTTATTATTATTATCGGCTCCTGCGGGTAAACTATGTCCCCTTCGCACACCGAATACATTTCGCCGGTAAACCGAAAGTCTTTTAGGTAGTCCAAAAACTCGTTGTGAAACACGCCCAGCGAACGCAGATAGTCTATATCTTCGCTTGAAAAATGCAAGTCCTTTATGTAGTCGATTGCCTGATCGAGTCCGGCAAACACCGCATAATTGATTGCGTCCTTTTGTCTGAAAAACAAATCGAACACCGCCGTTTCGCGTGCCTTGCCCTGTAAAAAATAACCGTCCATCATTGTAAGCTGATAGAGGTCTGTCATCATCGTAAGATTACGCATTGTCTACGTTGTCCTTTTTGAAGTAGGTTTCCAGCGCGATGGCGATTACCGTAAGTCCGCCGAACGCCGCAAGCAGTCCCGCCACAAGTCCGTATCGGCATGCGCCGAATGACCCAAGCATCAATATCCCGCCGATTACGCCGAAAAACACCATGGCCTTTATCTGGGACAGCTTGTTTTCCGCAAACCAAACGGAAAACACGCAGCCGATCGCCGGCGACGCCACATAAATGGGATAAAGTTCGGCGTACCCCGCCGCAGTGGTAACTGCAAAAAGCGATACCGCTCCGCAGGACAGCACAACGCCCGCAAACCACATGGAAAGCGAATTTTTGGCGATTACGGCGCTCAAAAGCACCGCCGCGCCAAACCCCAACAGTACGGTGGGTGCGGCAATATCTCGAACGGCAGCCTTAATTACGCCTGCGCCCGCCAGCACCAAGATAATGCCGGTGGCAACAAGCAGACAGCCCATAACGATATTGCACGCGCACTTCTGCTTTTTGGAAAGCGGAAGAACGGCGTCAGTCGTCCCACTTGTCTTCATACGCTTCCTCCGCGTCTATACTATCCTCTTTGGTTTTTTCTCGCCGTGCGGCCTTTTGCGGCGGTCGGTCTAAGGTATCGTCACCCGCGACTTCTTCGCTTTTGACCTTGATGGCAACGCCGCTTTCGTCCACAATAACTTCTTCGGTCGGTTTCGGCTTTTTTCTGTCCTTAAAGAATACTATGTCCGGCATGGGATGCGCCAGTTTGGTTTTTTCGTAGTCTAAGTAGTCGTCGTTGAGCTTTTTCTTGTCCACAAAAATGAACAGCTTTTTGCCCGAGCGCGTAGCGCGTACTATGTGCACGACAATTATCGCCACGCCGGCTATAATAAACAGCACGCTTACAAGCACGCTGGCGCGCATACTGCCTATCTTAAGCACGTCGTTTACGCGAATGGATTCTATCCATGCCCTGCCTATACCGTAATATATGCAGTAAATCGCAAATACGAACCCGTCAAAGCTTTTGTGCCTGCCGAGATACAAATACAACAGTATAAAGAACCCGACAAAGTTCCACAGCGATTCGTAAAACCATATGGAAGTGCGCCACTCGCCGTTTACCTTCATGCTGATCGGCGACCACTGGAATGCGGGGTTGTTAACCACTTCGCCGTAAGCTTCTCCATTGGTAAAGTTGCCCCAGCGCGCTATTATCTGTCCGAGCATGATAAACGTAAATCCCACGTCCGCTATTTGCCAGAACGATACGCGTTTGTTTTCGGGCAGCTTTTTTCTGTTTTTCCAAAAATGGAAAATTACCGCGCCGATAATCGCGCCTATAAGCCCGCCGTATATGGCAAGTCCCGCAAGCCCTGTAAACTCGCCGCTCTCAAACCCGCAAAACTGCGCAAAAGTCCACGACCTTCCGCCTATTACGTCAAACACCACGTGATACACGCGCGCGCCGATTATGGCAAGCGGCAAGCAAATTATAATCATGTCGATAATGACATCACCTTCCAAACCGTGATGCTTTGCGGCCATGTACGCGCCCACAACGCCGAGCATGATGCCCGTAGCCATAATAAGACCGTACCAATTAAACGAACTTAAAAACGCAAAAGAATTCATAAATCGATTATATCCCTTATGCGCCGTTTTGTCAAGCGTAATTTAATGAAGAATGTAGAATGCAGAATGCAGATTTATTGTTTGTTTAGCTTAACATTGATTTATAAGCTTTACTGTCACACAGTCTGTAACTGTGTGAATAAGGTAGAATTTCTTAGCAAGCTAAAGATGACAGAAAATTTTTTCATTCTGAGACAACGCCCAAGATTCTCAAATTTCATAGCGGCTCTGCCGCCCTATTTCTTCATTCTTCATTCTTAATTCTTAATTGGTTACGGCGCTACCGCTATAATCTGCGGTACGGCTTTGTACGCATTTTCCCGCACCTTTACGCGCTTTATCGGTTTTCCGTCCTTATACAGATTGACGTACGTTTCGCTTATTATTCCGTCCTTGCCCTGCGAAACAAGCAGTCTGCTGCCGCTTGCCGCGCCGCGGTCGAAATACTTATACTCGTAGTCCACTTGTTCTTTTTCTTCGTATTTTTCCGTATTTACCACCACGCTTTCGGGCTCTATTGTGTATTCCGGTTTTTCACCGAAAATCCTGACGGTGCCCTTTCGCCCCGCTACGCACGTGCTTATATACACCGAGTGCGTGGTAGTGTTGGTTATTAGCAAATCACTGATCGAGCTAATCATGGCGTCCAGTCCCGCAGGACAGTAAGACGGACAAATGGAGTGCGCGTTGGCAATGCAGTTCAGTCCCGCGGTAAGCGCGGCGTTATACACCGCGGTAGACGCCTGACACACTCCGCCGCCGTACCCATCCGTATACTTGCCGTCGACTATTATTTTGGCTTTTTTGTATCCGTTTGCCTCCGTTCGCTCGCCCACTATACTGTTAAAAGACAGCGTTTCGCCCGCAGGAATAACTATACCGTCTATTTTGCTAAGCGCCAGCTTTATGTTGTGCGCGCGTTCTTCGGTAGAACCGGAAAAGTCGGTGGTGTACGTGCTTCGCGGCAACAGCTCCGCCCTTAGCATGTCGGCAGTGATTATGGGCTGTATATCGGACGTGTACGCCTTTACTTCGCCGCCGCCCGAAAACTTAAAAGCGCAGTATATGCTTGCGTACAGTTTTTCCTCGTTTAATCGTCTGCCTGCCTTTTCCGGCAATACTGTAAACACTCCGTTACGGTACTCCGTTTTTGCATTAACCGGAGCAACAAAAACGCCGTCCGCTATGCCGTCCAACTGCCTGACAAGCACGGGAAAGCATTGCTTTACGGCTGTTTTATAGTCCGCGCCGCGTGCAATACATTCGTCCATGTACTCTATTTTTTGAGCCAAAGGCGCGTTTATTCTGCGCGCTTCAATCTGTTCTATGACGGTAAAATCGGATGGGATTACCGGCTTGTCCGTGTATACGTATGCGTCTTTTCCGCACTGCACTGTAAGAGTGGGATACGATTCTGTATTTTCACTTTTGCCGTCAGGCACTTTGGCCGCGCCCGCCGCAAAAAACAAGCACACCGATATTGCTATTATGTATATTGATTTGCCGAGCTTTTTCATACATGGATAGTATGTCGAAAACTATCGAAAGTATGCAATCCTTGCGTTATTTCTTTTTGACTTCCGCAGGGGTTTTGGGCAAGCGGCAAGCCATTTTTTTCAGAAATTCCACATTGTTGTTTTTGGGATTGATTATGCATTCCTTCCACAACACGTCAAGCGCTGCGGAAATAGCTTCGCTCTCAAAGCCCATGTCCGCCAAATCCTTGCCGGATATCCTTAACGATTTTTTAAGTATGGGCGCGCCGTCCTCCAACAGCCTGTCGCGCACCGACTCCAATCTGTGCGGCAAATCCGCTTCTTCCTTGGTGACCATTCCGGTCGCTATTTTATCCGCGCGTATAAGCGCCGTCAGTTTATCTATAATGTCGTAATTTTGTGCTACAAACACGCGCACCTTGGATTCCCGCGCGTCGCCGCGCATATCGTACATATGCAAGCTGCACAGCCTTACCACCTGCTCTATAACGTCGTTGGGATAGCGCAGTCTGTTTAGTATAATGCGCGCGGCAATGCCCGAGCTTTTTTCGTGACCGTGAAAATTGCCGAATTGTTTAAAGCAATACGCCTTGCCCACGTCATGCAACAGCGCCGCAAGCCTTACGTTATGTATGGGCGGCGCGGCAAGCACGGTGCGAAAGGTGTGCTCCAAAACATCGTATTTGTGATACTTTTCGGGCTGCGCAAGTCCGTCGCATTCGACAAGCTCGGGTATAAGGTTTTTCCACAAGTCTAATTGCTTTAACAGTCTTAAGCCACGGTACTGCGCGTTGTTTACGTCATTTACGAGATCTGCGTGTAAAATCTTGTCCAGCTCCATGCGCTTGCGCTCGGCGGTTATGTCGGCAAGATTGCCGCTGCTCGCCTTAGCCGAGCGGGCGGTTTCGCCTTCTATTTTAAAGTCAAGTTCCGCCGCCAGCCTGACAAGCCGCAACAACCTAAGTCCGTCCGACTCGAACACACGCTTGTTGCAACCGCGCAGCACCTTCATTTCCACGTCGCGCACGCCGCCAAGCGGGTCTACTATTTCGTCGCGCTTTACGTTGTAATATATTGCGTTACAGCAAAAATCCCGCCGCGCCGCATCGGCGTACATATCGGTGGTAAAGTTGACCGAAACGGGCGTATGTCCGCCGCCTTCGCCGTACACTTCCACGCGGAAAGGCGTATATTCGTACTTTACGCCGTCGTAAATGATTTGCGCGGTGCCCATGCGGTGATTGACCATTGTCATATTGGTACGCGGCGGCAAGCTTAAAGCAAGCGCCGGCATTGGGCCGGCAATGTCTATGTCCGTACATTTGTATCCGCACAGACTGTTGCGCACAAAACCACCCACAACGTACACGTTGTCACCCAGTCCGCTTATGAATTTGGCGGACTTTTCGTCGAGATTGATCTTCATTGCTATATATCCGTATTGTTGATAACTGAATTTTACCACATAAAAAAAATAAAATCAAGTTTTTGCAATACTTTGTAGCCGTATTGACAACAAATATTATGTGGTATATAATGATTAAAATAATAGCAATAAATGGGGAGAGTTTTTATGAAACGCAAGTATGAGATAGCTGTTTTGTCAAGGGGCGGCTTTGCCCGCACGGTGCGCATTTACGCGCCCAAAAAAGCCGACCGCGCCATAATAATGCACGACGGGCAAAACCTGTTTGAAGACGAAAATGCCACATACAAAAAAAGCTGGCGGGTGCTTGACGCGCTTAAAGCCGAAAACATAAAAAACACCGCTATTATCGGCATAGACAGCCAAGGCACGCGCGAATACGATTATTTGCCCTTCCCTTGCGAATTAAAGGACTTGGGAAAATACCACATCAGGCTTGTGGGCGGCAGAGCTGACGAGTATATGGCATATATTACGGAAATTATAATTCCCTATCTTGACAAGCGGTTTAACTACAAGTTTTACGGCATGCTGGGATCTTCCGCCGGCGGACTTGCAACACTGTACTTTGCGGCAAAGGCGCACTCTCGGTTTAAGGCGTACGGCATATTTTCCGCACCGCTGTTTGTAAGCCCCAATGCGTTTAAAAAATTCTTTGACGAAAGCACGTTCGATAAGAACGCGTATTACAAAGTTTACACCGGCGGAGACGAACACACCGGCGACGTCGAAAAAGAGTACGCAAAAATAGAAGCGCAAATGTTTGTTACGGACAGCTACACCATTACCGACGCGCTTCGCGGTAAAGACGTTAAAGACCTAGATCTTACAGTCACAAACACCGGCGTTCATGACGAACTTTCGTGGCGCGCGCCCGAGCGAGAATTCTTTAAGAAATTTTCGGAATTGGCTTAGGTTTTCATCAATACCAGCACCGTTTGATCCAGCGTAAACACCCGTACGGTCGCATTTTTGTGAACGGAGTTTATTGCCGCAATAATAGTAGACGCTATAGTCGTGTTGTTTGTTGAAAAGCCGTCCTCGGCGCAAATTTCTATTGCCTGATATTTAACATCGTATACGCCGCCGTTTGTGCCGCCTATTACGGTAATACTGCTGCGCTTGGTATACGCATTGGCAAAAGCGGAAGCAATTTCGCGTATTCTGTTCTGCTCGTTTTCGTTTTTGGATATATAGGCGTTAATTTTAACGCCGTTTATCGTCATGTCCGCATACACGTTTATCGGCGTCTTTGCAGTTTGCGGCGAATACCTTACTGTTGTATTGGCATACCTATACGGCTCGTAATGCGTATCGTATACCTGCGCGTCCGTAAGGAACAAATAGCTGTGCAATCCCAACTCGTAATCACGCGCCGCGCCGTCTAATGCAACCTTTGCCGTGGAATCGCCCCATGTGCAGTCCACAACGTACCATGCCCCACGCACAAACACCTTGTTCCATGCATGGCCGCCCAGCGTTGACTTGCCTGCCCTGCCGACAACGCGAACGCACGGAATGCCCTCTATATTGCACATAAGCGAATACGTCTTGCTCATTCCGTCGCACACTGCATACGGCTTATACATGACGCCGCCTATAGATGTTGCGCCGTCGCCCAGCACGCCTTCCGGATAGTAAGCCGAGTATCTTTCGCCGCTACCGACCGGAATCTCGGTTGCCGGAGTGTCGTATGTAACCTGCCACATAATCCAGTCGTATATTGCGTGCGCCTTTTGCACGTCCGTCATGTCGTCCGTGCATATGCTGCGCAAAATTTTTCTCGCCTGCTCGTAAAGAGTGTACGCCGACGACCCCGCTTTGGGCACCGGCCGCATTCCGTTTTGCACTGCCAAATACAGCTCGTCGGAATAGGTCACTTCCGCCGTGCGCGATATTTTGTCTATGGCAAACATGTAATTTTCGGGACGGTTTTTAGACGCGTCAAAGTTGATATGCGGAAGTATGGCGTGCAGCTGCGTGGCGTGCCCGCCGTCATCCGATTGCCTTGTGGGGCTGTTTACCGTGTCAATGTTAAACGACGTGCGCATAACCCCGCCGCCTAAATCACGCGCAGTAATGCCCGAATATGTGCCGCTTGTTGCGGCAATGGGAAACGCGCTGTTCCACAAATCGATTGCGCTGCCCGTCCTATTGTAACCGATATAGCAGTCGTACGACACCGTCACATTGGCTGTTTTTTGTCTGAAGTAGACGTAGTATTCGGTTATCCTAACGTACTCTTCGTCCGATGTGACGTAAAGATCGCCGCACGGAAGAATTGTTTGTATATACTTTTTCGCACCCGCCGGCAGCTGAGTAAACGTTACGTAGTCCGAATACTCGCTTTCGGTAATAACGTCCCCGTCGCCCAACGACTTTATGCGGAACTTGTACATGCGCCTACTGTCGCCGCTGGCGCAGATATCTATAAGCTCTCCCATATCAAATGCGGCACCGTCAAAAAGCTGTGCGTAACGTGTATCGGTCTGAGAATATTCCGTCACGCCGCTTGCAGATGTGATTTCCACCTTTACCTTGCCTACAGCTTCGTACCCCAAGTACACGTGCGGATACATATTGTCGTACTCCACATTGCCGACTGTGGGAACAACCGAACCGCGGAAGCAAAATTCTTCCGTGTACTCCGTTTGCCCGTTTACCTTGACGGAAAGCGTATGCCGTCCCGCCGTGGGCTTGTATGTATACGTGTTGCTATCGCCCTCGTACAGCAATTTGCCGTCCACCAAATACTGGAAATAATTGTCCATGCCGCCGCTTGTGGCAACCGTAATAACTATATCGGCAAACGGTTCTATCTGTTCGAGCGAACCGGAAACTTCCACCTGCGCCTCCACAGCGTTGTACACGCGCACGGTAATGCCGTCGGAAGTCATTGCGCCGCACTTTGCGGTTATTATATACACCCCTACGTCTGTCGGCCAAAATACAAAGCTGTCGCTTTTGCTCAGTTGCCTTTCCAACTCGCCGTTTACGTACCAGTAGACGGCGTCGCTTTTGGCAGGTTCGCCCGTTGCCGTCACCGTAAACGTGACTGCACCGGTCTTTCCGTATGTCTGCACAGTATCCCCACCGGCGGCAATGGTGACCGAATCATTTACCTTTTCGGACACAACAACCTTTAGTTTGGCGCTTTTGGAACTTGTTTTTGCGGTTATGTTTGCAGCGCCAACAGCCCTTGCGGTAATCTTACTTCCGTTAACGGTAACGACCGAACTGTCTGACGAACTCAAACTGTACGAGCTTGTGTTTGTTTTTAAAATGTCGGAAATATCATACACATCGCCTACGTACAGCGAAAGATTCTGCTGGGTAAATTCCAGCGTATCAGGCTTGAACAGGTCTTTTACAAAAGAACAGCCTGCCGATAACACTGCAATTACGACAATAAGCGTAACGGCAACCGCCGACCTGATATTCCCGAAATATCTGTTTGTGTTTTTGTGCATAGCTCTCTCCCCCGTCTATTCACTCAATGGTATGGGCGACACTGCGATTGCGCAGATAATTCCGCCGGCAATAACGGTGCGCCTGCCGGCAAACGTTGCGTGAAGCACGTCGCTTGCATATTCGTCTATAGCCTTATTTATATATCCCGCAACCGTTGATATTTCGCTTTCCGTCAAACTCGGGTCGCATTTTATTTCCACACCGTATGTGTTGTTGTAAATAATAACATAACTGCCGACATACGGTATGCGAGTGTTGCCGCGCACCGTACCGTTTAACGCGAAGTAAACAATGTTTTTTACCGCCTGATATGCAATCTCCGACTTGTCTATGTAGTTATCGAAATACAAATTGTCGTAGCTTTGCTTTTGCATATACTGCGAGTTTGTTTTGTCAAACGCTTCATATCCGTCGTTGACATCGCAGCCCAACCCCGCAAACTCTCGATCGCTTATTAGAAGCCCGCGATGCGACGTATATTCTATTGCTGTAGTCAGTCCGGCGTTGGACTGCATTGTTATCTTTATTTTGCCGCCGTATACGTCGGTGACAAACCATACTCCGTCCAGCTTGACCTTATTGTAATACCCGTAATCGGTGTTGCGCAAAATCTTACACTCAATGCCTTCTACGGCGCAAAGCAATGCAAACGCCTTACTTAAGCCTTCGCTTGTCACGGCATATCCGGAGCCTGCCGACCTTACGGCGGCAAACACTCCCTCGGCAAATCTGCTTACCGAAGTCATGCCCGCGCTTTCCTTATTTACTGTAACGGACTGCAACCAATCGTAAACGGCATGCACCTTTTGCCGCGCGGTATAGTCCGCCCCAATAATATTGAGAAGCACGGACTTTGCCGCACGGTACACTACGTAGGCATTGTCGCCCGACCGCGTAATCGGTTTATATCCGTCTAATACAGCAATAACAAGCTGTTCGCTTCCGCTGACGGCAACACTGCGCTCAAGTCTATCCGACGGAAAAATATAGTCCTTTGATCTGCGGTTGTCATCATTGTATTCTATATGCGGCAGTATGGCATATGCCGTATTAACAGTAGAGCTGTCGTTCTTGTCCGGTGCGTTGACGTATGGCTGAAAGACAAGCCTAATAACATTTCCGTCTGCCGCCGCAGAAACACTAAGCCCCAGCATTTCCGCCTGCTCGAGCATTGCTTGCTTTAGTAAAAGCACGTCCCCCGCCGCATAGCACGTCCCTTCGGTGGCGCCCACAGCGTACAAATCGCTTACATACCGCTTGGCGTCTGCCGTATCGGATATAAACGAATTGCCCAAAAACACCTTGTCGTCCAGATACTGTTGCACATCGGCGCTTAGCTGTAAAAAATCAAACTCATACCGCTCGCCGTCCGTGCCTATCATTATTATATAGCGCATCGGATTTTGCGCGCACACGTCTATGTACTCGGTTGCCCTAAACGCGCCGTCCGAAAATAAATGCGAATACTGCGCGTCTGTAACGTCAAACGTGTGGCGCACACCTTGCGTATCGATAATGGAAATATACAGCGGGTTACGCCCCTTTGAGTAACGAATATATACGTCTTTCGTATCGTCAAACGTCACTTTGCAATCGTCGTGATTATCGACCGAAACGTCAAACGTCAACTCGCTTTTTCCGTCTATGGTTTTTTGCTCGCCGTTGACAAACAAAGCTATGCTGTGCTTTCCTATCTCCGGTGTAAAAGTAAACTGTGCGCTGCTTCCCGCGACTTCGCCGTTTACACGCCACTCGTAGACCGATTTGGGATTGAGCGTGTTGACATTCTCGTCAGCCGTGAAAGTAATGGGAACAAAAGCCGAAACACCTGCTAAGTCGGCGTGTCTGACCGTAACGTCTGTGCGTCTGTACACCTTAACTTCGTACTGCCAAACAGTATCATACGCAACCGCTGTAACCGTGTACTCGCCGTAGCCGCGCGGCATGTATTCAAACCGCCTGCCCGAATAAGTAATGCCGTCGCTTGTTTTCCACTGAACAGTCAGTTGCGGGTTATACTCATAAAACTCCGCCGTAAAAATCACCGGCAGGACCTCGCCGTTGCTTGCGGTCTGAATGCGATTTTCGACTGTGACAAAAAAATCGGTCGTGGCGCTGTAATCGACGTTAACCGTCATCGTAAAAGTTTTGCCTCGCGCGGAAATTATAATCTCCGCCGAGCCCGCCTTAACGCCTACAACCGCCGTACCGTCCACTTTGACGCATTCGGACTCTGTGCGCAAAACGATATTTTCTTCGCCGATTGCGGGCGAAAAAACCAAGTACGGAAGGATGTCGCGCCGCTCTCCTACATAAAGCGTTATCTCCGTACGCGATAAATCTATGCTCACGTTTTGCGAACAGCCCAACAAGAGCATGGCAAAAGGTACTATCAATATCGACAGCAGCAAACGCATGATATTTACTTTCGATTTTTGATGTACTTCCACTTATATATTATAACATTAAAACATGATAAAATCAAGAAAAAGCCGAAAAATATATGTTTGCATTGTATGTACAATCATTTTGTACCACCTTTAAACATAAAATATACCGATGAATTCCATGACAAAAGCAGTAATGACGATGACGGCGTTCACCTTTGTGGAGCGCACGCTCGGGTTTTTGTTCAAGATCTATCTGTCGCGCGAAATCGGTGCGGTCGGCATGGGAATTTATTCGGTTGCCCTGTCGTTCTTCTTTGTGCTTGTGACACTTCTTACATCGGGCATTCCGCTTGTGGTATCCAAGCAAACGGCTACTAACAGGTCGGAAAGCGGCGGAGTGTGCTCGGCGGCGCTGATATTCGAACTTGTAACCGCGCTTGTGATTTGCTTGTTAGTGGCGGTATTACAGCGGCCTATCGGTTCGCTGTTTGCAGAACGGCAGTCAATGACACTTGTTCTGGTCATGCTGCCGGCATTGGTGTTTTCCGGAATATACTCCGCATTCCGCGGCGTGCTTTGGGGCGAAAAGAAATTTACCACCGTCAGTGCGGTGGAGCTTATAGAGCAGATAGCGCGCATAATCGGGTGCGTTGTGCTGTTTTCCCTGTTTAAAGGCAAAACGGTAGCCGTTGCCGCGTCAATGACCGTGGCGTGCTTTGTGTCCGCGGCGGCGGTGGCGCTGTTCTATTTTGGCGGCAAGCGCAAGCTTAAAAGCCCCAAAACGCATTTAAAGCCGCTTATATCAACCTCGGTGCCGATAACTCTTTCCCGCACCACGTCCAGTATAAACAACTATATAATAGCTATAGCAATGCCCTTTTTGCTCATGTCGAGCGGGCTCAATTCCGAACAGTCCATGTACGTATTCGGATCGTGCGTGGGCATGGCGCTGCCGCTGTTGTACCTTCCTATAACCGTTGTCGGCTCACTCGCGTTTGTAATGATACCCACCCTGTCCGAAGCGTACTCCAAGGGCGATAAAAAGAGCATGCGCCGCCAGATAGAAAATGCGCTGTCCTTTTCCATAATTATTGCGGCAATAATACTGCCGGCGTATTGCGCACTCGGCGAACCGCTGGGCACGTTTATCTACAACAACACCGACGCCGGCATATTCTTGAAAAAATCGGCGTGGCTGCTTTTGCCGCTGGCGTTTGAGAACATAGCTTCGTCCATGCTGAACTCGCTCGATCTGGAAAAGAAATCGCTTATTAACTACCTTATCGGCGCGGCTAGTATGTACGCGATTTGTTTTGCGTTTTTCTCCCGCTTCGACATGGACGTGTTTATTCTGGCATTTGGGCTAAGCTTGATTTTGTCGTCAGTGCTGGACGTAATAGATATAAAGCGCCGAACGGGATTTAAACTGAAGTTTTTTAAGCCGCTCCTTATTTGCTTAGCCGCGGCATATCCCGCATGGCTTTTTACCGAATACGTGCATTCGATAATCCCTGGGACAGTACTGCCTATAATAGTGGCGGGTATCGGCGGAGTGTGTTTTTCCGCGCTTGCCGCCGTCATATTCGGCGCGGTTGACTTTGAAATGGCGGTCAGCAAAAAGCCTAAAAAGCGTCCGCTGTTTGCCGCAAAAAAACGAAAATCGTCTTCTTAAATTACTTTACTTAGACACTGTGTTATGATATACTGAGTTTATCTTAATACAGGAGAAGCCCGACATTGATGGAAAATCAACAGGAAATTGCGACTCCGGACAATATAGTTTCCGCAAAAGTCCGTTCGCAAGCATTGAAAATCGGAACGACAAAATGGCTTGCGCACACCGCGCTATTCACTTCCATCGCTCTATTGATGAAAGTCATCGGACAAATCGGAACTTTAGCCGAAAACTTTAAGATTACCCCGATATACACGATCTGGTTACTTGCCGCGGCGACACTCGGCCCTGTAGGCGGCGCAACGGTATGCTTTATATCCGATTTGCTTATTGCACTTGTGTTCCCTGCCGGCGTCTTTAATCCGTTTATCACAATAGTATGGACTCTGTACGGTTTGACTGCCGGACTGATATTCAAGTATTTACCCGTCAAAAGCTATACCGTAAAGCTTGTGGTAGCCGGCGTGACGTGCGCTTTTCTGTTTACTTTTGTGCTGGACTCACTTGCGATATGGGGTTGGTGTAAATATTATCTCAACCTAAAATCGTATTTCGGCAACGGGAAAAATGCTATATTCGGCGTGTATATGTTGGCGCGCTTGTTCCAGTTGATTGTTGCGCTGGCAAACATCCCGATAGCCGTTGCACTGCTGCCTATACTAAACCGACTTAAGATATTACCGTCATTAACCGCAAAAAATAAAAAAGGAGTATAATTATGCCCAATATCTCTATAAAAATGCTGGAAGGCAGAACTCAAGCTCAAAAGGAAAGACTCGCACGCGATCTTGTGGAAGTACTGTCGCGCGATCTCGGTGCAGACAAGCACTGGATTACCTGCACAATCGAGGACTACACCGCCGAGCAGTGGCAGGACGTTTTTAAGACCGAAATCGCCGACAAGCCCGATAGCGTGGTATTTAAAAAACCGGAATACGACCCTAAGATTTTACTGTAATATTTCCACCCAACAATTAACGCGACACAAATTCTTGTGCCGCGTTTTTTTTGCGTTTGGTTTATGTTTATCAATCATTACCCTAACCTACTCTCATATACCGCAAAAAACATTTTTTGCACTTTGGAATAATTTATAATGCGCACGGGCTTTTGCGTTTCGGGGTCGCGCTCCGGTAGACCGGTCGACGGGTCGGTTGGCGTAACCACCGAACTTTGGTTGCTGTCCTCATAGCTGCCCGTGCCGTTTGAAGCGCCGTTTGACTTTAAGTACAAGTTGTTAAAGAATTCCGCAATTTGCCCTAAAAGGTTCCATTGCGAGTTCCAGTATTCGATGATAAATCTCCTCTCGATGTACACTCTGTCGTCCACGCGATATAAATATTCTTGATACAACTGATCGCTTTCGGCAAGCGCCAACGCCTCTAATAAATTGTCAAACGCATAGTAGTACCCGCAGTATCGCAAATAATCGTCGTCCGCCGATATCAAAATATACCGCGCCAAAAGATTGGCGTCGCCTTCGCGGAATACGCCCTTGGCGTGCGCAAGCTCGTGAGCAAGCGTAATGGTGCGCGTTGTGGGCGGCGCGGCGGTGTTTACCGTCGCCTCGCCCGTCGGCAAAAAGGTCATGCCGGTTATCATCATTTGCGACAAGAACCAGCTGTTTACAACAGGTTTTGCGGTGGGCGTGTACTGATTGAAATAGTCGTCCGTAAGCCTAGCGTATTCTATTTTTATGCGCTCGGCAAGCTCGGAAAACGTGTACGGACACTCCACACACCCGTTTTTGTCGCGCGGCAAGGTGACGGCAAGGTTGTTGTAGTCTGCCAAAAAATACTCCACAACTGCCTTTAACTCTTCCACGTCGTACTTTTTTTGCGACTGCGGAATGGGCATTTCGGCGCGGTAGTACGCAAACGCCATGCTTAACACGTAAAGGTTAAGTAGGTAGACCACGCCTACGCAAACCGACAGCGCGCCGGTAAGAATACGCTTAAACCTTGCTCTGCCCAAGTTTACTATTAGCCGCACGTAAAAGAAAACGCTCAATCCTATAATGCAAACAATAAAAAATTCCGTAACGGAAAAAGGCAGCCACGAAGTAAGCGTGCCGACAACTTTTTCCCACCCTGCTTCTATATGCGTTGTCCACCACTCGGCAAGCGCCGTATCGGTACGCAACTCAAGCATAACAATAAGCGGTATCAACAGTCCGCAAATGACGGCGGCAAGAATAAACACCGTCCTTCCTATAGGGCGCTTTACGGTTACGGCGCGAACGCCGTCCGCAGTATACCACCTAACATACTGTTTGGGCTTGATATATCCGTTGCGTTTTTGACGTTCAAAAGTCATAATATTATTATACCGCGCTATGCCGCGTTTGTCAACACGGCTCATTTTTTAATAAGCTCGAAAAAAATTATACAAAACATGCATAACGCGCATACAGTCTGCACAATATAAAGTTGTAAGGCAATAACGGGTTTACGATAGAAATATCGCCCTGATTGCGATAACTTCTCCTACCCACAATGCTTTACAGACGGTTCGCTATAGACGCCGTAAAATTCTTTCAGCCTACGGCAAGCGAAACGGAAATATCCTCCAGTGCAAAAGCATTGTGGGATTTTTTCGTTTAAAAAAATTTATCCATATTTTTAAATCTAAATTTTGCATTGAAAAAGACCGCTCTTTATAAAAAGAACGGTCTTTTTGAGGACATAACGTGTGAAAGATTAGCGAATTAAATCGGTTGAGAACATAAAATTTTTGGTATCTGCTCTAATTGCAGATTCCTTAAAGGAGGTGATCCAGCCC
>JAFLVI010000030.1 GCA_022508405.1 Clostridiales bacterium
AGAACATCTGGATAAAGCGGCGGTAGCAGTCCCACGCCCAACGGGGATTGCCCGATTTGGTGGCGATAGTATTTACAACTTCCTCATTAAGACCGAGATTAAGAATGGTGTCCATCATACCGGGCATGGAAGCTCTGGCGCCGCTGCGCACGGAAACAAGCAAAGGATTTTCCTTGTCGCCGAACTTTTTGCCGCAAATGGTCTCCATCTTTTCGATGTAGGTCATTATTTCCTTTTGAATATCGGCGTTGATTTTGCGACCGTCTTCGTAATACTGTGTGCAGGCTTCGGTGGAAATTGTAAAGCCCTGAGGTACGGGAAGACCGATGTTGGTCATTTCCGCAAGGTTTGCACCCTTGCCGCCGAGAATTTCACGCATTTTTGCGTTACCTTCGGTAAAGAGATAGCAATACTTTTTTGCCATTGTTTTTATTCTCCTTAAAGTATATTTTGTCCACCAAACATTTTAACAAAGATAATTATAAAAGGCAAGCGATTTAGTACAATTATCCGAAAAATCATATTTTTTCGGATAATTGTACTAATGCGGAATTAAGAATGAAGAATGCAGAATGGTTTGTAAAAAAACCGCAACACTCTAAAAAGGCGTTGCGGTTACACAATCTGTAACTGTGTGGAAGAATCATGTTAAGATTCTTCGCTTCGCTCAGAATGACAAAAAGTATGAATATGGCATAGTCTGCTTTTTGTCATTCCGGACAAGCGCGAAGTGCGCTGTGAAGAATATCTACCTTAATAACACTTCGCGCCCAAAAATAATTCCGAATTCCGAACTAATCATAAAGGTCGATAGAATCTACGCTTTTTAGACCTGTGTCGAAATTGCGCTCGAACTCCGAGCATATGTACTTTAGTGCGCGGCGGGATAAGTCGTTGTCCGAATCAAGCCTATACCCTGTTTTTTGCGCGTACCCTAGCATCTGCAAAGGCGTTTGCGGCTGTTCGGCATAGGCGTACTGCTTATAAAATCCCGAAAATTCCATAAGCCGCAACATAAATACCGCCGCTTGATAGTACGGATTGCAGTCCGGTTTTAAGTTTGAAATGAGTTTTAAAAACTCCACAAAAAGCTCGGTGTGGGACTCGTCGTCGCCGATGGACGATACGGTCGCTTCCGCTGCCACGGACGCCGCCGTAAACACCTTTAAATCTGTGCAAAGCGAAAAACCGTCCCCGATGAGAAGCGGCTCTATTGGCGTCAAAAACGCGCCCCGTCCCGTAAGCCGTGTATCGAAAACCGAAAATTCCTGCGCAAACGGCTTTAGCTTTGCCTTGGCTTTTTTTACTCCGACAAGCTTAACCGTAACAAGCCCGTGCCCTGCCGTAAGCACCTTGGCGAGCTTGTCGTTATCGCGGTAGTCGCTGACCTTGAGCACCACGCACTTATCGGAAAAATCGATCATCTTTACCTCTTGCGTTTACTTATCCGCATTGCGCTCATTCTCGTCACGCGCCTTTACATACAGCGAATAGTACTGCGGCGCGCCCGTAGCGCAAAACAATTCCCAAAACATTCTTTCTTCGCCTTTCATAATCACACCTCCGTAAAGCACTTTGATATGATTAGTTTACTGACCGGCGAGCAAAAATATTCGTCAATGACTGTCAGTAACCGATGTCCTTTAGAATATCCGATCTGTCGCGCCAGCCCGTGCGAACCTTTACAAATAATTCCAAAAACACCTGACAGTCCAGCATTTTTTCTATATCGCGCCGCGCGGACGCGCCGATTTTCTTTATCATTTCCCCGCCGTCGCCTATTGCAATCCGCTTGTGCGATTGCTTGTCCACAATAACATCACAGAAGATTTTTACGGGGTCGCTGTTTTCGTCCACCTGTCTGACGCTCACGCCCACGCCGTGCGGGATTTCGTCCTGCAAAAACAATAGCGCTTTTTCGCGCACCGTTTCCGCTATTAAAAACTTGACCGGTCTATCGGTGTACTCATCGGGCGGAAACAAAAAGCCGCCGTCCCTGCACTCGGCAAACAGCGCGGACTTTAACACATCTATATTGCGCCCCGTCTTGCAGCTTGTAGGGATAACGTCTTTTATAGACCGCCCTTCCTTGCGCGACATGAGCGGATTCAGCTTTTCCAAAATGGGATAAACACCGTCGAATCCCTTTAAATCGGTTTTGTTTACGGCAACATACAGCGGCGCTTTGGATTTTAGCCGCTCGGTAATCAGTTTTTCGTCCGCTTCGGTCATGCCCTTGGTGCTGTCAAGCACGACAAGAACGACGTCGGCGTCGCCGCCGAGCGAGCTTTTTATGCTCTTGTCCATATGCTCGTCAAGCTTTGTGCGCGGCTTGAACATCCCGGGGGTGTCCAAAAAAACTATCTGCCTTGCGCCTTCGGTACAAATGCCGGTTATTCTGTCCCGCGTGGTCTGCGGCTTGGGCGACACAATGGACACCTTCTCCCCGACAATGGCGTTTACAATAGACGACTTGCCGGCATTCGGTCTGCCTACAACGGCTACAACTACCGACTTGTCCGTTTCCGCCAAAACCTTTTCTTCCAACTCGCGCATTACTTTTTTGTCGGCTTCTTCCATATGGTCGTAGCCGAGCAAATGCAGCATGCCGTGCACAAAAAGATAATTTACTTCCCGCTCACCCGTGCCGTACTCTTCCGCCTGCCGCGCCGCCGCGTCAAGGTTTATGGCTATATCGCCCAGCGCCACCGCGCGAAGCTTTTCGTCGTAATCTGTGGGATAGTTTTTTTGCGTAAATTCCGTAATGGTATTTAGCGCAGGAAACGAAAGCACGTCGGTGGTTTTGTCCACGCCGCGCGTAGACTTGTTAAGCTCCTGCATTTCTTTGTCGTTTACAACGGTTATATCCACCGCCGCATCGCCTTTAAGATTAAGCGTATGATAAATTATGCCCGCAAGCCTGCCGAATCCCGCTTGCACATCGCCGGTAAGCTTAAACATTTGTTCCGCCGCCACTGCCGTTATTATATTTTATGCGTTTGTGGTACAGTCCGCCGTATGCGCCGACTATTGCAAGCCTTATGGCGTTTAGATCCTTCATTGTGATTGCGCAATTATCAAACTGTCCGTTCTTTAACCTATCGTCTATCATGGCCTTTAACAGCTTGTCCACCTTTTCGCCGGTGGGGTTGTCCATGGCGCGGATTGCAGCTTCCGACGAATCGCATATCATGATGATAGCGCCCATCTTGCCGGTGGGAATTTCGCCGTAATAGCGGTACTCGTTTATATCGACATCGCCGTCTGTGAGCGACTTGGCCTTATTGTAGAAATACATAATCGGCAAAGTGCCCTGATGCTCTATTGTGGCGCGCGCAACTTCTTCCGGAATGTGGTGCTTTTTGCACAGTTCGTAGCCGTCCACCGTGTGCTTGCGTATGATCTCCGCTGACACCTCGGGCAAAATCTCGTCGTGCGGATTGTAGCCCGCTTGGTTTTCGGTAAAGTACATTACGTTGTTGAGTTTGCCTACGTCATGATAGTACGCGCACGCACGCGCCAAATACGGGTCTTCGCCTATCGCGTCCGCGCAGATTTCGGCAAAGTTGGCAACCGCAAGGCAGTGGTTGAACGTGCCGGGGGCTTCCTTGATAAGCCGTTTAATTAGCGGTGCTTTGTGGTTGATAAGCTCCATCAGCTTGAAGTCGCTGGTAAGGTTGAACACCCATTCCACTACAGGCACAATAGCCGCGGTAAGCAAAAGCTCGCCGGAAACGGAGATACCTATATACATGATTTTGTCCACAAACGGAGCCACGCTCAGCCTGTATGTGGAAAGCAAAACAAAGTACACTACTATGGTTACGCAACCGGTTACAAACGAACGCAACAGCGATACCACGCGCGTCATTCCCGAAGGAAAGCTGTAAGTGGCTACCGCCCCGCCTATAAGCCCCGCTATCAGCGTGAACGCAACGGCGGGAAATTCGTTGTGCTCCAGCGTTGCGATAAGCACAAACAGCGTAACAAGGCATGAAAATATGTTAAGGACAAACGCGTCGCGCTTTTTTGTAAACGGCAATATCAGCATTGCGGAGAGCGCTACGCAAATAAGATACGCGCTGAACGCCATTAAAACAATATTGATAACAACCACGATTGTAAACAGCGACATTATCGCACCCACGCGTTTTAACGAATACAACAGTTCCCTGCGCGACACCACAATGTAGATGTACATCGCCACAAAAAAGAACAAAAAGACAAACGCGTACAAAACGTAAGCGTGAGTATCGGCAAGTCCGAGTATGCCCGATCCGTTTGCGGCAAAATGAATATATACCACCAGCGATATGTAGATTACCGCATAAACTATTGCAAAAATACCGGCAGTCCACCAGTACGCCGCTTTTGGCGGATCATAAGAAATATTTTCACTCGATTTTTCCGCTTCCACTGTTATTTCTCCTTTGCGAATACTTGTTATAAGCCTTTACTATTTTCATGACAAGACCGTGACGAACAACGTCGTCCTCCGATAAATGCACAAACGCAATGCCGTCCACGTCCTTTAACACGTTTTCCGCATCGATAAGTCCGGACTGCTCGCCGCGGATATCTATTTGCGTTATGTCGCCGGTGACGATAACCCTACTGCCTTCGCCGAATCGAGTCAAAAACATCTTCATCTGCTCGGGCGTGGTGTTTTGAGCCTCGTCCAAAATTATGAATGCGTGCGAAAGTGTTCTGCCACGCATATACGCAAGCGGCGCTATTTCCACCGTGCCGCGCTCTATAAGCCGAGTATAGTCATCTCCGAACATTTCCATAAGCGCGTCGTACAGCGGTTTTAGGTACGGATCGACCTTCATTTGCAGATCCCCGGGGAGAAATCCCAGCTTTTCGCCCGCTTCTATCGCCGGACGCGTGAGAATGATCCTATCCACAAAACCCTTTTTGACAGCGTTTGCCGCCATGGCTACAGCAAGATAAGTTTTGCCGGTGCCGGCGGGACCGATGGCAAATGTCAAAAGATTTTCGCTTACCGCGTCTATAAACTTTTTTTGGCGCAGAGTTTTGGCGTAAATCTTTTGTCCGTGCGCATTTACGCACACCGCCTGCGCAGTGATGTCGTCAATGCCTGACGGATCGGCGGTAAGAATGTCGTAATACTGCCTGACCTTGTCGGGATCTATATTCTCGCCGCGCCGTACCGCAAGGCACAGCTTGTCCAGAAGCAATCCTGCCTTTTCCGCATCTCCCACGCTACCGGAAATTTCCACTCCGTCCGGAGTGGGTCGTACAGTTACCTTAAGCAACTTTTCCAGCGTTTTTATATTTGCGTCGTACGCGCCGAAAACAGCGCGAATTTCGTCGTTTTTAAACGATTTTGTCAACTTGTTTCTCCGTTTTTAATTTGCTTTCGTCCTGATTTTGATTGCCGGCAGTAGCTCTGCCCCTTGATATAACTGTTTCGCCCGTGATGAACAAATGCACGGTATACAGTCCGGACACACTCTGTTCCACACTGTAAGAGTAGTTAAACTCGCCCTCGAACTTCATACTTTCTATCTTGGTTTTTGCAAAGTTCTCCGCCGCTTCTTCCACGTCGCGCTCGTATTCCACCGCGCGCGTCTCGCGGAAGGTGTACGTGGTGGCGTAAAGCGGTACAAACACGTCGTAGTGCGAAGTGTGCGTGCTCATCTCGTAAGACTTGTACGGCGATACAGCTTTGCCCATTTGCTTGCCGAACAGTGTGTACACCGTTTTTACCGCCGTCCTGCCGGTGCGCCTATATTCCACTGCGGAAATTGGAATTTGAGCCGTGACTGTGATTGCCACGTTGCCGTAAATATCGCAATCGCAGTCGCCGCTGTACAACAATTCTCCGGCGGTGGAAAACACGTCGCCGCTGGCAAGCACGTCACCGCGCTTTACCACGTCACCGCGCTTTACAAGTGCGGTGCCACTGCGCATTACAATCCGTGTTACGGTCGCATCGTATTCGGACGTGTATTCGCCGTACCTATCGATGTAAACGCTCTCGGTGGTTTCCAGCACATGCACAATAAGAGTTGTGCCTTTTATCTCGCACGACGCGTCCGATATGCCCGCCATGCCGCCCAAGACATCGGCGGCTTTGACCGCAAGATTATCCGTCTTTTTACAGCCCGACGAAATACCCGCACGCTTTAGCGTGCTTTCGATTGCCGCAACGGAAAGCTTGCTGTTGCCAGATACTTGCACGCGCCAGATATATCCGTATGAAATGTTCAAGCCTATTACGGACAGCGCCGCGCCCGCAATAAGTCCAAAACGCGCCGCCGAAAAAGCCAGTTTTTGCGCTATCCCGAAGCTCGCGTTTATTCTATGAGTATAGCACATTTCGCTCAAAATAGCAACAGCTTTTGTTAAGTCTTTTTTTCGTATTTTAAACAGCGTTTCTCCACCCGAAAATCTTACGTCCGTCACCTTTATTCCCGATGCGGAAAGCCGTACCACCGCGGACGTCTTGTCGCCCTTTACCGCAAGCTCCACACGCGGCAAAATTCCGAAGCCCTTATAGTCGAAGCCCGCCTTTTTGTTTTTTAACTTGGCGACGATTTTAGTATATACCGCAGCCCGCTTTTTTTGCCGTTCCGCCGCAATTAAAGCTTTTTCTTTTTCGCGCTGTTCCTTTATGCGTTGCTTTTCGCGCTTTAAGGCAAGTCTTTGTTCGGCGGCTTGCTGTCTTTTTTGCCGCGCTATGACGTTATCGGTATCGACCTTTCGCGGCTTAGTCGGCTTGTTTTGCGGCTTTGCGGGCTTTGTCTTTTTCATAGATCGGTCACCGTGTACGAACATATTCTGCCCACTATCGCCGTGCAGTCGTCCGCCAGTTCCTTTACGGCAAGCCTTTCGCCCGCAACTGTTATCAGTCCGGACGGGATTTTGAATATCATCTCTTTTTCGTCAATTTTAATAGGGCGCGCGCCTTCTATATAAAAAGCGTCGCGCCCGAATATTACGGCCTGAAACTTGTATTCCGGTGTGCCGGAAAATATTTTAGAAGCTTGCTCGATAAAACTCATAGTGTTCTATTTTATGACTTTTATCGGCACAGTAGAACATTTGCGGCTAATTGGCGCCGTCCACCTTTTCCACGATAATTTTATCGCGTGTGATCTTTGTGATTTTTACTTTTTCGCCCTGCATAATAGGCGTAACGCTGTATACAATAAGGTTTATGTCGTTTATTGTGGCGTTGCCCGTTAAATCTATGGCGGTGTTGGCAACACCTATGCTGTCTATAAGTCCGCCGTACTTGCGCGTGCGCTCGCCCGCCTTTTCCATGCGCGCGACCTTAAGCCACCCGCGCTTTTGAGTAGCCAGCGACACGCAGTGCACCGCAAAAAGCAGTGTGGAAGTGAGCAGTACAAATACAAACGCTTCTCCCGCCGATCCGTAAACCATGCGCACACTAAACGCCGCGCACAAAAGCCCCACGCCCAACAAGTACGCTACACCGTGCATTGGCTGAAAAAACTCTATGCAAAACAGAATAAAGCCTGTAACCCACAAACACAGTGTAACCATGTCGATAGTAGCAAACAGCTTTTCAAAGCTTTGCGCAAGCGTCATTATATCTGTCCTTTCCGCAGTATGGCGTAATAGTAAAACAGCAGTTGCTGAGCATAGCCGGCGTACGCGCCGTACTTTTCCATAAGCCGCGTGCGCGACTGAGATTCCGTTTCCATTCCCACGCGTTGGGTCTTGAACATCCACGTATCGATGGGAAATACTTCCAATCTGCCCAGCGCAAAAAGCGACACACAGTCGGCAATTTTTTGTCCTACCCCAGGGAGGGTCTTAAGCATTTTTTGCGCGTCCGCCGTATTGGCGGCATACATCCTATTAAGAATATCGGTTTCGGCACAGATCTTTGCGGTATCGGATATGTATTGCGATCTGTAGCCGCAACCCAGTGCGTCCAGTCTGCGGCACGGCAATTCGCTGAGCTGTTCGGGCGAAGGAAAAACGTCGCCGAACTCCGCGCAAATTCTGCCTATAATGGTCTTTATGCGCGGGATATTGTTGTTTGCCGAAATAATAAACGAAATAATCGTTTCAAACAGCGGCTGGTGGAGAATGCGCAGTGCACCGCAAGCTTCTAGCACATCTGCAAGCTCCGGAAAACGGCTTAACTCGCGCTTTGCGCGCATGACGTCACGGTCAAGGTTGAAAAAGTTGACAAAGTAGTCCACTGCGGTTGTTGTAATAACTACCGTATCCCCGAGCGTACAAATATCGCAAGAATGCGGACCGGACTTGACAGTATATCCGTCCGCAGTTTTTTCGTAACGAAAAATCTGGCCGCATTCAATCGTGGCTTTTATATCGATGTCGGCTACGTCTACGATTATTCTGTTGGCTTCGGTTTTGTACATGGTATTACCTTTTTGATTTAAGGAATTGCGGGCCGATTTGTTGCCTACTAATTGAAAAAAGGGCTTTTGCCCTTTTGACATTTAATTACACCGTTGTAATCAATTATTGTTTTTTTATATGGCAAAGTTATTACTCGGCAACAGCTACCGGATATACGCTTACCTGCTTGCGATTGCCCTTGTTCTCGAACTTGACTTTGCCGTCTACAAGCGCAAACAAAGTATCGTCTCCGCCTTTGCCTACGTTCTCTCCGGGGTGAACGCGAGTGCCGCGCTGACGAATAAGAATATTGCCGGCAAGCACAAACTGACCGTCGGAACGCTTTACGCCAAGTCGCTGCGCGTTACTGTCTCTGCCGTTTTTGGTTGAACCGCCGCCCTTTTTGTGAGCGAACAACTGAATATCTATAAACATTTTTATGCTTCCTCCAATTTGAGATTTTGCGGATACCCGCTCGATAAATCTTGTAGTCCCACTTGCATTGCTCGGATAATCACCTGCGCATCGTGACCTTCGGGTACGCTAAACTCGAAATGTCCGTCTTGCTTTTTGTAATCTACTTTGCCGTAAATATCCGATATTGCAAGGTACGCCGTTTGAACAAGTGTGGATACCGCCGCGCACAGCACGTCGCTCCCGCTTTCCGCTAAGCCGCTGTGCCCCGACGTCTTTACGCCCGTGACCGTGCCCGATTTGCGGAACAGTCTAACAGTTATCATACGATAGCGTCGATTTTTATGCGCGTTTTGTACTGACGATGACCTTGACGACGGCGCACGTTCTTTTTGGCCTTGTACTTGAACACGATAACTTTAGGTGCTCTGTACTGGCGCACAACGGTAGCTTTTACCGTTTTGCCCTCGGCCTCAGCGCCGGTAACGATGGTTTCGCCCTCGCCGGTGAGAAGAACTTTAAGGTCGACGGTAGCGCCCTCTTCTGCGTCCAAACGCTCTACATCCAGAACGTCGCCCACGCACACGCGGTACTGCTTTCCGCCCGTCTCGATAATTGCAAACATAGCCTAACCTCCGTTTAGTATTCGCCGTCGGGGTTTCGGGACAACCGAATTAAAGACCCTTTTCGTGCGGTTCCATAAAATAATATCACAAGTCAATACCCATTGTCAAGCAAATTCGGAATTCAGAATTCGGAATTCGGAAATTTTTTTTGACATGCTTGTCCTTTTAAATCCGTAATTTTTATACTTCGAACTCGCCGTTTAATGCGATTAAAGCGCGCTCGAAGTCATCGTCCGATACGCCCAAAATAAGGTTAATTTCCGACGCGCCCATATCCAGCATGCGCAAATTTATATTTGCGTACGAAAGCCTGTTTATTGCACGCGCAACCGTTCCGGGACGGGACTTCATGCCGTGTCCCACTATTGTTATAAGCGAAATGTCGCGAGTGAGCGAAATGTGATCGGGGTTGACTTCCCTTTTTACCGACTCAATCAGCTCGTTACACGCGGAAACGTCCACCGGAGTAAACACCACCGTCATGGAATCTATGCCGCTCGGGATATGCTCTACCGAAATTCCAAGCTTTTCAAAGCAACTGAGCACGCGCCGCATAAAGCCTATTTCCGTGTTCATCATAGACTTGTCTATGTGCAACGAATAAAAATGCTGTCTGCCCGCAATCGCGGTTATCGGCATATTGTTTTTGCGACTGAACCCGCCTGCCAAAAACTCCTCCGTGGGCACGATTTTTGTTCCGCTTGCGTTTTTGTTGAACGTATTTAAAATATGTATGGGAATATTAGCTTTTTGTACCGGAAAGGTGGATTCGGGATGCAACACATTTGCGCCCATGTACGAAAGCTCGCGAAGCTCCTTGTATGTAAGCACGTCTATAACCGAAGCGTGCGGCACGACGCGCGGATCGCACGTCATAAAGCCGTCCACGTCCGTAAAATTTTCGTAAATCTCCGCATTTACCGCCCGCGCTACTATTGCGCCCGACACATCCGAGCCGCCGCGCGAAAACGTTACTATATCGCCGTTTTCGTTGCTGCCGTAAAACCCCGGTATTACTACGTCGAGCTTTCCTTTCAGCCCCGCTTTGCACACATCTTGCGTGCGCTCGTCGTCATACGTACTTCCGTTAAATTTAATAAGCTCCGCCGCGTCTATAAAAGTGTATTCTATGAGCTTTGCAAGCAGCTTTGCACAAAGAAATTCCCCGCGCGACAGTATGTAACTATAGTCGGCATTGGATAGCGACTTTCTTGTTTGTTCGAGCTCGTCGTCCAAAGCGCCGCTTAGTCCCACGCCGTCCGCCAGCATTTTAAAACGCTTGCAAACAGGCTCGAATTTTGCATCGCGCGTTTTGCCGGACGCTTCGGCTACGGCGACAAGCATATCTGTAATCTTGTCATCGCCATCCGTCTTACCGGGTGCGGACACAACAACAAAACGCCTGTCACGGTCGCCTTTGATAATTTCCGCAACGCGCAGTATACTGTCCGCAGTGGACATTGAAGTGCCGCCGAATTTAACTGCCTTCATCTAAAGTAACTCCGTATGTATTATATTCGTTGTATAACTTTTTTGTTATGCTTTTTTGCGATTTATCACTGTACACAAAAGCGGCATTTCTGCCGCTTTAAAGTACAAATTGAATATCGCGGATTAAAGTAAGCCCGACAATCCGGACGACAACGCCCATAGAACCGCTGCGGAAAAAATCGCCAGCAATTTCCACCCTATGTCGTGTACAAAAATCTTTTTTAGCACGGCTGAAAATTTATTTTGCTTTTTTGCGTTTTCTTGTTTTTGTTCGTTCATATCAACCCTCCTTGCGGCGGCGCTTGCGCGCAGACTTTGTCTTGGGTGTTGCCTGCAAGCCGTAGGTCTGCTCCAGCTTGTCTGTAAGCATCTGGGAATCGAAATAGCGCGTGAGATCGCCGTGCTGCGCGATGGAAATAACGCCCGTTTCTTCCGAAACGATTATGGTAAGTACGTTGTAGTTTTCGCTTACGCCTATGCCCGCACGGTGACGTGTGCCAAGCTCCTTGTCAATCGAATTGGACTGGGAAAGCGGAAGGAAGCACCCTGCCGCAACAATGCGGTTGCCGCGCACAAACACCGCCCCGTCGTGAAGCGGCGCTTTTGTGTTGAAAATACTCTCCAGCAACGCGCAGGACAGAACTGCGTCCAGTCTGGTACCCGAATCGATAATGTTTTCCGGCAAGTTTTGATTGGAAATAATGATGAGAGCGCCCACGTTCTTTTTGGACATATTCTGTGCGGCGCGAACTATATCGTTGATTGCGGCGTGCAGTTCTTCGTCCGACACGTCGTATGCCGTGGTGTACTGCTCGTGCGTATCGCGCGACGACGCAAGCTTAAACAATCCGCGCTTTGTTTCCGCGGGGAACAAAAAGACAATTACGAGTATGACGATAATCACTCCGTACCGCATTATGGATCCCACTACGGGTAAGTCCATAAACTCGGAAGAAAGCACAATCCCCGCCGCAATAAATACAAGCGCAAAAGCAATAAGCTTACCCGCATTGTTCTTTCTTAGGAATACGATCATGCCGTAAATAAGCAAAGCGGTAAGCACAATATCTATTGCGCACGCCCACGGCTTTGCCGCCATTTTATCGTAAATGTTTGTAAAAAACTCCATATCGTCTGCACCTAATATAATTATACAGTATTACGTTTTTTATTTCAATTATTTTTAACAAACTTTTTTGACTTTTTGATAACTTTTTTTGTGCGGAAACCTTGTTTGTATTGTTTTGAGCAAAAATACATTTGTAATTTAATATAAACAATTCTGAAAAAGTACTTGATTTTTTTATCTGTATGTTATATACTATATGTTAGATACCTGTATTAGAGGATTCTATGGCAAAAAAAGACACACTAAAGCCCGAAAAACCTAAAAAGGAAAAACCCGTAAAGGACAAAAAGGGCAAAGATAAAAAAGGTAAGGACGCGGCCGCTCCCGCAGGTGCTCCTGCCGGCGCCAACGGCGAGATTCCCCCTGCCGGCACGCCGTCCGTTCCGCTTGCCAACCTTTCGCCCGAGCAGATGACCGCGGCGCAGCTTGAACAAGCCATAAAGGAAAGCAACGACCCCAACACCAAGCTTAAAAAACTGCGCAGCCCTATCAACTTGCGCAGCTGTCTGCTTAACGTGCTTATCCTTATTGTAGCAACGCTTGCCGTTGTCATTTTGTGGTGCTACCTTGTTGTGGACACCTTCAACTTCGGTACAATAATGTCCGATATGTTCGGCAAATTCGGCATAACCGACTTCTTTAAAAATCTCGGTTCAACAATAAGCGGTTGGTTCAGTTAAATAAAAATTTAAGGCGCTCAAATGAGCGCCTTTTTTGTTGTGCTTATTATTGGTTTTTGTCGTCCGGCGGTCCAAACGGATCGTCGTTTTGTTTGTTGTCGCTCTTTGCTTCCCCACTCTCTTGCGGAGAACCGGATTGCGGCGGGAATATGTCGTCGAACGGATCGTTCGATTTGGGAGCGTTGTTTGCTATTCCCTCGAATATATCGTCGTTTATTCCGTTCTCGCGTATGTCGATAAAAATATCCGCCGAGCTCTTATCCTCGTAGTCCATGCCGAACACCGCCATTTTCATTTGAGGCGGAGCCGGAATTTCTATAGGATATTTTTTTCTGATGTGCGTGCCTACCGCATACATTGCCGCCGCGGCAACAAAAATTATTGCCAGCGCGACAAGCCGCCAAATCCAGCTTGCGGCAAGCACGTCCGTGTCTGGAAAGTTGTCGCGGTCGTACTGCATAACGCTCAAAAACTCTTTGTCGCACACCGAGCGAATAACAAGCGTTGCCGCGGCTGCCATTTTGTCGGCATAATCGGGGTGATATTTTTTTAGATTTATAAAGGTATCGTTTTCGGTATATGACAGATTGGCGTGCTTTGTGGACTCAATGTCAGAAAGATTAGACGACTCCCAGTTGGCGCCCATAAGATTGAGCGTAGGCACGCCGGCGTTGAAAAACACGTTGAATGCGCCGCTGTGCGCCCATTGATAATACGGCACGCCGTTAAGCGCAGAAAGTCCGGTAATCAGCGGGCTTTTGGACGTGACTTTGTAAATATCCAGTCCGTTATCCGCCGCCACTCGGTCGAAAAACTTTTCGCGCTTGGTCGCTCTTGCGTCCGAAAACGCGTAAACGTGATCGCCCGTCAATCGCTGCAGCTCTATCATCAGCACGGTGTTTTTGTATTCGGCGGCGTCCATTTTGTCCATAAACGCGCGCACGCCGGTATTTTGAATATACGACGCGCCAAAGAACACTATCGTTATATTTAACTGCGCGGAAATCTTCGATTGATTTTTGACAAAGTACTCGGCTATGCCCAGCAGTGTGGCAACGCTTGTTCCACCCGCCATTACGCCTTCGCCGCCGTCATACGACCCGCCCTTGTACGGCGCGGCGTGGCGGTTGTCGTAGTACGTTCCGATTATCACGTTTTTGGCAGTATTGCTTTTGGTGCCGAGCCGTGCAACCACGTTTTGGCTTTCCAGTCCGGTCATCTCTTCTTCCTTAGCGGTAAAGGACTGCAACGCCACATCGGTGTACCCGATATCACTCAATCGCTTTTGAAGATACTCGGCGGCCTTCTTTTCCCCGTCGGTAAACGTGGTGCGGTCTATGTTATCTTCCATAAACCCGATAAGCTCGTTTTTTAAATTGTCCTGCGACACGGCGTAGGACGGATTTTTTGTATTGTGATCGGGCGCGCCGTGATCGGAACAACCTACAATGCACAACGCGGCGACTACGACGCAAAGTATTACAGATAGTATGCTAAAACGTTTTTTCATACCGTCACCTACACCAACGAAGTAATCAGCCCTATTGCGGCAAACAGTCCGTACACCGCAATAAACGCGCCCAAAACTTGAGATATGACAAACCGAAATCTCGACTTATCAACATATTCCATTTTGAACGCATACCACAGATAAAGCGCCACACACGCCAGTGTTACAATCGGGTCCAAAAGTATTTCCAAAAGCTCCGAATACAACGGCGCGGCGATATAAATAAACTTGAGCGCAAAAAGCAACACGTTTGCGGCAATGACCGCAAAGTGCAGTCCGTACTGAATAGACTTTACGTCGCCGCCGCATTTAAAATTAAGCGGCTTAAACATAAAAGCCGATACAAGCATATACAGCGCAAACGGCAAAAGCCCGCCGATAAAAAAGGCTAATGCGTCATGACTGAATATATCGCCCATGGACATTTGGTAGCCGTAATACGCTATTTCGCCGCGCATGGCAAACCAGTATGCCGCACAATAGCTTATGTACGCCAGTATGGGCAGTATGGGCGAAGGCAACTTCTTTTTAGCTATATTTATCAATATTCACCTCTTTTCAATTCTTAATATAAGCCGCCTGAGCGACAAACGAGGTAAGCGCATCGTACACGGTGGAAGCGCCTGTCTTGTAGCTGTAATCGGCGCTTTCCAGCATATCCAAAACCTTTTTTAATCTAAGCTTGCCGTACCGCGCGCCTTCGGTCTTTAACCTGCCCACCTGCGTGGGTTTTACTCCCAAACCTTCTATCCCGTCAGGATCGACCGAGACGGCAAAAATCTTTCTGAACCTGTTGTATATAAGGGTGAACGCCGCCACCAAATCGTTGTTTTTTGCCATACCGTCCACTATGGACAACGCACGCGCGGTGTCGCCGTTAAGAATGCTCTCGCACAGCTCAAACACGACAAACTCCGTATCCGGCTTGACGTGCTCGTTTACGTCGCTTTCCGTTATTTGTCCGCCTGCTTTGAGCATTGCAAGTTTTTGCGTTTCCGCGTCTATGCGCGACATATATCCGCCGCACTTGTTATATAACAGCCTTATTGCTTTTTCTTCCGCAGTGGCGCCCGTTCTGTTGCACAGCGCAATCACAAACGGCGCGACCTGATTGTACGGCATTCTGTTGCAATTTATTCCCACGCCGCCTTTTGGGATAGTAGGAGTTGCGGCTTTGCCCCAGCTGTCGTGCGGAGTGTATATAGGCAGCACCAGAACCGCCGAAGGATTGGGGCTTTCCAGATACTTCTCCACCGCCGACATGTCCACCTTGCCTCGCGCAACCACAACGCGGTAATCGCCGATAAGCGGCAGCTGCATAAGCTCGTCCGTCAGTTCGCGCGATGAGATAAACTCCCTGTCTATACAGTTAAAAGGCTTAGGCTCCGCCGCCAGTCCCGTAAGAAGCGACATCGCGCGGTCCAACACAAAATCGTCGTCGCCGTAACAGACATAGCACGGCGCGGGCTTTTGCGATTTTAACTGCTTTTTTAAATCTATAAACTCCACATACAGAGTATAATACATTTTGCATTAAAAAGCAATAGTTTTGCGCCGACGACACATTAGATTACGATTAAAATATGTTGGACAGATACGGAATGCTGTCTAAAAGCACGTCGTCTATATAGTTGATTGCGGATTGTACAAATATGACCGCGTCGTTATAGTTGTCAGACTTGACAACGGCAAGCAAGCTCACAATTTTGTCGTCTAGGTTGCGCACGGTGTTGTGATTTTGCATTGTAAGCAATGCGCGCTTGCCCTTTTCCCATTTTTTTACCAGCTTTTCGCACAGCTCCACGGTGACCGCGTTGCCAACATGCTCTTCGCTTTCGTCTATGCTTTTTGATATCGCTTCCAAATCGCTTTGCAGTCCGTTGTAAAATTTGTTTACGTATACTATTTCGCCTATCATCGCGCCCACCATAAGCGCGAACACGACCAATATCACAACCACCTTTTTCAC
Organism: Clostridiales bacterium; assembly: GCA_022508405.1. Taxonomy (GTDB): domain Bacteria; phylum Bacillota; class Clostridia; order Christensenellales; family Pumilibacteraceae; genus Anaerocaecibacter. Next base: position 16,187 of record JAFLVI010000030.1, read on the forward strand.
CAGTTGTTTCCCCCGTTTATGTTGATGGAACAGCTGAATGCCGGCTTGCTTTTAGGCGCAAAATACGCATTGCCGTCCTGCCTTACATCGGCGTACAGTATGTCGCTTAACCTTAGCTTATTCTCGTCCAGCACGCGCGTGATTTCCGATTGTTCGGTGCCGGAGAGCGCAAGATTTTCCGCGTTGTACTTTCCGTCCACAACAAGCGCGAGCGGCAGAGTGGTCTTTTGCGGCGGTTCGCTCCCCTGCGGTTGCTCTTTTTCCACCACGCTAAGCTGTCCGTTTGTTTCGAATATGGCATAGGCGATTTGCGTAAAATCCACGTACCCTGCGGTGCGCGCGGCTTCGATTAAATCGTCTATATTCATATTCATCTTTTGCATGTTTTTGTAGTTGATACCGTCTTTGTCGATAACGATGACGCTGTTGCCGCTGAGCAGCTTTCGCACCTTTAACGATTTGCGCGAAACAAACGACAAAACTATGTGCAATGTCGCCAGCGTCAAAATAGGTATCAATCCGTAATACAGCGGTATATACGGATCGTTCATCGGTATGCACGCCACTTCCGCTATTATAAGCGTGATAACCAGCTCAAACGGCTGCATTTCGCCTATCTGCCGCTTGCCCATAAGCCGTATTACAAAAAACACGACCAAAAAAGTTATTATAGATTTTAAAAATACTACGAACATGA
>JAFLVI010000031.1 GCA_022508405.1 Clostridiales bacterium
GCCCTGCAGACTTTCGATTGTGCAGTTTATCAGCGTCAGGTTTTTGGCGTTCCATCCGAGATATTCGCCCGAAATAAAGGAATCGTAAACGGTGACGTTTTCGCTGTTCCAAAAGGCGTCCTTGGTGAGTAACCGCGAATTTCTTATAACAACATTTTTCGCTCCGTCAAACCCGTAATTGCCCACAAGGTCGAGATTGGATATTTCCATATTTTCGCTCAGCATGGCAAAGTAGTCGCCGCATGCCGTCACGTTTTTTAGCGCGACGTCACTGCACCACCACAGCGTTTCGCTCGCATGGGGGATTGTAACGTTTTCCAAACGAATACCCGAAGCCTTGCGAAAGGTCTTGGGCGCGGCAATCGTGCAATTTACGAATGAAATATCGTGGGTGTACCATACCCCCGCACGTGCCGTTTCAAACAGTGTACAGTCGGTAAGCTTTATGCTGTTTGAGTACCAAAGCGGATACTTCCACTTGAACAAACTGCCAACAAGTTCTATATTTGCGCTCTCCTTAAGCGGAGATTCGCCGTCTGCAAAAGTACAGTCTACAATCTTTAGGTCGCGGGCGTGGAATAAGGCGCGTTCGCCGGTTAAAAACCGTTGTTTTATTTCTTTCATAATACCACTTGTCTTATGTTAAATTTTCTGTTTTCAATTATACCAAATATAGATAATTCAGTCAATAAAATAATTCTTAATTATGAATTTTAAAATCCCACTTGCATTTTTACGGGCTATGTGTTATATTACAGTAGATGATTTTTTTATCGCAAAATAGGGGAATTTTAAATGGATATCAAAATCGCGTACATCAGGGCACTGGACAGTGTATATCAGGAATTGAAGGTCGAAAAAGAAAAGATCAACGACGGACAAGATTCATTATGGACGCTTGACGCTTTGATGAACGTCGTACAACCGGAAATCAAACAACTGCTCGTTTTTGCCGGCAAAGGCGAAGTCTACTATAAGTACGGCAGCAATCACAGGAAATTGGAATCGGCATACTTTTTGGAAGAAAGTCCAAACGAATTGTCTCAAACCGATTTGGGCAGAAGCATTTTGGAATTGCAAGATATATATCTCAGCATATAACAAGCTAAATCGTCAGCCCGCTTCTTTTTAAAAAGAAGTGGGATTTTCTTGCCTTTTCACACGGTTTGTGATACAATATAAATGTGCAATTATGGTTGATATAGAGCGGATTTTAACAAAGCATAAGTTCAAGTACAAAAAGGCCTTTGGGCAGAATTTTATCTTTGACGAAGACCTGCTTGACGAGATAGCGGTTAGCGGCGGCGCGGACGGCAAATGCGTGGTGGAAATCGGCGCGGGCGCCGGCAGCCTTTCGCGTGCAATAGCAAAGCGCGCCGCGGCGCTGTGCGCGTTTGAAATTGACGAAACGCTTTTCCCCATACTGGACGAAACGCTTGGGGAGTTTGACAATGTTCGGCTGTTCAGCAACAACGTGCTGGAGCTGGGCATAGAAACGGTGGACATGCTTATCGGCGAACCGTACATTGTAATAGCCAATCTTCCTTACTATATAACCACGCCGCTTATATTTTTGTTTTTGCGCTCGGAGATGTGTTCGTCCATTACCTGTCTTGTGCAAAAGGAAGTTGCGGACAGGATTTGCGCCGCGGACGGCAGTGACTTTGGCGCGCTGTCGGCGTCGGTGCAGGCGGTTGCCGTACCGAAAAAGATACGGGATATCAAGTCGTGGGACTTTACGCCCATGCCCGAAGTGGACAGCACGCTCATACGGCTCGATCGCATAGACGGCGCATATCTTACCGACGAACTGGACGCGTTTATCAAGCTGTGCTTTGCGCAAAAACGCAAAACTCTTGTAAACAATCTTACGTCCGCCGGCATAAATAAACAGGATGTGATTGCCGCACTGGAAAAGCTCGGGTTTGCCGCCACGGCGCGGGCGGAGGAACTGGGCGCGGTCAACATAAGATTGCTTGGCGAAGCGCTTGGGAAAGCGTAGTCAATTAAGAATGGAGAATTAAGAATGAAGAATGAAGCCGCTGTCGCGGCATTAAGGTAGAGAGTATTCGGTAAAACAACAACTTGTCAACAATATATGCGCAAAAAGCGCAAAGGAGTATATATGCAAACCTACGGAATTGAAAAGTACGGGATTGTTCATCCCAAAAAGGTGGAGCGCAATCTTTCGCCCGCGGTGCTGACCGAAGAAGCGCTCAAGACCGAGCCGTCTAGGCTTACGTACACCGGCGCATTGCTTGTGGAAACGGGCGCGTACACCGGCCGTTCGCCCAAAGACCGCTTTATCGTGGACGAAAAAGGCGTTTCGGAAAAAATCGGTTGGGGCACGGAAAACAAGAAGTTCCCGCTTGACAAATTCGAACTTATCTACAAAAAGGTGGGCGAGTACCTGTCCGGCAAAAACGTGTATTTGTTTGACGGCTTTGCGGGCGCAGATCCCAAATACCGCGTTTCCGTTCGCGTAATCAACGAGTACGCCAGCGAAAACCTGTTTATGAACAACATGCTCATCCGTCCGACCGAAGACGAGCTTAAAGCGTTTAAGGAAGACTACACGCTCATTGCCGTACCCGGGCTAAAGCTCGATCCCAAAGAGTGCGGAACAAACAGCGAAGCGGCGATTCTTTTGTGCCTTAACAAAAAGATAATTTTGGTCGTTGGCTCCAAGTACGCCGGCGAAATGAAAAAGTCGGTGTTCTCCCTTATGAACTATCTGCTGCCGCAAAAGGGCGTACTGGGCATGCACTGCTCGGCAAACATGGCGCTTGACGGCAGCGGCGAAACCGCGCTGTTTTTCGGACTTTCGGGCACGGGCAAGACCACACTGTCCGCCGATCCCAAGCGCGGACTTATCGGCGACGACGAGCACGGCTGGTCGGACGACGGCATATTCAACATAGAAGGCGGTTGCTACGCAAAGTGCATAGACTTGAGCAAGGAGCACGAGCCCGAAATCTACGGCGCGATTAAATTCGGCGCGTTGGTGGAAAACGTTGTTATCAATCCCGAAACTCGCGAGCCCGACTACAAGGACCGCTCGCTTACAGAAAACACGCGCGTGTCATACCCGATAGACTTTATCCCCAACAAGGTAGTGCCGTCTGTCGGCAAACACCCCAAGACCGTTATATTCCTTACGGCGGACGCGTTTGGCGTGCTCCCGCCGGTTGCTAAGCTCACAAAGGAGCAGGCAATGTTCTACTTTGTGTCCGGCTACACCAGCAAGGTGGCGGGCACCGAGCGCGGAATTACGGACCCCGTAAGCACGTTCTCCACCTGCTTCGGCGCGCCGTTCATGCCGCTCCCTTCGTCCGAGTACGCAAAGCTTTTGGGCGAAAAGATAGAAAAGCACGGCTCAAGCGTCTACCTTATAAACACCGGTTGGACGGGCGGTGCGTACGGCGTGGGCAAGCGCATGAGCCTGCCCGCAACCCGCGCAATCGTAACCGCCGCGCTTGACGGCACGCTTGCCAAAGCGGAGTACGAGGTTGAGCCCTTCTTCGGGCTTGCCATACCCAAAGCTTGCCCCAACGTGGACAGCAATATCCTTAATCCCAAAAACGTGTGGAAAGACAAAGCCGAATACGACCGTCTTGCCAAAAAGCTGGCGCATGACTTTGCCGAAAACATCAAAAAGTACAACCTTGACGAGAAGATTGTTGCGGCAGGACCGAAAGCGTAGTTAAATTCGGAATTCGGAATTCGGAATTCGGAACTCGGAATGAAGAATGAAAAATAAGGATACGGTTTAATTGTGTCATTAACAATCCCGTCACCGATACAAGCGGCGGCGGGATTTTATATGCAATTATTTTGTTCAAATGTATTGAAATAACAAATACTATATGTTATACTTACATTGTAAATATATACTATACGGAAGGTGTATTTTGGAGAGAAAAGCCGGTGTGTTAATGCACATATCGTCGTTGCCTAACAAGCGCGGCATTGGTTCGTTTGGAAAGTCCGCATATGAGTTTGTGGACTTTTTGGTGGAGTCGGGATTGACGCTGTGGCAGGTTTTGCCGCTGTGTCCCACGTCGTACGGCGATTCGCCGTATCAGTCGCCCAGCGCGATTGCGGGCAATCCGTACTTTATTGATTTGGATATTCTCATCGAAGAAGGACTGCTCAAAAAATCGGAAGCGCCGGTATACGAGATTAACGATATCGACTATGCGGCAATATACTACGAGCGGTTTAACACGCTTAAAAAGGCGTTCCGCAGATTTAAAAAGGCGCCGCCCGCCGATTACGAGCAGTTTAAGGCGGACAACGCGTTCTGGCTGGACGACTACGCGCTGTTTATGGCGTTAAAGGGTACGCACGATATGCAGCCGTGGTACACGTGGGAGCCGCGCTACATGCACCGCACGGGATCGGTAACCAAGTTTGCTTCCGCGGCGGAGTTCCAAAAGTTTTTGCAGTACGAGTTTTTCCGTCAGTGGCTTGCGCTCAAGGAGTACGCAAACGGAAAGGGCATAAAAATCGTGGGCGACATGCCAATATACGTCGCGCACGACTCGGTGGAAGTGTGGAGCAATCCCAAGCAGTTCTTGCTTAACGAAGACCTTTCCAAAAAGGTGGTTGCCGGTGTTCCGCCCGATTACTTCTCGGCCGACGGTCAGCTTTGGGGCAATCCCATTTACGACTGGGAGTACATGCGCGATACTTCTTACGACTGGTGGGTTATGCGCATGAGCATGGCGCTCAAGCTGTACGATATTGTGCGCATAGACCACTTCCGCGCGTTTGCCGATTATTACGTTATTCCCGCCGAGTACACCAACGCCAAAGTGGGCGAGTGGAAGCCGGGGCCCGGGATGGCGCTGTTCAACGTAATCAACAAAAAGCTACATAACCCCGCGATTATCGCCGAGGACTTGGGCGAGCTGCACGACTGCGTGCGAGCTCTTGTGCGCGAGACCGGCTTCCCCGGGATGAAGATTATGCAGTTTGCGTTTGACGGCAATCCCAAAAACGACTTCTATTACACCAACTACAACACCAACTGTGTAGCGTATACAGGCACTCACGACAACGACACCACGCGCGGCTGGTTTGAAGCGCTTTCCGACAAGGAAAAGGATTTGGTGCGCCGCACGCTCGGATATTACGGCGACGATGTTACCGGCGAAATCATAAACCGTTTGTTCTCGTCCGCCGCCGATACTGTAATCATCCCCATGCAGGACTTTTTGAATCTTCCTACCTCCGCGCGCATGAACATTCCGTCCACGCTGGGCGGCAACTGGGCATGGCGTTCCGCGCCCGACTGGGAACAGCATGCGGGCAAAATTAAGGAAATGCTCAAAAAGTACAACCGCTTGTAATTGAAAATTTAATACATAAATAAAGCCGATCGGAAAGCGATTCCCGTCGGCTTTTTTGTTTTATTCCATTTGTATAAAAATCAGTTGCCGTTATAACCGATTTGAATATCGCCGCATATAATATCGGAGTAAGAGAAGGATACCAGATCGCCCGCGCTGGCGCGAAAGGTGAACACGGACGGGAACAAATCGACTATCTGTCCGTTCAGCTTGGTTATTCTGTTTCTGCCCTTATTGACGGCTAGCGACAAGTTTTTGCCGCGAAGCATTTCTATTTTGCGTTTGACTTCCTGTATGTTTACTGCACGACGGCGCATGGTTTCCTCCATTGAGTAATATGTGCATAATTGTCGTCCAAACGCGAAAAAATTATACGTGTGATAAAAAAATGATATTTGCTTGATAAAATTTTTCAAAACGGCGTCAAAACAGTTTACAAACTCGCTTAAAACGCATATAATATGGGCACTTCTGAATGTCCGATTTACAGGTAATCTACGGAGATACTTTTATGAAAAAAGACAAGACAAATAAAAACGAGCGCCCCGTCTATATCATCTGCCCGCGCTGCGAAATCAATTATATAGAAAAGAGCGAAAAGCTTTGCGCGGTGTGTAAGGCCGAAATGGGCATAGGCGACCCTTCCATTCTTTTGCCGGATGAGGAGGAGGACGGCGGACGCATTTGTCCCGTTTGCCACGTCAACCTTTTGGGCGAAGACGAGGACGTGTGCTTCGAGTGCCGCAAGGAACGCGAGGAAAAGGAAAAGGAATCCAAGGAAATCACCGACACGGACGACGAGGACGGCAACAACAGCTGGGATCCGTTTGACGGCGACGATGAGGAGGAAGTTCCGGACGGCATGCAGGAAATATTGGAAGAAGACGAGGACGAAGAAGAGGAAGAAGACGAGATGGTGGAGTCCTTGTCGGACGAACCGGATGACTTCGACTTTGACGTAGACCCCAACGACTATGACGAGGATGACGAGTTTACGGACGACGAAGAGTAAAATAAAGCTCATTGCTTACGGCAATGAGCTTTTTTAATGCAGAATGCAGAATGATAATAAAGATAAAATATTAGACGCGCATATGCGCGCAGTCCGACATTTTTATCTATTATCTCTTATTTATTATCTATTTGGTTTATGTTATATTTTCGCACTTCGCCGAATATCATATAGCGATATCTATTTCAAGGAGTGCAATATGCCCGAAAACATCAATATTAAGAGTGACGAAATCGTTTGGATTGCGCGCGGTCAGGCCGTGGTCGAGGCGCGGCAGCCTATCAACAGCGATTGCAAGGTTCTGTCCGTGTCCGCAACTGCCGTAACCACACCCAGCGAAGTATTTGCGGGCGAGGCGCGGTACGTCGGCAAAGTAACATTCGACTGTGTGGTTCTGGTGGACGGCGCGGCAAACAGCGTAAGCGCCGTGGCAGAGTTTTCCGACAAGATCACTTCGCCGCAGATCACCGCCGGCACGACCGTAACGCTAATTCCCGAAGTGATAAACGTGGAAGCGTCCATTGACGGCGGCACGCTTAAAATGGTGGCGGTTGTGGACACTTCCGCAATCGAGATTACGGACAACACGTACGCATGCATAACTCAGCCGGACGAAGGCATCTATGCCGAAAAACGCACGGTCTCCTATAGCACCGCTGTGGCCGAAGAGAGTGAAACGCTGTACGTTACCGACAGCGTGGGCGCAAACGGCATAGCCGAAATATTGTTTGCGTCAAGCCGCGCCGTAGTGACAAACGCGGATTGCGTGGACGGCGAGATTAAAACGGCGGGCGCTATATACACATTTGCGGTGGGCAAGACCGCAGACGGCACAATGTCGTCGTTGCGCATAGTGACGCCTTTTGTAAAAAGCATTGCCGCCCCCGTGCATGACGGCGACACCGCGGTTGTATTTGCGGTAGTTACCGATTCCGCCGCCACGCTGATTGCGGGTGAAAACCGCATAGAGATTGCAGCTACCTTGCGGCTTAACGCAACTGCATTTACCGCCGTCACCGCCGAAGTCGTTACAGACGTCTTCTGCGCCGACAACGAAATTAAAAAGACCGAGCAAACCGTACAGTGCGTTACGCTGGAGCCGTTAACTACCGTAATAGACACAGTGGACGGACAGATTCCCATAGAAGCGGATAAGCTTGCGGCGGATAACGTTTTGTGTGTGACCGGCACGTTCTGCACGCTCACATCGACTAAGATAGAAAACAGACGAGTCAATGTAGAAGGCTTGGTGGGCGGCGACATCGTTTACTACAACGCCGAAAGAAACGCTGTGGATACGTTGTCCTTCCGTCTGCCGTTTAGCATGCCGCTTGACTTTTACACGGACGCAATGCGTGTTACTGCGCTCGCCACCGTCACCGACGTAAACGTAAAGATAAGGCGTGAGTCGGTGTTCGACATAAAAGCCGAAGTCGCGTTTACTTTGCTGTTATCTTCGGCGGCAGAATGCGAATGCGTGTCGGCAGTGGAAAAGGGCGAGCCGCTTACCCGTCCCGACGCGTCAGTAATTATCCATATCGCCAAGGAAGGCGAAACGCTGTGGCAGGCGGCCAAAGCGCTTTGCTGTTCGCCCGAACGCGTTATGGAACAGAACTCCGCCGCCGCGCCGTATTCGGGCGGAGAAAGGCTGATTAACTTCTGCAATAAATAATATCAATTAGCAATTCTATGTTAGAGCGGTCTTAATCGGCCGCTCTTTTTTGTATTGTTGACTTTGTGCGCATTACGTTGTATAATTGCGGTATGGGAAATACTGTTAAATTACGCGCTTTTGCAAAGGTCAATCTTTCGCTCAATATAACCGGTCGGGACGATAGCGGCATGCACACGCTGGACAGCTTGATGATGTCGGTCGATCTTTTTGATACCGTAACCGTCACGCCGCGCAGTGACGAAAAAATAGTCGTCAGTTTTATCGGCGCGGACGTCGGCGAAAACAACACCGCGTACAAGGCGGCGGCGGCAGTGCGGGATATAATAGGCGGCGGTTACGACATAACCGTGGAAAAGGGTATACCTATCGGCGCGGGGCTCGGCGGATCGTCCGCGGACGGCGCGGCGGTGCTTCGCGCGCTGGACGTTTTGCATAGGCTGCCCGAGCGCGGTGTGGATATGCGCAAGGTTGCGCTTTCAGTCGGGTCGGACGTGCCGTTTATGCTTACAGGTGGGCTGGCGCGCGTGCGCGGACTGGGCGAAGATCTGTTCTTTATAGAAAACAAGCTCAAGCTGTTTATAGTCGGGCTTATGGCGGACAGCGTTTCGACGGCTGCGGCGTACAAAAAATTCGACGAGCTTTACGGTGATTTTACGTACTGTCCGACCGATACGGACAAGCTGTGCAATCTGCTGCTTGACGGGAACGACAAGGCCGTAAATCATTTTGGCAACGCCTTGTACGAGCCTGCCGTTTGTTTTTCGCCCGAGATAAAAAACAACGCCGAACTGCTCCGTTCATACGGGGCGGCGGTCAACCTTACGGGGTCGGGCGGCATGGTGCTGGGATACTTTACCGACATTCAAATGTTTTACGATTGCTATACCGCGCTAAAGGGCAAAGCGCGCGTTTTTGCGCCCGTGCGGACGGGCATACTGCACGAACGGCTGTAATGTTCGGTGTGCAGTCTCGGCGGCTGTGCCGCGCAAAAAAATTTTCCAAGAAAAAAGAAAAATAATTCGGCGTTTTTTGTATATTTTAAATCGGTAAATTCAAAAAACGCTTTAATTTACTTGCGTTTTGCAGTGCATATTGATATAATGAGAGTATGAAAAGTGTCGAATTAAACTCGAATTGGAATGTAACCGTCGGGGAAGAAAGCGTTTTGTGCAATCTTCCGTATGACGTTACTGCGTATGCCGCACGCGATTACGCCTGTTCGTTCGGCGCGCTCAACGGGTATATCCCGTCCGAGCGGGCTGTGTTTACCCGCACTTTGCCGCAGGTAAAAACCGGCAAAGGATTGGCGGATATAAAAATAACGGGTGTGTGCGGTTACGGCGAGGTTTTTGTAAACGACAAGAGTATAGGACTGTTAAACGGCGGATATGCCCCCCACATTTTTTCCGCAGACCTTTCGGGTGAGCGCAACAGCTTAAAGATTGAACTTATGACTTCGCCCGAGATGTCGGACAAGTATTTGGGCTTGGGCATTGCCGGCGGTGTGGAACTTATAACAGAAGACAACGCCGATTTATACGGCATAGATTACCCGTTTGTAAAGACTGCGGTCGTTGACGGCAGAGTGTACGCCGATACCGAAGTCACCGTTTTTAACGACGGGGACAAGCCGCAAAAATTGATACTGGAATGCATGGTGCTAAACGCTCGCGGCAAGCGCGCGGGCAAAAAGCAGCGCAAGATATACCTTAGAGCAAAACAGAACAAAACAATAAGCGTGCGAGTGCGCATGATGAATGCGTACGAGTGGTCGCCGTCCGATCCGTATATGTATTCCATGACGGCAAAGCTTATTTCACCCATAGACAACACCGAGCAATGTTCGGTTTCCACGCGGTTCGGCGTGGTGTCGCGCATGCTTTCCCAAACGCGCGGGCTGTATATAAACGGACACAAAACCTTGCTTATGGGTGCGTATCTGTCGCATGCCGACGTCGCGCTCGGCGCCGTGTCGCTGTACTGCAACGAAAAGCGCAAGCTGGAAGGACTTAAGGCAATCGGCTACAACGCCGTTCACTTTGTGGGCTGTCCCACCGCCGCCACATTGGACGCGTGCGACGATGTGGGTATGTTCGCGTTTGTAGATTTGTTCCCCACGTTAAGCGAGCCCAAGTCTCCGCTCGGCGGGGTATTTTGCGACCGTCGTTACTATTCGGTGTTCCCTAAAATCGCAGAACTCAGAAACCACCCTTCGGTCACCGTTTACGGCGTGGCGGACGACGTGGCGGAGTGCTACGACCGTTATGACGGGCACCGCCTAATCAAAGCGATTGCGGACAGGATTAGGGAGATTGACGACACGCGTCCCATAACAGTATCTACCGGTGAGCGCGTGCCAAGCGCCGCGGAGCTTTTGCAGGCGGGTTGCCGCAAGACGGTGTACAACGACGATGCGGCGGCGATAAACGCGGGCAGAGAAAAGAACTTGTTCGACAATCTCACTGCGGGCGCGTTTGAAGCGGTTGACATCTGCGGATTCAATTATCTATATTCTCTGTACGAGACGGAAACGCTAAAGCGCAATCGGCTTGTACTCGGGTCGCGGACGTCCAGCGCGCATGCGTTTGACAGTCTGGACGCCACCGAAAAGAACGACCGCGTAATAGGCGACTTTAACGAATGCGGCATGGACTACCCTGGGGGCGGTAAGATAAATGAAATAACAACCACATTCGGCGATTTGGACGCTATCGGCTGTGAAAAACCGCAAAGCGTGTACAAGCGCATCCTGCTCGGGCAAAAGGGCATAGCATATATCGTTGTGCGCGATCCCGACGGCGGCGAGCCGGTGCATATGTGGAACTGGCCGCGCTATCTGGGACAGAAGGTGGATGTGGAAGTTTACACCTCGGGCGACGTTGTTGCGCTTTACCTAGACGGCAGAATCGTCGGGCGCAAGCTTGCGGGCAAGGTCAACAGACATATCGCAAAATTCCGCATGGATTACTACCCGGGGACGCTGGAAGCGGTTGCTTACTTTAAGGGAACGGAGTGCGCGCGGTCCGTGCTTAAGTCCGCCAGCTCGCCCAAAACGATCAAGCTTTCCGCATACGAAAAGAATTTATCTGTGTCGCGCGGCGACGTCGGGTTTGTGTATATCGATGTTTGCGACCGCGACGGGGAGCTTGTTCAGTACGCCATGCGCGAGCTAAGCGTTACGGTAACGGGCGGGGAGCTTATCGGCTTTGTCAACGCCGACCCCATGCTTAGAAAGAACTCGTTTGACACCTGTCCGGCGTACGGCGGCAGAGCTCTTGCGGTCATCCGTCCGGACCCCGCCGAGGTAAAGGCTGTGGTAAAGGTGACGGGCGACGGCTTGCTTGCAGCCCGTGCGTCGTTTAAAATCAAAAACTGAACTCACGCGTAATAGCGAATTTTTATCGGAAAATCGGTTATAATCTTTTTTGGAGCAACTATGAAAAAATCTTTATTTGCCACTTCAATAGCGCTTGCCGCCGTGCTTGCAGTATCGCCGGCTATGGTAAGCTGCAGCGGCGATAAATTCAGCGAAGTCAAATTTTCGAAGCAGGACACCTCGTATGCCGTCACCAGTCAAGGCGGCTCGGCGGTAGCGTACGGCAACAACATCTACTTTATCAACGGCTATCGCGGCTATTCCGACACCAAGGGCAAGTCCAACCTGTGGGGCGACGTAGTAAAGGGCGCACTGTACCGTGCTCAGCTTAACGGCGCGCGCGACGAAGATGATAAACTGTTATTTAGACCGCAGTCCGATTCGGAAGCTATCGAGTTCAAGTACGATAAAGGCACCGATTACTTCGATAACGCTATAAACATTGTAAAAACCACCAAGATTGCTCCCAAAACAATAGGTACGGAAGGGTACGGCAACGGCGGTCTGTTCATATACGACAACTACGTGTATTTTGCTTCGCCCAACAACGAAAAGAACAAGGCGGGCACCGTTCAGACCATAAGCACCGACTTCTTTATGATGCCGCTTTCCGGCGGCAAGCCGACCAAGGTTTACACCACTACGGAAAAGGTGGATACGTCCTCGTCCCCGTACGCCTTTTACAAGTACGGCGGCAGCGTGTATCTTGTGGTAAAAGAAAATACCAACATTGTATCGGTAAAGATAAACCCGAATAAAGCCAAAGCGGACGATCCGGTATTCTTTAAGGTCAAAGCAACCAGCGTATACTTTCCGGTAAAAGACACGTATTACAAGGGCATAGATACCAATACGGCCGAGGACTTTATCTATTTTGTTCGCGAAGTCACAGACAAGGATAATCAATCGGGCGGCACGGTAATAGAAGCCATGCGTCCCGACGGCAGCGAAAACTTTAAGGTGTCGCAGACCGGCGCGACCGAAACGATAGAAGGCGTGCGCGACGGGTTGCTGTTCTATCGTTCGACCGAAGTCCAAAAAACAAAGCTCAGATACACCAATATGCACAACATGCTTATGGAATATTCCAAGAGCTACAAAAAAGCGCAAAGCGCCATCAATGACGAAGACGCAAAAAATAAGGAAGTGACCGGCACGTTTGAGTTGGATGATATTAGCTCGTTTACCGCGACCTATGCTTTCCGCGACGACAAAAAAAGCAATCAAGTGTTTTTAGTGGGCGTCACAAACAACGGCATGACGCTGTACAATAACGACGCGGACAACTTTATCGTATCCACGCTGTGCTCGACTTCGGGCACTCCGCAGTTTATAAGGAACAACTATCTGTACTTTGCGGGCAACAACTCCGATTATTACCGCGTCCCGCTGTTCAAAAATATGGACGGCTTCGGCGAAGCAAAGCTGCTTGCCGAAAACACTTCGTCGGCTACGTTCGGCTGCGACTACGCGGCGGGGTACTTCACTTACTTCGGCGAAGTCGATCAGTGGGCGAGCGGTTATGCGTACTTTGTCAAGGTTGACGGTATGGAAGGCGCCGAGCCGATTTTTGTCGGTCAGCGCGCCAAGTCCGATATTCCCACCGACAAGCAGATAGAAGAAGCAAAAGACGCAACGACGACCTAATTAAGAATTAAGAATGCAGAATTAAGAATTAAGAATGATAGGTAAAAAAGCCTATCATTTTTTGTTTTGATTGCCGAGCGGACGAATTACTTATAAAATCAAGTTTTTCTTGCCTACTATTTTTTAAAGAAGTAGGGGAAAACGCTTGACAAGCCATATTGTCTATGATAGAATTATAAAGCACCGTTTTGGCGGTGTTTTATTTGCGGAATAAATTTGTCCGCAGATTTAGCGACTTTTCGGAGGACCAAATGGAACCTAAAAACGTACGAATAACGCTTGAGTGCACAGAATGCAAACAGCGCAACTACGACACTACAAAGAACAAAAAGAACGATCCGGACAGGATTGAGCTCAAAAAGTATTGCCGTTTTTGCAAAAAACGCACCGTTCATAAGGAAACCAAATAATGGCGGACGAAATCAAGGAAAATTCCACCCAAAAAGAAAAGGGCAAGGATAAAAACAAAAGCAAAAAAAAGAAGGAACCGGGCAAAGTACGCCGCTGGTTTAAGGACTTCTTTTCCGAGCTGAAAAAAGTAACGTGGCCGTCTTTTTCCAAGGTGTTAAAGCAGACAGGCACCGTGCTTTTGGTTACGGTTTGCTTCTTGCTTGTCGTATTGGCGTTTGACTCGCTTTTGGGCTACCTGTGGGAATTGCTTCTCGGCGGGCTTAGCGAGGAAAGCGTTGTGCTCAGCGCTCTTGTCGGCGGCGGAGGAGGAGGGTTACTATGACCGATCAAGAACTCCCCGAAGCGCAGTGGTTTATTCTGCACACATATTCCGGCTACGAAAATCTTGTAAAGGTCAACCTTGAAACGGCGTTCCAAAAGAACAACATCGAGGACAGGCTTATAGATGTCCGTATCCCCATGGAAGATATAGTCGAGGAAAAAAACGGCAAGCGCAAGGTTGTGCACCGCAGAATGTTCCCCTCGTACGTACTGGTCAAAATGATTTACACCCGCGACATGTGGCATCTTATTACGGGCACGCGCGGCGTAACCGGCTTTGTCGGTCCGCAGGGCAAACCCACTCCGCTTACGGAAGACGAAATCCGCCGCATGCAGCTTGAAAAGGTAACGGTCAGAACGGACTTTGCGGTAGGCGACACCATCCGCGTTGTAAACGGACCGCTCACCGACATGACGGGCGAAATCAAAAGCATCAACACCACCACCGGCAAGTGCATGGTAGACATAAACATCTTCGGTCGTCTTACGCCGGCGGAATTGGATATGTACCAGCTGGAAAAGATGGATATGTAACTTCGAGCGCGTATAGCTCGCGTGATACTGCGTCAGGCTTGCGTTTTCCTTGGGTCACGTACGTATTTAGTACGCTCCCCGTCGGAAATCCGCGCCTTCCTTGTCTGACGCGGCTCTACGCACTCTCAGATACGTTCTTTATAAACCGAACTTTAAAAACTACTTTAGCAATAATTCTACATTCTTAATTCGTTACACACGGGAGAGGCGCTGCCTCGTCAGTACCGCGATTGTAAATAAATTTTACAAGGAGAAACTTTTATGGCAAAAAAACTGAATGCAGTTGTAAAGCTGCAACTTCCTGCCGGCAAAGCCACGCCCGGACCGCCTGTCGGTTCCAGCTTAGGTCCGCACGGCATCAACATTGCGGGCTTCGTTAAGGAGTTCAACGAGCGCACTAAGGATCAAGTGGGACTTATCATCCCCGCGGTGCTCAGCATCTATTCCGACCGTTCGTTCACGTTTGTGCTCAAAAGCCCGCCCGCCGCTGTTCTTATCAAAAAGGCGTGCGGCATAGAAAGCGGCTCGGCCAAGCCCAATCGCGACAAGGTATCCAAAATTACCAAAGCGCAGATTGAAGAAATCGCCAAGATGAAGATGGCCGACCTTAACGCAGGTTCGCTCGAAACCGCTATGTCCATGGTTATGGGCACGGCGCGCTCTATGGGAGTTGTGGTGGAGGACTGATATGAAACACGGAAAGAGATATACAGCCGCCGCCGCGCTCGTAGACAACAGCAAGCTTTACGACGTTAACGAGGCGTTCAATAAGATTCAGGAAATAGCTACGGCCAAGTTCGACGAAACAATCGAAGCGCACATCAAGTTGGGCGTTGACCCCCGTCAGGCCGACCAGCAGGTGCGTGGCACGGTAGTACTCCCCAACGGCACGGGCAAAAGCGTGCGCGTGCTTGTTATAGCCAAAGGCGAAAAGGCTGACATAGCCGAAAAAGCCGGTGCGGACATTGTAGGCGCGGAAGAGATTATCGCCAAGATTCAAAACGAAAACTATCTTGACTTTGACGTAATCATCACTTCGCCCGACATGATGGGGCAATTAGGCAGAGTAGCGCGTATACTCGGTCCCAAAGGCTTGATGCCTAGCCCCAAAGCCGGCACAATCACTCAGGACAT
>JAFLVI010000032.1 GCA_022508405.1 Clostridiales bacterium
GACGTAACCTGGACCGTCGAGAGCGGAAGCGGGTGCGCTTCGCATTTGATAGGTGGGGAGTTTAACATTTTGGGCGCCGGCACCGTCACTGTATCCGCGACAAAATCTGGAAACGAAAACTACGAAAGTGCGTTCGACATTATAACAATAGAAATACACAAAGCGGTTCAGTACGATTTTTCAATCGTCGCTCCGGGGGGCGTGACTTACGGCGACAAGGACGTTGTGCTCACCGCAAAGAACGGGCTGGGTAGCGGAGTGCTGACTTGGAGTGTGGTCGAAGGCGGTTCTTACGCAAAAATCGACCCTGTAAGCGGTGCGCTGGAAATTAAAGGTGCAGGCACCGTTGTAATTACCGCGACAAAGGCGGGGGACGCCAACTACGAAAGCGCATACGATACAATAACTTTGGAAATACATAAGGCTGTGCAAAACGCCTTGTCGATTACCGGTATTCCTACGGGTGTGCTTACCATCAACACGCAATTAAGGCTGGGCACAGCCGGAGGCTCAAGCGGAGAGAATGTTGTGTGGTCGTATGTTGGGAATGTTGGGAATATAGAGTTAGACCCCAACACCGGCGTGGGCAAGATTCTGGGCGTGGGTGATGGCACGGCAATAATTACCGCAAGAAAGCCGGGTGGTGATAATTACTACGATATATCCACTACGATAACGCTTTACATCGACAAAACCAACCAAGCCGCATTGATTATCAATGTTCCGAGTGGAATAATTTACGAAAAGGACAAGATTATTACGCTTACGTGTACCGGCGGTACGACAAACGGAAAAGTAACATGGAGTGTCCAGTCGTCGGACCCCGAAAAACTTATAGCCGTAATAAACGAATCGACAGGCGAGCTGACCATTAAAGGTGCGGGGACCGTTACGGTATACGCCACTATGGCAGGCAATGAGGATTACTATGCGGCGACGGCCTCAACCGCATTCACCATAAATAAGGCTAACCAAAGTGCACTTACAATAAAAACCAATCGTGTATTAAACGGAATAACCTTCGGCGACACCGGCATTGTGTTCTCTATAGAAGGCGGATCGAGCGGCGGCAATGTTACGTGGGAGGTTTTGAGCGGATCGGATATTGTGGGCATCGATTCTAATGGCGCGCTTACTATCTTCCACGCAAGTAAAAGCTCGGGCGATATAACTATTTGCGCGACTATGGCTGGCGGCGACAACTATTACGACACTTCGGCGACCGTATCGTTTACCGTAAACAAGGCTAACCAATCGCCGCTAATAATCAAGGCTCCGGGCGGAATAACCTTCGGCGACACCGACGTTGTGTTTACAGTCGAGGGCGGAAGCGTAGGCGGCAATGCGATTTGGCGCGTTGTCGGCGGCTCCGACATAGTCGATATACAATCCTCGAGCGGTGCGCTTATAATCAAGCATGCAAGCTTATCGGATAACGACGTTACTGTTTCCGCAACGCTGCCGGGCGACGACAATTACTACGATATTACAACGTATTTTACGTTTACGGTAAAAAAGGCGAATCAAACCGCTCTTACAATAACAACCAATAGCGATTTTAACGGAATCACCTTCGGCGACACCGGCATTGTATTCTCCACGAGCGGCGGCTCGACAAACGGAAATATAACTTGGCAGGTGCTGCGCGGATCGGATATTGTGGGCATCGGTCCTAACGGCGCGCTTACGATTAAGCATGCAAGTAAAACGTCGGGTGACGTTACGATTGTCGCCACGATGGATGGTGATCGGGATTATTACGCGATTTCAACGTCCATTACGTTCACCGTAAACAAGGCTAACCAACCTCCGCTTACAATATCAATCGGCGACAATCAAAACGGAATAACCTTCGGTGATACGGGCGTCGTGCTTTCCGCTGTCGGCGGCAGGGCCGGTGGCATCGTAACATGGAGCGTTTTGGAGGGAGCTGATATTGTCAGTATAAATCCATCCGGCGGCACGCTTACAATTAAACGCGCAAGCAGATCGGATAACGACGTCACGATTCGCGCGACAGTATCGGGCGGCGACGATTATTACGACACTTTTGCTACTATTACCTTTACGGTAAACAAAGCCAATCAGCCTGCGCTTATAATAGACGCGCCAAACGGAATATCGTACGGCGATAACGTTGTACTAAGCTACAGCGGCGGCAGGGCTGGCGGCACCGTGGTTTGGTCTGTCCCGAGCGGCAGCTGCACCGAGATAGACAGCATTACCGGCGCACTCGATATACTCCGTGTGGGCGAGGTTACGATCACCGCGTTTATGGCAGGCGGAGATAACTACTTAGACACGTCGGCCACCGTCACTTTTATCATTAAAAAAGCCAATCAGGGCGCGTTTATGATAAAGGGGCTGCCGAGTAGCGTGACCTTTGGAGAAGGTACGTTAACGCTTACCGCCGAGGGTGGCAGTGACAACGGTGATGTGGAATGGGTAGTCGTAAGCGGCAATGCATTTGTCGAGCATATCGGGCGTGGCGTCTTTACCATAAAAGGTGCCGGCGATGTTACCATTACCGCAACCAAATATGGCGGCGACAATTATTACGACACGTCTGCTACCGTTTCGTTTACTGTAAACAAGGCGAATCAAGAGGCATTTAGGATTATCGATCTTCCCAATACTGTGGTATTCGGAGACGGCACGTTTACCCTTAAAACCGACGGCGGATGGGAAGGCGGAACAGTTTTCTGGAGCGTGGTGAGCGGTACCGGTTTTGTTTCGCCGGAAGGGGAAGGCGTGTTTAAGATTATCGGCGCCGGCGAAGTCATTATTTCTGCCACTAAAACCGGCGGCAATAACTATTACGACATTTCAACGTCCATCCGCTTACTTATCGAAAAGGCGACGCCCGACGTTACGCTACCCGATGCCTTGACGGCGCAGTACGGTGATACGCTCGGAGACATTGCGCTTCCGCAAGGGTGGACATGGATGGATTCCGCTTTGTCGGTAGGGGGTATAGGCGTGCGCGGATTCGGCGCCGTATATACGCCGAGCGATACTGCAAACTATAACACGGTTACCGCCGTTTTAACCATTACGGTCGTAAAGGGAACGCCTGTGTATACGCTGCCCACGGCGCTTACGGCAACCTACGGCGATACGCTCGGAGACGTTGCGCTCCCCGCCGGCTGGGCGTGGAACGACGCGCTTACCACGAAAGTCGGCAATGCGGGCGTGCGGACTTTCACGGCTACCTTCACACCGAGTGATACCGAGAACTACGAAACGGTAACAGTCGCGCTTACGATAACAGTTCAAAAAGCGATACCGCAATTTACGATTCCCGACGGCTTGAAAGCGACGGTCGGCGATACGCTCGGAGACGTTGCGCTACCCGCAGGTTGGGCGTGGAACGACGCGCTTACCACGAAAGTAGGCAAAGCGGGTAAGCGGACTTTTACCGCCACATTCACGCCGAGTGATACAGAGAACTACGAAACCGTTACCGTTACACTGTCAATCGCGGTTGAAGATGAGCAATCCGGTTTTTGGTGGTGGTGGATCGTATTGCTCATCGCGATATTGATTCTTATCTTTTTCGTGGTGCTGTTGCTTGTAAGGAATCGCAAAAAAGAAAGCAACGTACGGCGGTAACGGAAAATGCGAACTCTCAACCGCAATCTGTTTTGCAAACGGCAGGGAAGCAACAAGCGACAACGCAAACGCCTGCCGAAAACGTGCCACCCACGATAGCGGAAACGCCTCAAACATCGGTAACGCATATCGAACCCGTAGACGTCGGCGTCTCCGCCGTCGGTATACCGAATGCGTCTCGTTATAAAAAGAGCTTTACGGCGCATTTGATTCAGGCAAGCGACACGACTTAACTTTGTTAGTTGGCTTGCCACTTGCAGTAACACGGTTGCACAGGCCAACATCAAAAACCCGAGAAAGAAGTAATAAATTTGTAAAATCGTTAGGGCTTATTCCGACAAGGAGTAAGCTCTATTTTTTTGCGCTTAAACTTTGCAATCTACTTGAAATGCGGTAATATAATGTGGTATAATGTAATTACTCATACTAGACGCTGGTATTTTGTAATTTCGGGCGACGATATGAGAAAAATTTGACGTTGTCGATATTTATGAATGGAATTAAAAAAACATTTATATTTTCGGTTATTTCTCTTGTGGTCGCTTTAAGCATGACTGCGTGCAAGTCGGAGCAAAACGGCGACGGCAACAGCGGCGGCGGTGACAATGCGTCTGTCTATGAGGTGTCGGTTGATGCCAAAAATGTGTCCGTCGAAGTTAGCGACATAAAAGTATGTATATATGCGTTAGACGGTTCGGAGGGCTCATTGGAAGCGGCATTAACCAACGGCAAAGCGACGTTTGCGCTAAGTGCGGGCAATTACGTTGCAACTCTCAGTGGACTCAGCGAAACGGTCAGTTTTTCTTCGGTATTGCTCACGGAGACCAACAAAAAGGCGAATATCACGCTCCGCAATTCCGATTATGACGCAGATGCCGACGCGTACAAATTTACATATTCCGTAATGATGTTCCCGGGCGAGAAAAAACTTGACGAATTATCCATTCAACTATGCGATGACAATATGTGTATGCTGGAATATTTCGGAAACAGCAACGTCATGGATGTTAGTGTGCACTGCGGGGAGTATTCCGTCGAGATTTACGATAGTGACTTTAAAGAGATATACAATGATAATTGCTCCGTCACACCCGATACACGGTTCTACTTAATTCAGCTTTGAAAATAAACCGACATAGAGGATAAAATGAAGCGAAAAAACCAAACTGCAAAAACGCCTATAGTAATATGTTTCTGCGCGGTATTGCTGCTTTTTTCGGTAATAGGGCTTCTTTTTGCCGTGCTTCCCTCAGGTAGTCGGATTAACGCTTTAAATGACTTTGATAAATACCGCGAGCAGCTGATTAATCTCAATGAAAACTACGATGTCGAGAATAGAGTTATAGTAATTTCCGACCGCAAAATCAACGACAGAAATGCCATAGCCTATGCGGCAGGTTTCGGAGATGTGTATGTCTTGCAGTATGCTAATACCGTCGACGCGAAAAACGCGCTCGCATATTACAACTCCTTGAGCTATGCTACTGCGATGAAGGATTCCGTTGTAAAAACGCAGGAGAGCACCGCAGACGGCGACTTTGACATTGTCGTATTGGACCATTTGAGCTGGGGCGCGGAAATACTCGGCGTAGACAGCTACCAAAGGGCGATAGAACAAAAATACAAATATACCGCGTTGCCCGACGTATACGTCGCTGTATTGGATACTGGAATCGATACCGACAACGAATTTTTGCAGGGCAGAATAGCTTTTGAATACGGCACGAGTTATTGCACAAGCGATCTGTACAACAACGGAAAGAGCAAATATAAGTTTGAAGACGACCACATGCACGGAACTCACGTTGCCGGAACCATTGTCGATCTTACGCTTCCCAATGTAAAAATCATTCCGATTAAAGTGCTTGACAGCAGCGGCAGCGGCGACGTGTCGTACATTATTTCGGCAATGAAGTACATAATGGAGCTGAAAGAGGAGAAGGGGCTGAATATCGTCGCGGCGAACATGAGCCTTGCCGCCGACAGCACCGGAAACGAAAGCACTCTTGTATTCGATCAGGCCTACCAAAACAATATAATGTCCGTCGTTGCCGCAGGAAACGACAGCTATTATGCAGAAGATTATTTTCCTGCCAACTGCAAGTCGGCGCTGACAGTTTCGGCGCTATCGCAAAACGTGATTTACGAAAATTTCCCGTTTGTTTCATATTATTCCAACTATGGTAGCAATGTGGACTTATGTTTGCCGGGAACAAACGTATTGAGTTGCGTCCCCGACGGTTACAATTATTCACAGGATTACCTATACTCAACTACGGGTGGAACGTACGCGTATCTTAGCGGTACGTCGATGGCGACTCCGCACGCATCGGCACTTGTCGCGCTTTATGCGACCTATATGGGCGAAAGCTACAACACCGCTAAGGTGGAAAAAGCGATAAAAAACAACTCCTACGATCTTGGCGACTTAGGCAGAGACGATCTGTTCGGCTACGGTGTGCCAACGATGGACATCGCGCTTTCCGACAGGGAGCTACTTGCTACTCCGACACTGTCTTTTGGCGAAGTCGGCGCGGCTTGTCATTTTGACGGCAGTATAACAGTAGACATAACCAACAACAATCCCACATATAGGGATATGACATACGAAATATATTACACACTCGACGGTTCGTATCCGATGATTTGCGGAAACCGTATGGAGTATTGCGGTGCGATAGAATTAGATGAGTCTACGCATTTGAGCTTTGTCATTTATTTGTTCGACAGTGACGGGTTTGTTAGGGGGCACAGCGCGCTCTATGAAGTGGAGTATTTCGAGGGCGAAGAGCAAGACAAGAACACCATTGGCACAGGCTTCGAAATCAATCAGAACGGAATTCTTACTAAATATACAAGCGGCATTCAAGACGTTGTGATACCGAAATACGTGAACGGAAAAGAGGTGAGAGAGCTTGGCAATAATCTGTTCTTCGGTCTTAATGTGCGTTCGATTGTCTGCGAGGCTGATATCTCGCTATACAACAAGACGTCGAAAAATTTGGAGTATCCTATCAGATACTGTCCTAACTTAAAGAGCGTTACTCTCGGCTCGTCTGACGCTACATATGCGGTGTCACACTGCTTTGGCTTGAAAGAGCTTATTCTTTTGAACGCGACTAAAATTGCCGATGCCGCATTCCCTTCGTTTACGCTCGGCTATAGCTATTTGGGTAGCTATACGGTCTACGGCTGCGCGAGCATTGAACGCATCGAGGCGCACAATGCCAAGTCGGTCGGCAGTTATGCGTTCAATTATGTAACAACTATCAAAGAGCTTGTGCTGCCGCAAGTGACGGTAATTTATTCCAACGCTTTTATCGAGTGTACGGCGTTGACCGAGTTGGATTTGCCGAGCGCGTTCTATATTGACAATAACGCATTTAAGGATTGTTATAACCTGAAAACGGTGCATTTGCCGTCGATTCAAAACATAGAGTCATATGCATTTGCCAATTGTACGGCCTTGACGGAAATCGATGTGGACGCGACAACCATAGGGACAGGCGCTTTTTTCGGCTGTACGGCGCTTTCCACGATAAAATTAAGTTCTGTCGAAACAATTAAGGACGGCGCATTCGAAAAGTGCGAAAAGCTGAAATGGCTGGATTTAAGCAACGTAAAAAGCATCGGCGAAGCCACTATGCGCCATTGTACCGAGTTAAGAATTATTTACTGCGGTAGCAACAGCTATATAATCAATCAGTCTGTAAAATGGGCGGACTGGCTTTACAGGTACGGAAACCTTCAGTATCTCGTAGTCGATTACCTTTGTATTACAAGGGGTGGTTTGCTGCTCAATCATTTTTACGATTGTACAGTAATACAGAATTACAGAATCTATTCCAGAACGCCGCTTTACACGGCAACTTATCAGGACGGGAACGGGGATATAATAGCGTCGTATTATCATTCGGGGAAAGACGCGATTATCCCGCCCGAAGTAGAGCTTCACGATGACTATGTAATAAACTATCTAAGTTGGCGGAGCTCTGACGGTACAATATTCGGTCGTGGCGATAAGGTGTATTTGACAACGGACGAAACTTTTACATTAGCAGACTATAATACATATTACTTTGCGTATGCCGAACAGGCAAAACAGCAATATGCCGCAATGTATGAAATGCTTAACGGTAATGCGCCTACATTCAGTGCGGCGAAATCCGTTTACGAAGCGATAGAAAGTGCCTGCACGTTCAAT
The DNA here is from genome assembly GCA_022508405.1 of Clostridiales bacterium. Classification (GTDB taxonomy): domain Bacteria; phylum Bacillota; class Clostridia; order Christensenellales; family Pumilibacteraceae; genus Anaerocaecibacter. The sequence continues at coordinate 7,817 of JAFLVI010000032.1, forward strand.
AATTCGGGCTTGCAGGTTGAGATAAGCAAGACCGATGTTGTTAAGACAGTCAACAATATTATAGAAACCGCACTCTGCGAGATTATTGACGAGTTGGCGCTTCCAACCGATTCGGATACGGTTATTGGTATTTTTGCACAACTCAAAGCAGATATCGCGAATGCAGTCGTCGACGCAATCGAAATCGTCGATTTGGAAGATATAATCGCATCCGTATTGCGTTCCGTTGAAGAACAACGGATAATTGACGCAGAGCTCGCCAAGACATCCGCCAAGTCCGACATTCGCGACGCAATAGATGATTTCTGTGAAAATCTTTCGACAGAGCGAAGTGGCGAGATAAAGGAGCTGTATCAAAAATACGAAAGTCTGCTCGAAACGGCGACGCACTCCGAATATGAGAATATCGTAACTGATTTCAACAAAGAGCTGATAATTCGGCAGGTCAAGTGGGCAATCGACGACTTGTTGATCGGCAACGAAGATGATGGAATACTCGAAATAGTAGATAAGGCCAAATCCGATATCAATTTGCTTGCAGACAAGAGTATTCCCGAAGAGCATCTCAAAGACGAGTTGATGCAAATTGCAAATAAGGCGGAAGATGATATCAAAGCGTATTTGGAATCGCGGGACGGCTCGACAGATCCCGACGACGGCGACGACGATAAAACTCCCGAAGAGCCTGATCCCAATGGACCCGATGACGGGGACGATAATGACGGCGAAGACCCCAAAGACCCGAACAATCCGGATGACGGAGGGGACGAACCGAAAGAGCCCGAAAATCCCGACGGGGGCGACGATGACAACAAGGAGCCCGAGACGCCCGACAGCGGCGATGATGACAACAAAGAGTCCGAAGATTCCGACAGCAGTGACGATGACGCCACGGATTCCGAGCAGCCCGATAACGGTAGTATCGATAATAATCCTGCCGCGCCTTCAAAAGGAGATGATACGCCCAAGCCCGACAATACGATTATGATTGTTGTTTTTGTGGTAGTCGGTGCGGCGATTATAGCAATAGTAGCCACTGTAGCGTTTTTAATCATTAAAAAACGCAGGAAATAGTATTAGATTAACTCCGCATTTATAAGGTGACAAACATGAAACGACTTATTAGTAAATTATTATTTATAAGCATTGCCGTATGTTTGTGCGTGGCCTTTTCGGCAATTCTTTGTGCGTGCGACAAGCAAAAGCATGATCACAATCATAAATTCGGCGAGTATGAGATCACGGTTGCAGCGGGCTGCGAAATACCGGGGGAGCTTACGCGCACTTGTTCGGTTTGCGGTTATAAGGAAACAGAAGTAATTTCGGCGTCGCACGCATGGACGGCGTTTAATGTGACTTTGGAAGCCGATTGCGACACTACAGGCGAACAAACTCGCAAATGCACCAAATGCGGCAAGGAAGAAACAAAACCAATCCCCACAACACGGCACAACTGGTCGGAATACAAAATCACGACTAAGGCAACTTGTAAAATCGTCGGAGAAAAAACTCGATCTTGCTCTATATGCGGTGCAGAGGAAACCGAGCAGATAGATAAAATCGAGCATGATTGGTCGGGCTATGAAATTACAACGCCTGCCAAGTGCTTGGCCGACGGGGAGCGCACGTGCACATGCTTAGGTTGTGGGGAGAAAGAAAGTATGCCGATTTTCGCAACCGGACACGCGTGGTCTGCGTATGAGACCACAACGCAGGCAAAATGTTTGACATCGGGCGAAAAAACGCGTACATGTTCCAAGTGCGGTGACGCGGAAACGGAGATAATCCCTGCAACCGGACACGCGTGGTCTTTGTATGAGACTACAACGCCTGCCAAGTGTATGACGGCGGGCGAAAAAAAGCGCACATGCTCTCGGTGCGGCAACACGGAAACAGAGACAATCTCTGCAACAGGGCACAGCTGGCGAGGCGTAGAAGTAATTGAACAGGCAACTTGCGAACAGGACGGGTATCAATCTGCGATATGTTCGGTTTGCAATGAAACAAGCAATAGAGAGATTATACCTGCATTCGGCCATACCGCAGGGAAAGTGCTTCCGGTAACTGCACCGACTTGTGAATCTGAGGGAATAAATAGGGTTACTTGCGCGGTTTGCAGTAAGGGTTATAACGAAAAGGTCGCTCCGACAGGGCACAATTACAGCCCCGAATTTACGGTTGACAGAGCGCCCACTATCAACGAGGAAGGTGTGCGGTCGAGGCACTGCTTAAACTATAAATGCACCTCAAAAACCGATATTCAGGTTATAGAAAAACTGCGCAACGAGGCTACGTTCCGCATCAAAATCGTACGAGGCGAAAACCAAACGCTTATTCCTACAACGTACAATCCTATGATCAAAATCATCAACGAGAAGGGAGTGGCAGTTGTTACGACCTTTGTATTCGGAAACGGAGACAAGGAACACATTTTCGAAAAGGTACTGCCGTTCGGCACGTACACAGTTTCCATAGTTAACGATTTACCGAAGGGCTTTGAGTGCGACAGCTACACTATTTCGGAAAACGACGGCATATATCCTTACGACACGCCCGACAAATACCCGACGGTAACAATGCACCTGTATTCTCATTTGGGGACAGGCGCAATGACAGACGGTGACAAAAAGAACACCGTGCTCAACGATTTTTCGGTCACGACAATAGACGGCAAAACGGTTTGGCTTAGCGAGCTCTTGAAGGAAAAGAGACTTGTTTGGCTCAACTTCTATTACAATGATTGTTATAACTGCAAGATCGAAGCTCCTACGATTGTTCGCGTAGCCCAACAATACGACGTTGCCGTCATCTGCTTTAACGGCAGAGACAGTGTCGACCAAATTGCAAGCGGCGCTAAAAGCATATTCAACTTTCCGGACAGTTTCTATATTGTGCATGATATCGGCAACGCGTTCGGCAAGATGTTCGGGTGCTTCGCATATCCGCTCAATGTGTTTATAGACAGCGGCGGACTTGTGTTTGAATCGGTTACCGGAAGCAACCACGCGTCTCAATTTAATGAGTTTGTAAAGAATAATCTGTTTTCGACACCGCAAACGACAGACACCGCATCCGTCCAAATTGTTCAGATGCCCGCGATTCTTCCTGAAAAACGCCGCTATTTGTAATAAGTTGACAAAACATTCCGAGGTTGTAATGACGTTGCGAATTCGCAAAAACTTAATAGTTAAACTCATCTTTGCGATTTGTTTTCTGTTAACCGTCGCTCTTTCGGCGTTCGCGATTTTAAAACACGACGCCCGTGCCGAAACAGAGCATGTTTGGACGCGCGATGAAGTGACTTCGCTTGCAATGCTGAGACAGGTGCCCGTAAGTCAAATCGCGGATTGGTCGCAGTACGACAGCCGAGATTACGATATTGTGACGGCGGTAAAGGATCAAGGAAGTACCAATCTGTGTTGGGTGTACGGTTCGCTTGCGGCAATGGAAACAAATATTTTAAGACAGGGCTTCAGCGGAAAAACCAATCAAAATCTCGACCTCGACGAGAGAGAATTTGCCAAGGCTTCCAAGGGGCAATGGATCGATCCGCTCAATCTTGCTAACACCGCCAATAACCAAAGAAGCGTCAGCGATTCGGAAAGTGACCGCACGGGCGCAATTTCTATGGTGGCACAGTTTGCCGCGCGCGGACAAGGCATTTTTGAGGCGGGAGAAAGCGGGGATGAACCTACGGAAAGATATTCGTCCTATCTTCTCCGCAATGCCGTTACGTGCGAAAACAAAGTGGAAAATATTAAAAAACTTATTGCCGCATACGGCGGAGTTGCGTTTGCGTATCATTCGGGACTGACCGATTTCAATTATTTTTATGCAACGGGCGGTAAGGATCACGTCAGCTTTATCGTCGGTTGGGACGACAACATCGATAAAAGCAATTTCGTAAACGCTTTCGGCAAAACCGCTGCACATGACGGCGGCTGGATTGTTAAAAACAGCTACGGCACGGGGAGCTGTATCAACGGCTATTTTTATCTTTCATACGATTCCGATTTGTTTGAGCTTACTGCGTTTGAAATGGCGCCGTCTGACGAGTATGAGTGGTGCTACAACTATTCGGACAGAGTGTATGATACGGCAGCCTACAATTATTATACACCTGAAGGAGATGCCGAAGAGGCGGAGTTCGCCGCAGTGTATAAGGCGCAGAAGGGTGATAACGTCAAGGAATTTTTGAAAGGAATAAGCATCGGTGTTGCGGAAAGCAATGTGCGGATTTCCATTTCAATCTACGCCGAAGTACCCGAATCGGCTGTTAATTTTTCAGACAAAGCTGCTTTTGCACCAAAAAGCGGCAAGTTGGTTGCGACAGAAAACTACATAGCGCCGACAACGGGTATATATACTATACCGATAACAAACTTGGTCGAATTAAAAAAAGACTGCTATTTTACCGTTTCGGTAAAACTTTACGGCGGATATATTATTAACGATATTCTTGCATACCGCAGCGGTCAGACTTTGACTTACGCATACGACCAAGGCAAGTGGAATGATTTGTCCGTGTATCTTCCTCCGCAACGCAGGGGCATTCTTAGCATCAGAGCCCTTACTGTAACGCAATCGGAGTCGTTAGATGGGGATAAAATCGATATTTCAGGCGGAACGATAACACTTTCTTGCGACTCTTATGTTTACACGGGGCTTGCGCATACACCCGAAGTTACTCTTAAAGTTTTTGATAAGGTGGTGTCTTCCGAAAACTATACTGTAACCTACATGAACAATATCTTCTTCGGCACGGCAATCGTCAAGGTTGATGGAACAGAAGAAAAGTACGTTGGGAGTCTTTCGACTGAGTTTTCAATAGAAAAAGCGCTTGCTCCCGAGCTGCCCGACGAGTATCGGGAAATACATGTAGAAAAGGCGAAAACGCTCAACGATATCAATCTACCCGACGGTTGGAGATGGGTTGACGATGATAAAGAGCTAATCGTAGGTGAGCAATCCGTTTACTCCGAGTATATCGGCGGTGACAGGGATAACTATCTTAACACAACTGTGGAAATTAAACTGACGGTGCAATCAACGTCAGACGATACCGAGCAGCCCGATCCCGACGGTGGTGACGGTGAAGATAACGAAAAACCCGACCCCGACGACGGCAATGACGATAAAGAACCGGAAGAGACTGATCCGGATAATCCCGATGACGGTGACGGTGAAGATAACAAAAATCCCGACAACGGGGACGATGAGCAGCAACAACCCGAAAACGACGATAATAACGAACAGACTGATTCCGACGACAAAAATCAAAGCGGAAATCTATACCAAGACAAAGACGACAAAACAGTTGCAGTGGTCGTAGGCGTATGCTGTGCGGTCGGCGGAACAGCCATGATCGGCGGTTTGATATATTTCTTAATCCGTAGGAAAAGAAGGCTGTGAATTACGTTGCCAAAGGCAATACATGATATAACGATGTCGTACAGGCGAATATCAGTCAACCCATGTTCAAGAATAAATACTAATATAAATCTTATTTTTCACTCAAATTTTACACATATCAACAAAGCTCTGTACGGCAGGTGATGGATTTTTGGCGTACACCACGCCGTAAGGCATACGATAGTCCCATTCCATAGGGAGTGTGATTAGCGACGGGTGAACATCCTTCCAAATATCTAGCGTTTCCATAAGATAGTTGTTTTGCTCGCACTCATTGAAAATAGGGGTGTCGTAGCGGCTAGGCGCATCGATGATTTTTACTTTCGGGTGTTTTGCGAGTATCTCATCACGCATCTTGTCCAAAATAGGAGAAAGACCTCGTTTCAATATCATAAAATTTTCGCCTTCTAAATCCGACCAACACAGGCTCGTTTTCTTTGCTAAACGGTGTTTTCTGGGTACTGCAATTCTGCAAGGTATTTGTTCAAGCAAAAGAATGTTAAACTTCTCCTTCCAATCCGTCGCGTCGCATGGGCTGACGAAACAATCTATTTGTTTATGCAAAGCTGTATCCAAACTGTTTGGCTCGTCGTCAATCGGCACGATTTGGATACGGTACGGTAGCGTTCCGTCATCTATATGAGACCATAAGTCCACAAGAGTTCGACAGGGGCGAAGGATTGATGTTCCTACACGGATAATAGCTTGTTCCGATTTTGCAATCTCCTTTGCTCGCGCTATTGCGCTATCGGAAAAGTCTATAATCTTTTTTGCATCATCATAGAGCGAACGTCCTGCGGCAGTCAAAATAACTCCTTGGTTTGTGCGCTCGAATAGTTTTACGCCGATTGTTTGTTCGAGTTTATTGATTCGGTTCATAACGGTTGCGGGCGTAGTATAATATAATTCCTCGGCAGCTTTTAAAAAGCTTCCTTTATCTGCAACCGTTATAAAGGTTGTTAACTCACGGCTATACATAATGACCTCGTTTTTAGTTTTTCTAAAAGCCATTATAACATTTTGGTGGAAACAAAGTCAAGTCTCTATATTGTATAATGGAATTATGGAAGAGACGATTAAGAACAATAAACAGAACGGCAATCAAGTATTATTGGAAGGTGCGCCGTGGAAAGGAATTTTGAGGTTTGCTTTTCCGGTATTTTTGGGGCTTTTATTGCAACAGCTCTATAATACTGCCGATACGATTATTGTTGGGAACTTCGAGAGCGAGGACGCGATGGCGGCGGTCGGCGCAACAGCAGTTCTCACGATGGTTTTTCTGGCATTTGCCAACGGGTTTTCTGCCGGTGCGGGCGTAATTGTCGCGCAACTATTCGGGGCGAAAAAGGACGAAGAAATGCGTAAAAACGCCTGCACTTCCATTTTACTGATGATTGGCATGGGCGTTCTCTGCACGGGCATTGCTCTTTTGATTAACAGACTCGTGCTTCAATATGTTCTCAATACGCCTACCGATATTTTGGATATGGCTGTAGTGTATTTTAGGATATATGCGCTCGGCTTGATATTTCAGTTTGGCTATAATATCGTGGCGGCCGTTTTGCGTGGAGTGGGGGATAGCCGTGCGACAATGTACTTCTTGCTTATTGCCGCAGTTATAAATATAGGACTCGATATATTATTTGTAGGTGTTTTTCATCTCGGAGCTTTGGGCGCAGCGCTTGCAACAGATTTATCGCAAGTCGGTTGCTGCGTTGCGGCTTTCATCTATATGGTTAAACGCTATCCGATTTTTCGTTGGAAATTTAAAGAATTGACATTTGACCGGAAACTTGCAAAAAACACGCTTAAAGTCGGATTTCCTATGGCGTTGCAACAATTCATAGTTGCTATCGGTTTGGTTTTTTTGCAAAGAGCGGTAAATAGTTACGGAAAGTTTATGACAGCCTCTTTTACGG
>JAFLVI010000033.1 GCA_022508405.1 Clostridiales bacterium
CGACTTCGATTCGAGCGAAATGCCGACCGCCGCCGCGCACGTTGTTAAGCTAAACCGCGACAAGGACGACACCGATATGCTGGCGGCAGTCAAGCTGGGACTTAGACGGGGATACAAAACCTTTGTGCTGTACGGCGGCACGGGCGGCAGACCGGATCACACGTATGCTAATATATCTACGCTTGCCTACCTAAACGCGTATGACGCACGCGGCTTTCTTGTCGATGAAAGCACCGTCGCAACGGTTATAACAAACTCGTCCATTACGCTTCCCAAAACCGCGCACGGCACAGTTTCCGTCTTCGCTTACGGCGGCGCGGCAAGCGGCGTTACGTACAAAAACCTAAGCTACATTCTGGATAACGTGGAGCTAACGCCCGATTTTCCGCTGGGCGTATCCAATGCCACCACCGACAAGCCGGCTAAAATCACAGTAGGTCAAGGTTCGTTGCTAATCTATTTTCCCAGATAAATAAATCTTAATTAAAAAAGACAGGTCGTTTCCTGTCATTTTTAATTCTTAATTCTTAATTGACTTTTGCGCGGGTTTGGAGCCCAGCTTGGCGGCTTGTCTTATAAAGCTTTGACCTGTCGTTTCGTTTTTTTCCATGCCCGTGCCGTTACAATAGCACAGTCCCAGATAGTACATGGCGTCGGCGTGCTTTTGCTTTGCCGCCTCCTTAAACCAAAAAACCGCCTGCTCGTAATCCAGATCTATATCTTCGCCCGAGTAGTACATGCTGCCAAGCTCGTACTGCGACTGCGCGTCGCCTTCCATTGCCGAAGCGGTAAGTTCGTCAAACTGTTGCCAAAACTCCTTGTTTGCAAGCTGGTTGCGGTATTCGTCCATAATCTTTTCGTTTTCGGCTATCAGCTTGCGCTCTTCCTTTATGCGGTCTTCGGTTATGTCTATGCTTTCGTTGTACGCCTTGCGTTTTGCTTTATCGCCAAGCACGGCGTACGCTTCTTCCACCTTTTGCAGCTTTGCGGCAATGGCGTCGCCCGCTTTGCCCGAATACCGCTTGAACAGCTTGTCGTATGCGTCCTTAATCTCTTCGTCCGTTGCCCAAATAAGCACGCCCAAATCGCCGTACAGCGTGGGTTTGGCAAGACGCTTGTCCTTGTTTGTCTTTTTGGTCCACGACTCTATGCGCTTTTCGGTGTCGGACAAAAACTCTTCGCTTTGCGCGTACTGCGCCCATTGCTCGTTTTCCGCACGCACCGTTTCCAGTTCTTCGGTCAGCTCGGCTATCTTTTTGTGCAGTACTTCAATCTCTTCCTGAAGCTGTCTGCGCTTGTCCTGCTGCAGTTTGATTTGCGCCGAGTTTTTCATGTCGAACTGCTTGTTGTCGCGCTCCAGCTGAGCGCAAGTATCCATAAGCGTTTTTTGCTCTTTTTCGATTTTTTCCTTTTCGGCCTGAAGGGCGGAATTTTCGCGTTCCAGTTCGCGTATGGTCTTTTTTGCCTTGTCAAGTTCGGCCTTAAGTTCCGAGTTTTCGCCCCTTGTGCGCCGCGACGCATTGCCGTTTTGCTCCGCAAGCGCGTCCTCCAACTCCTTGATTCTTGTCTTTTCAAGCGAATATTCGCGGTCGCGGTTGAACAGCTCCTGCTCCAAATCGCGCCTGTCACGTTCCGCCGCGGCAAGCTTGCGCTTTAGCTCCGCTTCGCTGTCCTGCAACTCCCTTATCTTTTTTGTGTCAGCGGTCGCTTTGGCAAGCGATGTCTTGAGCTGTTGTATTTCCGATTGAAGATGCGCACGCGCTTCCGCCGCGCCCTGCTGATACGCTTGGTTTACCATTGCCTGTATCTGTGCCTGAGCCATGTTGGCCTGCGCCTGTGCCTGTGCGCGCGCACGCGCCATCCGTCCGCCCATGCCGCCCATGCCGCCCATGTTGTTCATGTTCATCGTCCTGAACGCGGCCTGACGCGCCGCTTCCTGTGCCTGCGCGCGCTGGCGGGCGATAATCTCTTCCTGACTGGGGTGCGGCGCGCTTGCCTCGCGAAGCTTAGCGTCGTATTCCGCACGGGACTGCGGATCGGAAAGTACTGCGTTGGCTTCGTTGATGTCAGCAAACTTGCTTGCCGCCGTGGCGTCGTCGGGATTGACGTCCGGATGATATTTTTTGGCTAAAACACGGTAACTGCTTTTGATTTCCGCATCGGTTGCCGTCGGCTTGATGCCCAAAATCTGATAGTAATTTTTCATACGGTTAAATTGTACAATAAGGCGCGAATTTTGTCAAGCTTACTTCTTTTAAAAAAGAAGTAAGCAAGAAAATTTTATTTCGATTGTTTTATGATAGTTTTTTTCTTTTTCGTTCTTTTAGACCCTGTAGGTTTTTTGCTCTATCTTGTTTCGAAAAAAAGAAGTAAGCAAGATAATTTTAATTCAAGGGATTGCATTTTTTAAATCGCCGTACATTTATTTTTGGAAAAAGAAGTATGCAAGAATACTTTATTTCGATTATTTGTGTGATAGTTTTTTCTTTTTCGTTCTTTTAGACTCTGTAGGTTTTTTGCTATACCTTGTTTCGAAAAAAAGAAGTAAGCAAGAAAATTTTAATTTCGATTATCTCATATAGTAATTGTTACTTGGCCGTACTACATTTTGCAAAAAACAAAATGGCGGGCATTTGCCGCGCTTCCAATAGAGAATAATAATCAATATGAGTGACACTTGAGCGATGACAAAAAGCAAATTTAATAGGCATTGTAAACACTAAAGCGATAATCGTGCTCACACAGTTATAAACTGTGTGATTTTTAATGAATTAACAGACTTAATATGATGTTCACAAAAAAAGTAGGTTTCTCATCCACACAGTTATAAACTGTGCGGACTATTTATTCTATCCAATCTACTATTATATCCCCCACCCCTAAAAAGCGATTGAGACTACACAGTTATAAACTGTGTGGGTTATAACTGTTAATCCGGTCATTAGGCACTATGCCCCTATTTTAAAAGGCTGTCGTATGATACGTCGAAGAACTTGGCAAGCTTGATAAAGTTAACCAAAGACGGCGCGGAAGTGCCAAGTTCGTAAGCCTGATATGATTGATAAGTTATATTCAGCTTTGCAGATACTTCCTGTTGAGTAAGTCCTTTTTGCTTGCGAAGAAAAGTTAGATTTTTAGACAAGCTATGCAGTTCCGGTAAATCTTGATTTTTTTGCATTTTACACAATTCTCCTATGTCGCCACACAGTTATAAACTGTGTGGAAATATATTTTCGCTATAAACAACTCTGCGGTAAATTGAAATTTATCTTTCTGTTTGCTCCGTCATTATCACCCACCTAAAACCGTATTTATCAATAAAATTGACGGTACAAGAACTATAAGTCGTACTATGAGGGGGATAAATTATTGTGCAGCCGTTTTTCATAACGTTAAACGCCCGCATAACTTCCTCTTTTGTTTCCATTGTCATAGTTAAAAACAAAGAAGTGCTCGGGACAAAAGGCATATCAATATTGTCAGCCATCATAATTCTTTGCTTAGCGATAAGAATTTCCGCATGATAAACAAAATCCTTTTGCTCGTCTGTAAGAGGTTTATCGAAATCTTCAATTTTCGCATCCTTATATTGCAGTAAACAAAGAATTTCCGCGCCGAAAGCCTTTTTGTAAAGCTCTATTGCTTCTCTGCATTTCCCACCGAAATGAAAATTAGGTACTACCGCCATAATAACTCCTCAAATCATCTTTAAGTCTTTTAGGTACAGCATATTCGTTCGCAAAACGGCAGACTTCCACCAATTAGCTGCGATGTAGTATTCTGTATAGTTGTTATGCCATATCCACGATATATTATATGAGCCGTCGTCAAGCTGCACTTTGAGTAATTGCTCACCCTCCGTTTTGCACAATTTCCAATCCAATATATCGAAAACCAATTTTGAGCTGCTGTAAAAAGTGGACGGCTTACAAACATATTCTTTTAACCATTTGTCAGTATCGGTGCAAACCGTGCTTTTGACTGCCGAATACAGTGCCTTTTTGTATGCAACCAAATCAAACAAGTCAAAACCGTCGATATCCGCGCAATACTCGTATAGCTCCAAATATAACGGTGTAATATGCATATCACAAACAGGAGCGAATATAAATTCTCTTGCCAAATCTGTTACAATATCCACTGCCTTTTTATATAATGCGCTTTTCTTGTCTGCATATTTTAACGCAAATCCGGAAAGGCTGATTGTAGGATTTACGCTTGGCGCACCCTGTCCGCTTTGGCATTCCCACCATACGGCATGTGGATAATCGTTATTGCTCTTAACCGTATTATACCACATACCATTTTCGAAATCCCTGCCGCTATCCAAATATTTTAAAATGTTCTTTACTATTTTATCATTCGCTTCTATCCCTATTTCTTTAAGAACAGAGATTGCCTTCCATGTTGCTATCGGATTGGATTGAGGGTTCCAAAAATCGGGCTCGATAGCATGTCCGAATCCGCCGTCGGTATTTTGATAAAAAGAAAGAATATCTATTACGTCGCTCCGACTACCATTCTCAAAATGATAACGCCATAAAGCCATATCGAGTGGGCGCGCATTTTTGTAGATAAAGTTACGCGCTTTGTTAAATACATTATCGTTCATAGTTCACCTCTAATATTTGTTAAAAATATTATACGACATTATTCTGTAACTGTATTGTAAAAACGCGACAACATTGCATATTCGGCTCGTGCCTCACCAAAGCCAGTACCGTGAAATTTTTTAAAATCGTTATACATATGCGCTTCGTCATAATAACCCAGTTTATATGCGCTGTCGGAAGCGGAAAATCTGCTTTTTATGCAATCTTGCCACAGCATTTGATAGCGTAATAAGTTTATCATCATTTTGGGAGAAATGCCGATGCTATCTATAAATTTTCGCTCTAACGTTCGTTTGGACACCGCGCAATAATCGGACAAATTGTTCACCGTTACTCGGCAATTGTCTTTAATCGTGCAGTATAGACCATTCATAATATCAGAACTCGATTTGCCGTCAAATAGATCAAGCAAATACTTTTCAGCAAGCTCTACTTGTTGTTCGGTAGTTTGCGCTTCTATTATAGCGTTTTGCACGCGGCTGAAATTATTTAATACCGAATCAATCGGCACGGCGCCGTTAAACATTTCCGAAAGCCCGATATGCAAAAAGGGCGCGACCGACCAAGCATAAAATCTTATGCCGAAAACGTCCCCCATATATGGCGTAATAAAGCTTTTGTCGCTTACCCCGACAAAAATCGACGGAGAGCCGTCGAGCGGAATGATTATATCCGCACAACAATCTGGTATTATTCGAAATATGCGCACATCCGTATTGTCGTTGTACTTCCAAAAGCATCTGATATACGGACGGAGCACGACACTCGGCTCGATCTCGTCAATACCTACGTTTTTAGGTAATGCCGTATGCGTAGTAAAAATAGTGTCTATCGAAAATCTCATCGACAATTATTGTAGCATATAAACGATTTTAAGTCAATATCGGATTCTTCTGTTAAAAAGCAATCCATTTTATTCCTTATTCTCCGCTAAAGTATTGTTTATCGTATAATCATTATAGCATATCAAAAAATAGAATGCAACCGTGGCTATATTATCCTTATCTCACACGGAAAAGGCGTGGCTTTTGCCACGCCTAATTCTGCATTCTGCATTTTCTAATCGAACATAGGATTGTGTCTTAGCTTTATTTGGTACACGTACCGCTTGTCAAACGGGTTTACGTTGCACGCATAGTTCGCTTCCGCCGACTCGGGCAGGCCTGCAAACTCGTTGCACTCGTAGTACCGCTCCAGCTTGGAAAACATGACGTAGCCCGAGTTTGCCTCGGTTATTATGCACTCGCCTGCGGCAAAGTGCGAAAGTCTGCTTTTTGTTACAAGCGGGATTGTTTCTATGCTGAACTGTTCCATGCCGTCGCCGTTGCCGTTTAGCGCGGACAGCGGCGATATCCTTGTATACTCCCCGCACTCTTCCGAAAACGCGCGAAGCGTGGCGGGGTTGTTGGAGCCGAAAAACACGTGCATGTTAAGGTTGTCGCGTATTATCTCCGCAACGTCTGCGCCGTACACCCTGTTAAGCTGTGCGTACGACTGGAATATGAGTATAAAAAATATGTTGCGTCCGGCGCACGCGGAAATGGTCGTTTCAAAGTCGCGTATTGCTGGAAAGTTGCCAAACTCGTCCAGAATAAAGTAGAACGGAACGTCCAGCTTGCCGTTTCCGGACGCATTGGCCCTTTCAATCAGATACTTGTACGCATTTTGAACAAACAGGCTTATCACCTGATAATGCACCTTTACTTCGTCTCGGTAATTTATGAACACCGCGGTGGGCTTGTCGCAAATGCCTTCCACGTCGAACGAATTACAGCGCGTAATAAGGCGCATGGCGCACTCTCTAAACACCGCCATCTTTGTATTGAACGTGGCAACAACGCACTTTCTTGTGTTGCTTGCGTTTTCCAAAAGATTGTTTTTGGCAAGCTGCAACGCGCGCGATGACGCCTTGCGCGAGGAAAAGTACCCGCTGTCGTTGTAGTGAGTGCCGTTGTCGTCACGGAACTGCGCAAGAATGGTGAGTATGGTGCTGAACGAAAAAGTTTCTTCCGTTATTCTGTTGGCGGCGGATTCGTCGCTGTCTTCCAGCATAGCCCACAAAAACGCCTTTAACAGTTCCCTTGCGCTGTCCTCCCAATACGGGTCCTGCAGTTTTTCCGTGGTGATAAACATGGAACACAGCATGTCTATATCGTTGCCCACCTCGTCCAAAAGCATGTCGCTGCATAGCACAACGTCGCGCTCCAGCTCGTTTTCGTCCGTGTAGATTTTGCCGAAAAACTTGTATTTGTATTCGCCGTTCTCCACAAAGCTGGTCACTTGCGTCGCTATGTTGTTTGCCGTTTGGTACTTGCGGAATATGGGGGTAAGCATGTTCCAGCATTCGCTGTGAACATAGTCGCGAAAGTTAAGTAGCTTTACGTCGTATCCCTGCTCGCGCAACGTCTGCGACGTGCTTCTGTACAGCTCGCCCTTGGGGTCAGATATTATCATGCTGCGCTTAACCTTTTGCCGCGCAAACGACACTATTGTTGGAATGACGTAGCTTGTGGTTTTTCCTAAGCGCGTCGCCGCAATAACGCCCACGTGGCTTTCCGTAGCGCTGTATGTTTGGATAAGCTTGCCGTCCTTGTGTCTGTTCATCTTAAGCACGCCCGTCATGTACCTTTCGGGCAGTTCGTCGTAGCACACGGTATTGGGAAGCTCGGCGTCGGCATAGCCGACAAGCCGCATATCCTCGTATCCCTTTAATAAACTGTTGCTATATTTCATCTCCGTCACCTCCGAATCCGTATCTGTTTTTCTCGGTGCGCACTCCGCACTCGTCAATAAGCGCGGGCGTGATCACCGTTTCCGACTTGTCGCGGTTAAACTTGACAACCGAGTCTATGGCGCTTGCCGCGCCGTCCACCGACATGTCGGTCAGTCTCGACTGAGCGACGCCGTCAATAGTGACCGACCCCACCCCGTACAAACGCTTTGCCGTGCACAGCATATCGTTGAACAGCGTGGGCTTTTCGTCCGCAGTTACGCCGTCTATCGTCACCACGTCGCAGTACTTTTTTAATTCCCTAGCGTTTGTCTTATCGCAAAAACACACGGGCAAGACCGAGCCCAAATCTATGACGACTGCCGGATTGACAAGGCTGAACTTTTTGCGCCGACGGCTTTGCAAAAACTCCGTCGCCGCCTGCATGACGCCCGCCGCAATGCTGCCGGCAAACGACATAAGGTACACGTTGGCAGCGTCCTCGTCACAGCTGCGCACAAATATGTTTTTTCCGCTGGGCTGAAGGTCGTGCGCGTCCAGTCCCGCCACGTCTATAAATTCCACGTGCGCTTTTATAAACGCCGTGCGGATAAACCGCGCGTATAGACGGCGCACGTATTGCGAGTCCGAACACACGCACAGCGGGCGGAACTCCGACCTGCGCATGAGATCGCTGTTAAAAAGGCAACGCCGTATGCGGTCGTGCGCCTTTTGCCGAACAAGCGGAATTTCGGCTAACGCCGCGCAGTCGGGCGCGCCCACCTCGCCGTGCAGCTTGAGCGGCAAATCGCCTATGTCAGATATAGCCTGTTCGCTGTTGGAAAACATTGTGTGTTCCTTGTCGCGTGGGCTGAGCACAATACTGAAGATTATTCTGGCGTACGGCGCCGCGTATGTATCGGGCGTAAGCTTGCCCAATGCAAACGCCTTGTTGAGCAAAACGCTCTCAAATACCGTACCGTCCGCTTTGCGGCCGTACTCGAGCTCGGCGGCAGCGGTAAACGAGCGGTATACCGTGCCGTCCGCAACGGTATGCAAGCGGTTGATGTTGACGGCGCGCCCGTTTTGATTGTAGTACAGCGCTGCGAGTATGCCTTCCGCATTGTTCCACTGCGCCGCTTTTTCCAAGCTTTTAATGCCGGCATTGACGTCGCGGTCTACGTAAATACCTTCGCACAAGATAAAGCCGAGTATGCGTAGCGCCGCAACCGTGCCGCGCGCCGCGCCGTCCGTAATCTTGCGGAAAACAGCCGCCTCGGTAAGCCGAGTTCCGTCCAGCTTGAGCGCGGTTGCTTTTTCCAGCGCCCCGCCCTTTACGGCAATAACGTCGTCTATATCGGGCGGAATATCGTCACTGCCGCCGCCATCCGCCACATACTTTTTTATACGGCAGAAGCGCATGTAGTCGGCGTGGGTATTTACGTCGCACACAATGTCGTTTTGGGTAAGCGCAAACAGCTTGTCCGCGCTGTTCCCGTCAATAAGAAAAATTTTGCTAAGCGTATCGAAAATCCGTTTATTATCCTTAACAATCTTGCCCAGTGCGCAGCGGAATAAAAAGTATTCCTGCAAAAGTAATTCGTTTCTGTTGGTAAGCATGATAACCTCCCTTTTTTCGTGTTGGCTGTCAGTCGCCGGTTTTGCTTATTACCGCGTCGATAAGCCCGTAGGCTTTGGCTTCGACGGCGGTAAGAATGGTGTCGCGGTCGGTGTCCTTTTTGATTCTTCTTACGGTGTTGCCGGTATTGGCGGCAAGAATGTTGTTCAGCCGTGCGCGCATGCGCTCGATGTGGTTGGCGGCGATAATAATATCGCTTGCTTGTCCGCTTGCCCCGCCGATGGGCTGGTGAATAAGTATTTCGCAGTTTTTGGTTGCCGCGCGCATCCCCTTTGTTCCGGACGACAGCAAAAACGCGCCCATACTGGCACACATGCCCAATCCGACCGTGCGGATTTTGGCGTCTATGTAGTTCATTGTGTCGTAAATGGCAAGCCCGTCCGCCACGCTGCCCCCGGGGCTGTTAATCTGCAGCGTGATAATGCGCTCGGAAGGCGGGACGTCGTTTGTCTTAAACTTGTCATCCAAGTACTGTAGCTGGCCTATAACCAGTTCCGCCATATTCGTGTCAACAACACCGAAAATGTTGACGGTGTTGCGGTTGAGCGAATACTCCCATGAAAACTTTTCTCTCTCGTTCATAATTCACTTCTCCTTGCGGATTGCCCGCGTTGAAAAATCGGTTGGTTGTTTGTTTTTGCCGCCCTCCTTCCCCCATAAACAGTGTAGCAGGAAGATAAGCGCAAGTTCAATGCCGTTTGCCGGTTGTTGTTGCAGATGTTTTGCGAAAACAAAAGAGAACCTGTAAATTTTACAAGTTCTCGATTGACTCGCGCAAAAAAGCGCGTAAAAGTCCGCAAATTACTTTTTTCGGTCAATCAAGTCGACCGAAAATTTACCTAACGGTCGATTAAACTATTGTTGTTTTTTGTTTATGGCGCTCGACTCGAATACAAGCACCTCTTCGAGCGGAATACGGCAGATCTCGGCATAAAACAGCAAATCGCTTACCGTAGGGCGTGCTCTGCCCTTTTCCCAGTTGACAATTCTGCTCTCGTTGTCCAAATAGAAAACGCGCGCCAGTTCGCTTTGGCTGATATGGTTATCCATGTCCAGCCTGCAATTTTCGCAATCGCCTTCGCAGTTGTTTTTGTCGCCGTTTAGCTGCCAGCACACATATTTGCGCAGGTTGTAATTGTTTAGCCTAAGGTTTTGCAGGTTGCGACCTGTGTCTTTCCAGTTGACGGCGCGGTATTCTATTTTTTTCATGAAAAACTCCTTGTGTGGGTTTTAGTCGATTTTTGCGGACTAAACGCCGCGTAAAAAACAAAAAAGTGCATAAACGCAGTTATACGCCCATGCACTCAGTAAGCTGTGGATATTGCCTTTTGGTTAGTTCTCGTCGCCGCCGCAGTATTCCTTTTCCAGATTATCTGCAGTGCGTCCGACAAGCTCAACTATAGGCCCTATTTCCGACAACGGCATATACTTCATGTTAAGCGTAACTCTTACGTAATATTTTTCGCCCATTTTTTCCAGCGCAACAAAATACTTTTGTCCGATTACTTCAAGGGCTTTGTGAACACGGCTTGCCGCGATTTCGCCTACGCGCGACAACACTTCCACAAGAAGTCTGTCGGGCTGCTGCTCGTGGTCGACCAATACAAGCTGCGTCCTGTTATCTTGATCGGGATACACAAACACAATCTTGACTTTGCCGTCCGCCATGCTCGTATTGTACGTAGCTTCAAGATGATTAACTACGTCTTGCCACGTGATATTGCTCATGTCTGCGCTCCTTTAAAAGATTTTTGTACGCAACTTTCGTATTCAACACAAAATTGCTCAACGATTATAACACAGTATTTTTAGGTTGTCAATAAGATTTTTTAAAATTTTTTACCTTTTTCGACTTTTTTACCGTGCGCGATTTAACGTGCGGCGCGGCAGTATATATGCGGATTATTTTTTCTTTTTGATATAACCGTCCGTTATTTCCTTAGCGCGGGTGAGCGTGGGTCCGAAGCCTTCGGCAAGAAGCAGCCCGTTAAACTCCGGCTCGCTGTACTTTGCGCCCAGCGCATTCTTTGCCTTTTCGTGCAGGGTGTACATTACGTACATTCCGTACCCGTACGGAACATACGCCGCGGGAATCTCCATAAGCCGCTCTATCATGTAGCTGCCGCCAAGCTCGGTTGCGGTCATGCCGAAGTAATTGACATTCATGTCAAACAGCACCATGTTTATATATCCCGCCAAGGTTTGATATTTGGTATACTCGCAGAATTTTGCGGTGGCCTTGTCCGCCGTCTTTGCTATGTTGTCCAGCAAGACCAGTTCGGCGTAGTTGGACCAGCCCTCCGAAAAGCTTATGCAGCTTGCGCAGGTGGACATCAGGCTCGTGCCGCGCTCCTTTGCGTTTACGTGAGCGTAAAGGTGCCCGGGGTATCCTTCGTGCGCGATTGTCGTGAGCAGCTCGGACGGATTTTTCTCCATTTGATACGCGTTAAGCGTTATCATTTCGCGTGAATTTTTTTGATCTATGGGCGTGCGCATATAATACGCGAGCGCATTGGTGATTTCCGAAACAGTATCGTCCATATATTTAAAGCCTATATCGGGATCGGTCTTTAAATCGGGCACAATATCCTTAGCCGCCGTCTTTAAGTACGCCAGTATCGCCGCGGGATCGGTAAGCCCGAGCAAAACTTTGTCCCCGTCGAGATATGCTTGAAAATCGTTGAATGTTGCGGGATCGGTGCTTTGAAGCGCGTCCATTTCTTCGAGTATACTATCCCGTTTTGACATATAGTCTGTATAAGCGTTATACAGTTCGCCGTAAATGTTAGCAATGTTTGCGCTTTTCAGTCCGGTCTTTTGGCGGAACAGCCATTCGTAGTACGCCTTGCCCGCCGCGCCCGCTCTTGCAAGATAGCTTTTTGTAACGGTCTCCACATTGCCCGTGTAATCGGCCAGCCCGTCATACAGCGATTTTACGCCTTCCATGTAGTCGTTTAGCAGCGCGGCTCTGTAGGAATTTTTATACGTGTTCTTTTGCTCCGATGTCAAAAATTGGGCGCCGTCTATCTTTTTTTCAGCAACGTCAAACAGATAATAGTCGTCGCCCTTTTCGTACACGTCAATCAGATAGTCGCGCATGGCTTTTACCGTGTAGTCGTACAAGGGATATCCCGCTTCGTCGCAGTCGCCCGCATACTCCAGATATGTGGCAAACGCTTCGTCTGTGGTTTTTGTAACCGCAAGAAGCGCGTTTACGTCCTTTTCGTTGCGGAATTCAAAGTTTTCAAACGACAAGGCAAAGTCGGCAACATATCCGCCTTCGCTTGTTATATACGAGCCGCCCAAAAGATCGAATTCGCCGACATACTTGGATTTGTAGTACGAGCGATAGGTGTCCAAAATGTACGCGATAGACCTGTAAGTAATCGCGGCGGAACGGTTAAGGTCGGAAAGATTGTAATGCTTTAGCTCGTCGTAGTACATATCGAAAGCATAGTTTGCCGAGCTTATATCGCTCTTGCTCATTCTGCCGTTGTACGAATACCACGAAGGCGTGCTCTTGCCGGCATAGCCGAATGATTCGTACGGCGTGGCGGAAAAGGCGTTCCAAGCAAATGCGTCGTTACCCATAATGCTCAGCGCCAATCCGGGGCCAAACTCTTCTTCCATCGTTTTCGATGAATACCTGTCGTTTCCGCAGCCGGCAAGCCCGACCAAAACGGATAGCGACATCACTCCGCTCATTGCCACGGCGATTAGTTTAGTATGCTTTTTCATATATAATCTCCAACAACTGTTTGACAATAATTATAATATATGTATTTTAGCAAATTTCTCGCCCAAATACAACAAAATCCCCCGATATTTTGCATTTCTAATCTTTTCCTAATGTTTTGAAATCGCCGGTAAAAACATAGACAACTTCCAACAACCGAAAAAAATTAAAAACGCTCCACAAAAAGCCACAAAATTGTTGACAGAAAAAAGTACATAGAGTTAAAATATTTGTATGTTACCAAAGACATCTATTCGTCACATAATTGGTCGCGGGGGTTTATTGCTCTGCGTCTTTTTTTGTATTGCGGGATTTTTGGCATGCTCGGACAAGAAAACAACCGCGCGCGACATTGCCGATGTCTTTGCAAACGATGTTTCCGTCACCTATGACGGCAGACCGCATTCCATTTCCATATTAAACACACTATCCACCGATACCGTCCTTTATTCAACGGACAACATCTCCTTTTCGTCGACTTCTCCTTCGTTTGTCGACGTCGGAGTGTACAAGATTTACTATAAGGTAACGCGAAAAGGCTATAACTCGTTGTCGTCTTTTGCCACAATCACTATTTTGCCCACCGTTCTGGACGGAATTTACGCCGCCGATGTAGCGGTAGTATATGACGGGCAGCCGCATTCAATATCTATTTCCGGTGTGTTAAGCACAGACGCCGTTACTTATTCCGTAGACGGATTGTCCTTTTCGTCCGCCGTTCCGTATTTTACCGACGTGGGCGAATACACCGTTTTTTACCGCGTGGAAAGACCGTACGGCGATTACAAAGCGTCTTGCACTGTCACAATCTTCCCCAACGTGTACGGCAGATACTTCAATTCCACGTACGGCGTTGTTGTCCTATCTAAAGAAAACACCGTTATTTCGGACATTGCCGGAACGGGATATATAGGCAGCGAACGCTTTTCCGTAACAAATAACATCTTGCACTATAAAGAATTATACTTTACCCTGTTATCCGATTCCGACTGCGTTTATAAAATTATTGCTTCGGACAGGACGCTCTATTTTTGTTATCAACCGTCCGGCAAGCTTGTTATATCGTTTGCGGACAATAACGCTATAATCAGTCTTGACGGAAACGCTATCCTTTCCGTGCCGAATTACAACTATTGTGAAAGCGGCGAAGTTTCCGACTATGTTGATTTATGCTTTGAACAAGCCTTTGAGCAAACATCGGAAATTACGAACGTTGCGGTTTCTTTATCCGTGCGTGACGAAAATCCAATAACTTTAGATAATCAATACCGCACTTATGACGGCAAACCGCACGGATTTGAGTTTTCCGTGCCTGTGGTGTATCTTTCCGCCGAAAAGCAATTCACCGAGCTTGGCAGGCATACCGTTAAGGTTGCGGTGCTCTCGGATATATTTCTCCCGCGCATACTCGACTGCACGCTCGTAATTCTGCCCGATATTGCCGGCGTGTACGTCAGCGCTATGCACGCAATACAAATCT
The DNA here is from genome assembly GCA_022508405.1 of Clostridiales bacterium. Classification (GTDB taxonomy): domain Bacteria; phylum Bacillota; class Clostridia; order Christensenellales; family Pumilibacteraceae; genus Anaerocaecibacter. The sequence continues at coordinate 14,179 of JAFLVI010000033.1, forward strand.
CCGATGGCAAAATGTACTATGACGGTGCTCTTCTCGGCGAGCTATACATATATAACGACGAATGGGCGTACAATGGCTTGCCAATAACCGTTACAGACAACGGGATTATTTATGACGGCACAAGCTATACCGCAACAACGGATAGTGTGATTGTCGTGTGTATAGACGGAGCGTCATACGCTACTTTAAAAATTCCGCCGAAAACCGATCGTATAGACATCACGTTTGACGGAACAATATTAAGCTTTAAAATCGAAGATAGTATTTTGCTTAGTGTTTCGTTAAACTTCGAAAGAATTTCGGTTTCGCTGAAAGACGTTCCGTTAAACTCGATCTTTGCCGACGGAATCACATACTTTGTGCTTGGATATTCCGATATCTACGATCCGGTTGTGCTTTTGGATGTGAAGTCGAAATAGGCTGACACTGATTTTGACACTAAAACATGCATGAAACTATTTTTCTTTAAGTGTCGAGTGGTCAAAAGACATCAAAAAAGGCTGTCCTGTGGTTAAGGATAGTCTTTTTATGTGGGTTTTTACCCATTTGGTCGAAGTGGCGAGAATGCCCGCAAACCGCGCGGGCGGCCTTTGACGCAAGCGCCAAGCGGCTAGCGAACTGTGCGCTAAATATCTTTTATGATTTCCGATATTTATATTTCTTTTTAAGTTATTTGATTATTTTGCTTAATCTCGGCGCACTCGAGTCTCGTATCCGTTTCGACCAAAATAAAAGACCGTCTTTTTGACGGTCGTTTATTTTGGTCGAAGTGGCGAGACTCGAACTCGCGGCCTCATGGTCCCGAACCATGCGCGC
>JAFLVI010000034.1 GCA_022508405.1 Clostridiales bacterium
CGCATGAAATATCATGTTATAGTGGAGATGTCCGATGAGGTTTTTGGTTGTCAAACGACGGACGATAATTATAGCCGTACTGACGGCGGTGGTGTTTGCGCTGGCGATAACAGGCGTGTACTACACGGGAGCGGCGGCTATATACAGCAACATAAGTCCCAAAAAAGTGCCTATTTACTCGGTGGAAACGGACGAAAAGGCGGTTGCGCTAACATTTGACGCGGCGTGGGGCGCAGACAAAACGCTTGGCATTTTGGACACGCTGGAGCAAAAGGACGCGTGCGCTACCTTCTTTTTGGTCAGCTTTTGGGCGGAAAAGTACGAGAGCGAGCTGAAAAAGCTTGCCGCATCCGACAGAATAGAAATCGGCACGCACTCCGCAACGCACCCGTACATGAGCAAGCTTTCCAAAAGTCAGATGGAACTGGAGCTTTCCACGTCCAAGTCGCTTATAGAGAGCATTTCGGGTCGAAAGGTCAACTTATTCCGTCCGCCGTACGGCGATTATTCCGACGCGTTGTTAAACGTCGCCAAGGATCAAGGGCTGTACACCATACAGTGGGACGTTGACTCGCTTGACTGGAAGGGCATTTCCAAAGAGCAAATCGCGTCTAGAGTAGTGGGCAAGTGCCGAAACGGCAGTATCGTGCTTATGCACAACGACGGCAAGCACACACTGGAAGCGCTTCCCGCAATAATAGACGGACTGCGCGCAAAGGGCTTTAAGTTTAAGACTGTGGGCGATCTAATCTACAAAGACAACTATACAATCGATCATACGGGTAGACAATCAAGGAGTTAAACTTTAATGAAAAACGAAAAATCAACCAATTCCGTGTTTTTGCAGGGGCGGATAGGCTCCGACATAGAGTATTCGCACGATCTGTACGGAGAGCGCTTTTACGAGTTCAAGCTGAACGTGCCGCGTCTTTCCGAGCATCTCGACGTGATACCGATCACTGCGGCGGAAGGGTTGATAGCAAACTTAAAAGAGAACGATTACATATCGGTCAGCGGCCAGTTCCGCAGCTTTAACCGTCCGGAAGGCGAGCGTTCGCGGCTTATACTCAGCGTATTCGCACGCGAGATCAACCCGCCGATAAACGAGGTAAATCCAAACACGGCGGAGCTTATCGGGTATATTTGCAAACCGCCTATCTACCGTACCACGCCGTTTAACAGGGAAATCTGCGACGTACTGCTTGCCGTAAACCGTGCTTACGCCAAATCGGACTACATTCCGTGCATAGCGTGGGGCAAGAACGCGCGGCTTATAAAAAACGCCCCCGTCGGGCAAAAGCTGGACGTTTACGGCCGTATTCAGTCCAGACAGTACACAAAACGCCTTGACAGCGGGGAAACGGAAGTGCGCACAGCATATGAGTTTTCCATCGGTGCGGTGGAGTTTATGCAAAAGGAGAGCGAAGTAGCTTCCACCTCGGACGAAGAAAATTAAGAATGAACAATTAAAAATAAGTAAAAAAATTTAAAATAAAGGGAGCGTTATAGCGCTCCCTTTTTATCCTATAAAGTAAAGTAACCGAATTTAAAAATCCGAATTCCGGATTTCTTCGTCGCGGCTTAACCGTTTCTTTTTTGTGTAGTACACTCTGGAAACGATTATTATAGCCAAAATCACGGTGATAGAAATAACCAACAGCGCTACAATAAGCACAATGTTTATGCCGGTGTATTTTATATGCACGGTTTCCACATAGCATGTTACCGTTTTGTGCGATTTTTCGTCCAAAAATTTGATTTTTGTATAGCGCTCGGACGAGTCGTAAGCGCCTACTACTTCCACTTTTGTACCTGCTTTAAGGGTGATGTCGGGGACTTCTACGTACTTGCCGCCGGAAGTCTTATTGTACGTTTTGGCAATTTTATTGCCTTTGTACGCGATTATTTCGGCGTTGTAGTCGGGCAGAATGTTGGCTTGCTGATAGTCTATTGTGCTCACGTTTACAGCCGGAACATATCCTTCTTTTCCGCTGTCGTCCAATTTTATTCTGTACCAATAATAGCCGTAGCCGTCGCGGAACGGATTTACAAAGTCGAGCATGATAAATTTAGAGTTTTTGGCTACTTCGGCATATCCGTCCACAGCCTTGGAGTTGCGGCTTGGCCATTTATACACAATCGTGCCGAGCTGACCGGTTACCGTGCAAATGTCGGACGGGGGAGCGGAATACTCAAGCGGCTCTGTAAGCGCGTCCCTGTATACATAACCTTGAATAAGGCGGTTGTTTTGCACATCGTCTATCAAAACAAGCGCAAATTCGGGCGTTTCATCGGGTGCGTAGCTCGGCGCTATAATGCTGAAATCGGGCAAAATCACATACTCGCCGCTAAGCACGGTGTAGTTTGATTTGGTTTCTATGGGGTAATCAAACAGCGGTGTATCAAACCGCACCTTGCGCACTATGCCCGATTGCGCCGCAACCGCGTCGGTGCTGCCTACAATATCGGGCGATTGGTAGGAATAGTCCACAAACCGCGCGTTAAGCGCATTGCCGTCCGCTTTGAACATGCGGTGTTTAAGCGTGTCAAGCACTATGGCGTAATTGTTGTTTTGTTCACCGTCTAAGCCGTTTTCCATAAAGCACAGCAGTATCTGACCCATGCGGTCGCCCAAGGTATACGGTTCGCCGTCTACCGTCAAAGCATATTCCGTGGAAGCGTCCGACGCTATCACGCTTACTATCTTGTCGCGGAACAGCGCAAAAACCGTGTCGTTTAGGTCGACGGCGATGGAAATTGCGCCGCTTTGCACCGCGCGGCGGTCTAATATCTCGCCGGTGGACTTGTCCAGCATAACAACACCGTTGTCGCCCAGTGCGTACAGTCTGCTTTTGCCAATGCTCAGCGTAATCGCTGTGTACGCTTCGGTGGTTATGCGGCGGGGAGTGTAATCGCGCTCCACCTTCCACAGTCCGGTGTCGGAGAGTATAAACAAGGTCTTTGCCGAATCCACAGCAATCTGGCGTATTTTGCCGAGCGTGACAGACGTTATGGTTATCTCATCGTATGACGAGTAAGCGTTGTTGCGGAAGATACCCACTTTGTTGTCGTCATATGCGACATAAATGGTACCGCCGTTATCCGCCGCGACCGATACCGGTGTGCGGAACTCGCGGTCGATATAACGTATTCCGCCGTTGTCGTATATTGCCACGCGGTTGTTAACGGTGTCGGCAACGTACAGAGTGGAATTTTTGGCGGCAATGCCGTACGGAACGTTGAATAATCCGTTGTCGGCGCCTGCCGAAGCCGCAATCACGCGTTCGGTCGATAAATCTCCGTCCATAACACCGAGTGCATTAAGCGAGTCCAGCGTAAACAAGCTGTCGCCGTACGCATAGATATCTGTAATGTCGCTGCCTTCCGCGACGTAACGTCTGTACAGTCCGCCGCCGACGGTAGGGATGTAGCCTACGATCTCGCTTCTGGTAAGCGCGTAGATTACATCGTTTTCGGCAGACGCAGTAAGCGAGAGTATTTCGTTTGACTGATTGAGTACGGTATCAAGCCGGCAAGATGTTAAAGCGGAAACGGCGGTCACGTCTGCGGCGCACACGTCCCACTTGTTGCCGAACACAGCTTTTACGGAAATGTAAATTCTGCCTTTTGCGACGGCAATCTTTTTGGCGTTTACCGTAGAGTGACTGATCGATACAAGGGGAGCGACATACGTATCGCTCTCGTCTATGCCGGTCGACGTAAGGGAAGCCGCAATCAGTTGCGTGGATGTAACGGCGTACAGCATGTCGTCGGAAACGGCAAAGTCGGTTATGTCGCCGATGGCGCCGCTCGGCTCAAAATTTACGGCTTGGTCATCCGACCCGATTACGGCGATTTTTCCGTCGTTAAGCGCTATCAGGTATTCGGAGTTGTTTAAGTGCGTTGTGCGGCGGTACACCTTGTCCGCGGGAACGTTTTTGACCCAAATATCCTTTTTGCCGCTTTCGGAGTTGTCGGAAATATAGTAGATACCGCTCTTTCCGACGACCAAGTTGACATCGCCGTCAGCAAAAACAGACAGCGGATTGTCAAAGCAAAAGTAGGTTACGTCATCTTTCTCCGTCTTGATAGGCGAGAGCGCGCAAAAGTTTGCTTGCTCGGCTGCGACCGAGGCCGACGGCAAGATAAAAGCCGCCACCACTGCCGATGCGACTGCAAGTAAAATCGTTATGATTATGTATCTTATTTTTTTACTGATTGCCATACCTTATATTTTATCACGTGTACAAAAAAAAGTAAAGGGTTTTGTCGTATTTTGTCTAAAAGGATGGCCTTTGCCTATCCAAAAAAGTCGTGGATAGAAAAATTTAGCTAAAAGTTACAAAAAAAATATTTAAATTTATGCAAAATACCCCCTTTACAATGGTTGAAATGTATGTTATAATTTGTGTATAAATCAAAATGGGCATTTTTATATTGCTTAAAGGAAACGGTTTTGAACAACATCGCTATCATTGATTTGGGATCCAATTCCGCACGGCTGGTTTTGGCACATGTAATAGACGACGGCTATTTTGTTGTGTATGATGAGCTGAAGGAAACCGTAAGACTGGCGCAGGATATGGAGCGCGACGGATATCTTAAGCAGGCACGAATTGCGCAGGCAGTGAGAACGCTCAAAATGTTCCGCAAACTTTGTGATGCCAATAATGTGGAAAAGATTTATGCGTTTGCCACAAACGCCGTAAGAAAAGCCAAAAATCAGCGCAGTTTTTTGGAAGAAGTAAATACCGTTTGCGGGTTTAAAATGGACGTGCTCGGCGAAGAGCAGGAAGCTACGCAAATATATTACGGCGTAATCAATTCTTTGGAGATTCCCAAGGGCGTTATAATGGATATATCCGGCTCGTCCTTGCAGCTTATACAGTACAACAGGCGAATGATTGTCAACCGCGTCAACCTTCCCATAGGTACGATGACACTCTCTTCGCTGTTCAACGAAAACACCACACCGCTTCAGCAGTCGCAGATGATAGAAACGTACATGCGCGACCAGTTTGCGGGAGTGGAGTGGCTTAAAAATCTCGATCCCGAATACAGACTTGTGGGCGTGGGCGGATCGTTCCGCAATCTAGCCAACATAGTCCAGCGTATAGAAAAGTATCCGCTTGCCATGGTGCACAACTATCATATCGGCGTGGATACGTTTAACAAGGTGTACGACATGATAAAGATTTTGGATGTGGAAAAGCGCTCCAAAATCAAAGGACTTTCCGCTCAGCGCGCCGATATTTTCTGCGCGGCACTCTCGTGCATAAAGAGCTTGCTAGACTGTACCGATTTCGACGACATAGTGGTGTCCGGCTCGGGTATAAGGGAAGGATTCATGTTCAACCACACCGTGCCCATCACGCTGGAAAAGCCGATAAGCGACATTCTGGGCTATTCGGTATATACACGATTGCACTATTACAATCTTAACATCGCCCATGCCGAGCATGTTTGCAACCTAGCCATACAGCTGTATAAGCAGCTGCGCGTGTTGCACAAATTGCCGCGCCAGTATGTGCGCGTACTGCGCATAGCGGCGCTCATGCACGAAACAGGCGGGCGAATAAGCTTTTACAACAACTACAAGCATTCCAACTACTCGATTATGAATTCCAATCTGTACGGCGTATCCCACCGTGATTTGGTGCTGGCGGCGTTTGTGGTGCTTGCGCACGATTTGGACGATCTTTCGTACGCGGAGTGGAAAAAGTATGCCGGCATAGTGCAGGAAGAGGACCTTATAGCCGTCATGCGGCTTGCGGTAATACTCAGAATAGCGGACTCGCTTGACCGCTCGATGTCGGGCTCGGTCAAGGCAATCACGTGCGACGTGCTTGGCGATTCGGTAATAATGAAGACCGAAGTGGAAGGCGATTGCTCGCTGGAAATAAAGGACGCATTGTCCGCCGGCGCAGACTTTGCCAAAGCGTACAAGAAAAACCTTGAAATCCTTTGATATTGTGCTTGCCACGGCGTCACCCCGCCGCCGTGTGCTTATACAAAAGATTGGATATGTCAATCCGATATTTATGCCCACCGACGCGAAGGAAGTCACGCTTTGCGGTGCGGAAAACACAGCCAAGGCAAACGCAAAAATAAAGGGTGAGTGTGCGGCAAAAATGACCGAATTACCCGTTTTGGCATTTGACACCGTTGTGGGGCTAAACGACAAAGTGTTTGGCAAGCCGGACTCATTTGAAGAAGCGGTGCGTATGTTCAAGGCGTTATGCGGCAACACTCACGAGGTAGTGACTGCCGTTTATTTTGCCGTAAACGGTAAAATTATAGAAAAAATCGAAAAAACACTCGTCACTTTTGGTGCATTTGATAAAGATTTGGTGTATAATTATGTGGAGAGCGGCGCGCCGTTCGACAAGGCGGGCGGGTACAACATAGACGACAGCCAAATAAAGCCGCTTATTGTGGCGGTGGACGGCGATTACGATAATGTTGTCGGCCTGCCTGTAAAACTCACGGAAAAACTTATCGAGGAGAATTTGATTTATGGCGAAAATGGATATCGCGCTTGATTTGGGAACGTCGTTCACATCGATTTTTGTATCGGGCAACGGCATTGTTTTGCATGAGCCGTCCGTAATCGCTTATTTTGACAACGGCGGAAAAAAGCGCATGCGCGCCGTAGGCAGCGAAGCATATTACATGATAGGCAAAGCGCCGGACAAGACCAAAGTCGTTTGCCCGATAATGGACGGCACTATCAAGGACGCCGACGCTTGCGCCGATATGCTTTCCGAATTCATATCCAAGATTCTGCCGCAGTCGTACCTGATAAAGCCGCGTATCAGATGTATTTTGGGCATGCCCATGGGCGTCACCGTCGCGGACAGGGAGATGTACGAGGACGTTTTGATGCGCGCCGGCATAGACGAAATAACAATGGTAAATTCGGTTATTCTTGCCGCAATCGGCACGGACATGCCGGTATCATCCAACTTCGGCGGAATAATCACCACAATCGGCGGCGGCGTAACGGAAATAGCCATACTCAGCCTTTGCGGAATTGTTTCGGGCTACGGCATCAACATAGGCGGGGACATGATAGACCGCGCGCTTATGGATAGGGTCAGCGGCAAGTACAAAATAAACATCGGCAGAACGGTTGTCCGAGACGTAAGGGAAAGGGTATGCAGCCTTATCCGCAACGATTGCGCAACCACGACTGTAAGCGGAATAGACGTGGAAAGCAAAAACATACGCACTCAATCGATTGCCGCGCACGAATTGTACGGCGTTGTGTACGATTATTACAAGAATATTTCCGACGCGGTGGAAAGCGTTATCAACGCAAGCACCCCCACGGTCGCGGCGGAAATCCAGCGCACAGGCATAAACGTTGTGGGCGGTTGCGCAAAAATCCCCGGGCTCAAGCCCATGTTGGAAAAGCTTTTACGGCTTAAAGTAACCATCTCGGGCGAAGCGGAATATGCCACCGTACTTGGCGGGGGCAAGCTCCTTTCGGACGACGAGTTATTATACGATATAGTCTCTCATCAATAAAATTTTTAAACTGTCGGCGTGCGCGTATTGTACGTGCACGCCTTTTTAATATATAAGTATAAATAATTTATAATCGATAAAATTTTTATTTGTTTGCGACAAAAGCGAACAAATTTCCGCTTGCGCTTTATTTTGCGCGGTACTATACTTTTTATGATGAAGAGCATAGTCATTACATCTGGCAAGGGCGGCGTGGGCAAAACGACTGTTACGGCGTGTTTGGGCAAGGCGCTTGCGGAACTAAACAAGCGCGTTGTGCTGATTGACGCCGATTTCGGGCTGAACAATCTCGACGTGGTTTTGGAAAAGGAAAACCGCGTTGTTTACGATATTGCGGACGTAATAGACAACAAATGCCGAGTGCGGCAGGCGCTTGTGGAGTGCGGGCGCAATCTGTATCTTTTGCCGTCCGCGCACGGGTATTTGGGCGAAAGGGTTTCGGCGCAAAACATAAAGGTTATACTAAACAGCCTTGCCGTAACGTTTGACTACGTTTTGGTGGATTGTCCGGCGGGTATAGAGGCCGGATTTAACCGTGCGGTGGGCGCGTGCGAAAGTGCGCTTGTGGTAACAACACCGCATATTAGCGCACTGCGCGATGCCAACAAGGTTATTACTCTGCTCGGTTCGTACAAGATTCCGCCCACGGTGGTGGTAAACCGCGTGCGCGGCGACCTGCTTGCCGAAGGCAAAATCCCGAGTAAGGACGAAATAGAGCGCATACTCAAGGCACGAGTGGACGGCGTAATACCCGAAACGGACGGAGTATACAGGTCGGATATACCCAAAAAACCGTTTGAGCTTTTGGCAAAAAGATTGTGCTTCGGCACAGGCGAACCGCTCGATCCCGCCGCTTCTTACCGCGGCTTTTTTGGCGGAATACGGCGGCGGTTGCATAAAAGGAGTTAAATATGTCCGATATTTCAGAGCGCATTGCGCGAATGATAGAAAACGACGGCAACGGCATGGTAAAGCGCACACTCAAGGTTGCGCAAAGCGATATTACTGCGCTACTGTCCGAATATATGGATGTAAAAAAGCTGGACGTTGCGGCGGATAAATCGGACGACGGGTACGTGGTAAAAATCACAGTCAACGCCGCGCGCATTTACAATGTGGGCAACACTTCGGACGTCGATTAGCGCTTGGCTATAATATTCGCACGTAATCAATCATATATTATGGCATGGACGAAAAGTATTCCGGCTGTAATATTGTGGAAAGCGTGGTAACCGCTTCGCATTTATCCGAGCAAAAAAAGGATAAAAAGCGCACCCAAGGCGGACAAAAAAAGCATTTTTTTGCGCGGCTTATCATATCCGCGCTCTTTATTGGCGTGATTTTGGTCTTACATTATTTTCCCATGCTTCCATTTGCGGGCGAAATGACCGATGTTTTGCGCAAGGTGTTTTGTTACGATGTGTTTGGGCGACAAAGCTTTGGCACTACGCTGTTCGGCTGATAGGACATGAAGCATTCGCAAAAAAAATCGCCAAGCGGCGATGAGATGCGCATTTACATATCCCCGATAATGTTTGCAATGGCGCTGTACTTTGTTGCGGCAAGAATGGCGTACGAGTTTTGCTGTTCGCTTGCCGCCGTGCTTTTGCATGAGTGCGCGCACGCGCGGGTGGCAAAAAAACTCGGGTACGAACTAAACGTCATCAAACTCATGCCGTACGGCGCGGCGCTTTGCGGCGACGTCGATCTAAGACCCAAGCACGAAGTGCTTATCGCATTGGCGGGACCGATTTTCAATCTGTTTATAGCGGTGGTGATAGCGGCTGTGTGGTGGTTTTTGCCGTCATCGTATATGTTTACGCAGGCGTTTTGCTTCTGTAACGTGTATATAGGACTGTTCAACTTTTTGCCGGTTTATCCGCTTGACGGCGGCAGGGTTCTGCTGGCGGTTTTGTCGGGCAGGGTAAAGCGAAAAAATGCGTACCGGATTATGCGCATTGTGTCCATAGTGTTTGGACTAATCGCTGTCGCGCTGTTTATTTTGTCTGCATTCGGCTCGTTCAACTTGTGTTTACTCAGCGTGGGATTGTTTATGACGGTATCCGCTTTTATTCCGGACGACCGCGCACGGTACCGCGCGTTGTTTGCGGTGGGCAACAGGGCGGAGCGGCTAAAAACTCCGCTGGAAATGCGCAGTTACGCGGTGTCAAGTCATGCAATACTTGCCGACGTGTGCGGTGCGCTCGATCCGGACAGATACACCGAGTTCACCGTGGTGGACGACAATATGAATGAACATGGCCGATTTACCGAAACGCAGCTTATAGATGCGGTAAAAAAATACGGCTATTCGGAAAGCGTGGAGAAAATTCGGAATTAAGAATGATGAATTAAGAATGAAAGGTAGTTCATCGTTTTATTTCCGCAAAAGCAAAATACATATAATAGAGTTTTCTTTTTACTTGTTCTAAAAAAGAAGTAGACAAACGGCAAATTTTGTAGTACAATATTATACGGTGAAAACTATTTAGCTTGCCGATATACGCATTGTTACCGCAAGAGGTCGTTTTGAAAAGTAAAATTCTCGTTGACTATGAACCGTATATGTGCTCCGTCGCTCTATTAGAGGACGGGGTGCTTGAAGAGTTTTACGTAGAAGACAGAAACACGGAACTCATCACCGGCAACATTTACAAAGGAAAGGTCGTAAATGTTTTGTCGGGGCTTTCTTCCGCGTTCGTCGATATCGGCACGCGAAAAAACGGCTTTTTGGCGGCGTCCGACATGCTGGAAAACCGCACGTCGCTGTTTCGCTCAGGTCAGATTCCCACCAGTCTTGACGTGTCGGAAGGCGATTACGTGCTAGTTCAGGCTGTAAAGGAGCCCACTGAAACAAAGGGAGCGCGGCTTTCCGCCAACCTTTCTATCCCCGGGCGGTACATCGTTTTTATGCCGACGGTTGACTTTATAGGCGTGTCCAATAAAATATCCGACGAGAGTACGCGCGAAAAGCTTACCGAGCTACTTATAAAAAACAGACCTATGCCGAATTGCGGACTTATTGCGCGCACGGCGGCAAAGGACGCGCCCAAGTCGGACATAATAGATGAAATTAAATACTTTAACGGTCTGTACGCCAATATTCTGGAAAAGTTCAATAGCACCGAAGGCGTGGACAGGCTTTTCAGCGACGGCGACCTTATCTTCAGGTCGGTCAGGGATTTGTTCAATTCCACCGTGGACGAAATCGTGTGCAACAGCCGCGAAATTGCCATGCGACTGAGCAAATATCTTTCTGAAAACCTTGCCAGTTCGGTAAAGGTCACCGTCATTGAAGGCACGGACGTGCTTAAAAAGTACGGCGTACTCGGCGAAGTGGAAAAGCTGTTACATCCCAAAATAGAACTTAAAAGCGGCGGCAACATAGTAATTGACTACACGGAAGCGCTTACCGTAATAGACGTAAACTCCGCCAAATATACCGGCGATTACGACAGGGAAGAAACGGTGTTCAAAACCAACTGCGAGGCCGCCAAGGAGATTGCCCGTCAGCTTAGACTTCGCAATGTCGGCGGCATGGTGGTAATAGATTTTATAGACATGCAGGACCCTTTGCACAACGAGGAAGTTGTGGACGTTTTGCGCAAGGAAACAAGCGCCGACCGCGTGCGCACGCGCGTGCTGCCCATGACCGAACTTGGACTGGTGCAGATGACGCGAAAAAAGACGGGCAAGGAGATTCAATCTCTTTTGCTCAACAAGTGTTCGGAATGTCACGGTGCGGCGTACGTGCAAGCGCCAAACTTTTTACTTAGAAAAATCAAGGCGCAGCTCATAGATGTTTTTGCCGAAAGCGCGGTAACGGCGGCTGTGGTGTCGGTCAATCCCGAAATGTTCGATTTGCTATGCATGGGGGATTGGCAGCTTACTGCGTTCGGCAAAAAATCGCGCGTGTATCTTGTGCCGGACAGGACGGTAGGCAAAAATTCGTTTAAGATAAACGCACGTACGGACATGGTTTTGGCGTTGCCGTCCAATGCATACCTATTGGCATAAAGGTGGAACGGATATGAAGTATATAAATAAAGAATACGGTTTTGCGTTCCGCCCGCCGTTTTTCGATAAGTTTTACGAGCAGACCGACAAAGGTCCGCCTATAGGAAAAAATAACTTTCCCGACAAGTGCATTATGGGCGTGGGGTACGACTACCACGCAATCAACGGCGCAATGCTTGTGGGCAAAAACGGCTCTATGTGGGGCGTGCGCGTGTTGTACTATTCTGGCAAAAAGTGGCTGGACAACGATGACTTTGTTCGCAAAATGGGAAGCAGCTGCGCCAACACCGCGGACGGCAGTTTTGCGCACTTCAATTCCGGTCCGCTCAGCATAAAATGGGCGCGGCAAAACGACAGGTCGCTAGTCCTGCAAGTCAGTTCAAAGCGTAAACTCAGGGTGCGCGTAATATTCTATCCTTGTTACGACTGCCCGGGTGAGCTTTCAATAGAAGGCGCGGTGGTGCGTGGGCGCAGTCCGTACATGGCGGTCGTCCCCGGTACGGTGGAGCTTACGGACAACAACGCCGTGTATCGCGGCAGATATTTGGTGGTGGACGAGAGCAAGCGCGAGTATTTTTATGCGCAGTCGTACATGCCGCCGTCCGACTCGGCAAACGGCGCGTTTAACGAGGCTATAATGGAGTTTGTAATCAACCGCCGCCAGCCCAGCGTGTACGTGTACGCCAGCGTAGACGAGCGTGACTCGGACGAAGCCGAGCTTCCGCGCTTTGACAGGATTAAAAGCCTTATAGAAACAAGCGAACTAAGGTACGGCGTGAATAAGACAATGGGTTCGGGCGATCTCGGCGCACCGGTGGAACGCATGATAAACGCGGTACTGTGGTCGCGCGTGTACTATCCGTATTTGCTGTCAGAGATATTTACTCCCAAGCGCACGTGGCTTAACAACCACTTCGATATGGACGGCACGGACGAAAACTGTTCGGCAATACTCGGCTGTTACACCGGCACAGATCAGGCTATGGGTCAGCTGAGTTACACGCTGGAAGACAAGATTATGGCGGTTTTTGCGGTGTGGCACAACTACATGCACACTACCGACAGGAAAAAACTGTACAACGAATATCTCAAGCTTGCCAAGCTGTATCCGCCGATTGCTACGCCTGTAATTGCGGAAAAGAGCAAAAACGACGTTGCGTACAAGTGGACGGACTCGCCGCTAAAGGAAAAATTCAATCCCACGGCGATGTTCAGTCTGGATTTGTCGTCGCTTCGGCTTCTGGCGTTTGACGTTTTGGAGCGCATTGCCGCCATGTTCGGCATATCTGAAGACAGGATAAAGTACGCCAAAGCCAAAAACGACATGAAAAAGGTGTTAAACGAAACGTTTTGGTGCGAAGGCGAGGGCATGTATATAAACAGATACACGACTGGGCAATGGGCAACGGCGATAGGCGCAACTTCGTTCTATCCGCTGCTTGCCGGCGCGGTTGATACGCCGGAAAAGCTTTCTCATATAGTAAACAATTTGACGGATACCAACAGGTTTTGGGGTGATTACGTGATCCCCACGCTGTCCATAGACAACCGCGAGTACGGCAAGCGCAGTAAGCCGGACAACAACGGCAAGCGCACTCCGCCGTATCTTGAGTACCGCGGCAGCATTGTGCCGTACGTTAACTTTATCGTGTATCACGGGCTCAAGCGGTACGGACTGGACGAACTGGCGGCGCAAATCGCGCAAAAGAGCGCGGCGCTTTGGTCTGCAAACGAATCGGACAATGTGGAAAACTACTCGGTGTACCTGCCAAAGGGCAAGCGCGTGCAGGACGACGAATATCTGTCCGCCAACGGCAACATGCTCGCGCTTATCGGCATGCAGGAACTGATTGATATAGAATATTTCCGTCCCGACTTAAAGGACGCGATATCGTTCGGCACGTTTTTGCAAGGCTCAAATGCGGTGACAAACCTAAAACTACTCGACCGCGTGTACAGTATAGAGGTCACGGACGAGAGTACGGCGCTCATAATGGACGAGATAAACATGTTCAAGGGCGACGGCGGCAAGTTTATTGTGCGCAACTTTGTTTTGGACGGCGAAGGCGGCGGCGAGTTCATGATAGACGCCAAACAGAACATTTCGGTCAATCTCAATCTGCCGTCCGACAAAAAGACGGTCAAGTATTTCTTTATAGTTCCCGCCGGAAAATCCGCGGTAAAAGCTTCGGACGGCATGGTAAATATTACCGCTATAGAATAATTAACAAAATAAACAACAAAAAAAAAGCTCACAATGGATAACCACAGTGAGCATATATGATAACAAAGCTGAAAATATTGCTTTGTACCCATAGTATGTGCAGGCTTTTGCCGATTATTCGCTACAATTACGGAGAAATTAAATAGTACGTAACATGCTGAAAAACTTTTCCATTCCGCACGATGTGGATAAAATCAAAATAAAAAGCAATTACCACGCTCACAATTACTTGTGCGGCCATGCGGGCGGCACTGTTTCCGACTACGCAAGGGAAGCGGTGGAAAGCGGCATGAGCATAATGGGCATATCCGACCACTGTTTGCCGCCCATTCACTCATACGACCCGTATTTTTCGGCGTATGATTTGGACGAGCAATATCTTCCGCAGTTTGACAAGGCAAAAATGCAGTACGGCAGCCGTTTGCGCATATACAAAGGGGTGGAAATTGAGTACTTCGAGGGTCATAAGGACTATTACAACATATTAAAGTCTAAGCTTGACTACATGGTGCTCGGTCAGCACATGTTTATGCGCGGCGGACGGGTGTACAACTCGTTTATTGACGGAAATGACGACAAATCGGTTGCCGCGTACTTCGACAACGTGTGTGCCGGTATACAAAGCGGACTTTTTGCCATTGTGGCGCACCCCGATTTGATTTTTTACGGCAGACCGCATATAACTGCGCGCATGGCTGAAGCCATGGAAAACGCAGTCAAGCTTGCAACGGAAAAAGGCGTCGCGCTGGAACTTAACGCCAACGGAATAAGGTATCACGGATTCAGGTATCCCACCGACGAATTGGTGGAACTGTGCAAAAAACATAACGCAAGGGTGGTGGTGTCTTCCGACGCGCACGATCCCAAATCGCTGTGCGACAAGTATATGCGCGCCCTTTACGCCTACGCAAAAAATGAAGGACTAAATGTAATAGACGAAATTTTACCAATTAAGAATTAAGAATTAAGAATGCAGAATTAAGAATGTGACCGCTTTTCGGCAATAAAGTTCTGTATTTTTAATCCGATTTTAATCTCCATTATATTGCCTTTTAATAATATAATGTTATAATATTATTGCAGTAAATTTTAATTTAACTAATGTTTTAGGTGGCTAAAATTCAATGAGTGAAAAGGAATTATAT
>JAFLVI010000035.1 GCA_022508405.1 Clostridiales bacterium
GCTGAAGCTTGTTGGCTATTGCCTCGGCAAACATGGTTTTGCCGGTGCCGGGCGCGCCGTACATGAGCATGCCCAGTCCCCCTTCTATCTTGTAGTACTTGATTATATCGGGGTTTTGCGCGATAAAGATAAAGCTTTGCACCAGCTTTTTTACGTCGTCCAGTCCCTTAACGTCGTCAAACGTGGTTTTGGGCACGGTGTGGCTGACGGACGAGCCGTACTCCGTAGCTTTTTTGCCCAGCTTTTTCGCCTTGTCGGCATAATCGTCCGCCTTGGCGGTGTCGGTGTGCCGCTCGGACAGCTTTTGCGCGTACTGCGAAGCACGCAAATATTCGGTGCAAAGGCGCTGCTTGTCCTCGGTGCGCAGGTCGCGCTTGTCGCGCACTCCGCCCAGAATCTTGCGGATGTTTTCCACAGTCTCGCCGTAATTTTTTTCCAGTTGGTCAAGCGACGTGCAGTCCGCCGCCGATTTTTTTTCGGTGGACATGGTAACCTCCTATCACAGAATATCGCTTATGTCGTCCGTGCCGGATCCGCCCACGTTGGCGGGAGCGCCCGTTCCGCCGCCGAATTGTGCGCCGCCGATACTTGTTCCGCCATTGTTTCCCGTTCCGCCGCCGCTACCGGTTCCGCCGCTTCTTTCACTCAAAATTTTGTCAACCATGAGTTCGGCATTAGTGGGCGGAAGAGAACCGCCGTTTCTTTTTACTTGGTATTTTGTGCGGCTTGCCGCATTTTTTGCCAGTCGCTTTTGCGTTTTTTTGTTAGCCTTTTGAAGCCCTTCGGTGATGGAAAACGCCAGCTGCTGACTGCCTTCCATCATAAACATTATTTCCTTTATTCTGCCGAGATTGTTGTTTATGGTCTTTTGCATGCGTTTTTTGGCCTTGCGGCGGGCAAAAAATCCGTGATTGACGTTTTGCGTGGATTCAAGCGACGCTGCGTTGATTTGCAAAATGTTATCCATGCATTGCATTGCGTCCGTAATGCACGACACCGCCGTACTCACGTCCGTCAGCATGTCTATTGTATCTTCCATCTGTATAGCCACGTCCAAAAAAGTCAACAGCGTCTGCGACATAAAATAGTCCTTGCCGTACTTTTGAATCATGTCGGCGGCACGGGTGGCAAGCTGATCCTTGCGCTTGCCGAAATTCTTTTTGGAACTTTCAAGCATGCGCTCCTGCTCCGCGCGGGCGTATTCGCTATTAAGCTCCTCCGCCTGCTTGCGTATGCGCGCGCGGCGCTCTTCGCTTTCGGACATCTCTTCCCTTTGCCGTTCTTTTGCCATAATATAATCTCCTTGTCGGTGCTTTTAAATAAATGCTTTTATGCAGTGCCGCCGTCCATATCTAATATTCGGGCTTGCGGATAGACTCAATCGTCGTCCGAAACAAGCGTGCCGCGCTTTGCCTTCAGCTCTGTTTGTTGAGCGTCGGGTTGCTTATTTTGCGCGCCCAGAACCGCCGCAAGCTCGGGCGACAATTCGGACGACACCTGCTCCCTGCTGTTACGCTCGCGGTCTATAATCGCTTGCCTGTCCGTTTCGGGAAGCGACGCGCGCCGTGCGCGCACAAGCCCGTCCATTTTGAGCCTGTCTTTGGATACGGACAGATTGTTTATGCTGTCGTGTATTCCGGCGATAATGGAGTGAATGCTTTCGATTGCAACCGACTGATTGCTTTCGCTGAGCCTGCCGCCAAGCATATCTATAAGCACGTTAAAGTCCACGTCGTAAACTATATCCGCCAAAAGCACAAGGTCGTTTTTAAACTGACTCAGCACGCTTATAACGCTTTCCAATTCGTTGTATATCGCTTCGCGCTGTTCTAGGCTGGCTTTAAGGTAGTCGGGGCCGTTTTGCTCGCGCAAGGTGGAAACGGTGTACAATAAGTCGTCTTCTTTGGGCTTTAGTCCCTTTATTTTTCGGTCTGCGGTGGCAAGGTCGAGTTCGCCGTTTTGGAAAGAAGCCACGATCTCCGCCTTTTGCCGTTTTATATCGTCCAGACCCTTTTCGCATTCGTCAATTTTGGCTTGACGGGTTTTGTCGCGCTCGTCTATCTGCGATCTGATTGAAGCGATGTCCGCCTTTTCGGTAGCCATTCTCGCCAAAAATGTGTCCAGCATTTCAAGCGACGCTTTGCCTTCCACCACGGCGGAAAGCGAGTCGTTGTCCTTAAATGTATGCTGTTCCTTTACTCTATCCTTTTTGGTTACGCCCACGTTGAGTTCCGTCCACGCCTTGACCGTATCTAGCGCGGCGGTCAGCTTGGATATCGATCCCGACTGAAGATTGTTGCGCGAACAATCTTCCCGCCACGCCTTGATGGAAGCAACGGCTTCGTCCGCCTTGCTTTGAGCGGCGCGGCTGCTGGTGTCGCCTATGTTGTCCATGGCGGCAAGTATGTCGTTGAGGATATTGCGGCTTTGCTCCAAAAGCTCAAACTGCTTTTGGTTGACGTTGAGTAGTCCCTGTCCGTTTTTGCGCAAATCGGACATGGTGTCCGCCGCTTCTATGCACGAAGTGACGCACTCCCGAAGCGGCTCGGTAACGTTGATTATTTCCTTTCGCGCCTGCAATTCCTTTTGAAGTAAGCCATCCGCCTTGACGGAATATTTACTCAGCTTGCCTATCTGCTCGTTGCCGAGCTCGGTAAGCGATACCACTATGTCCGCAAGTCCGCCCAGCGCGCTCTTTACCGTGCCGTCAAAGCCGTTGTTTATGCCGTGAACGCACATATCCCACATG
The DNA here is from genome assembly GCA_022508405.1 of Clostridiales bacterium. GTDB lineage: Bacteria > Bacillota > Clostridia > Christensenellales > Pumilibacteraceae > Anaerocaecibacter. The sequence goes on from JAFLVI010000035.1 coordinate 2,750, forward strand.
CCGTTTACTATGCGGTCGGCAAGCTCTCTCGGCCCGTCAAACATGGAATGGCTTGTAAGATATGTGTCGGTAAACTTTTTGTTGAGCGACACTCCGTTTTTTCGCGCCGCGTCCTGAATGGATTTTACTTTTTGGATAGTAGTCATAACTTCTCCTATTTGTTCTGCATGCTGTTGATTAACTGATCTGTGGCGTGCGCAAACGGCTCCAACTTTGACTTGTATCTTAGCACGTCGTCCACGCTGAATATCATGTCAGTCCGGTCAACCGATTTACCCATGCTCTCTATAATGCGCTTTACGCCGCTGTACTCGCCAAGCCCGCTGTTTTTGCGCAACGTGTCCGATATGCGCTTGCACTTGCTTTCCGCTACGCTGTGCGCGCCGCCCGCGTTGAAAAAGTACAGATAGTATGCGTTGTCGGGTTCGAGCGACTTGCCGTCCTCTTCGGTCTTGATTGTGCGGAATTCGCCGTTGTCTGCGTCGAACAAGACTATGAGTATCTTTTTTGCAAAGTCCGTCAATCCGGACTTGCCTATGCGCGCCGCAAGCAGCTGACCGTACTCGCCCTTTTCCAGCCGCATTATGCCGAACAGCGGTGCGCGCTCACGGTTGTAACACGACTGCAAAACGCCTAGTATGCGCATTATGCGATCTTCCGCTACGCGCTCCGCGCCGTCGTCGTCGGGCACGGGCAAACCCTTATCTATTATTTTAGCACGTTCTTCGGCAAAGTCAAGCCCCCCGACGCGCCTAAAGCTTTGCGGAAGCTTTTTTAACAGTTCCAAATAGAGCTTTGCCGCGGCGGAACGCAGTTTTATACAGCTTTCCGCATAATCTCGGTCGGCAGGGCGCTCTTCCATTTCCGGAGTACTGCTCCACACCAGCTTGTAATACTCGTACGCTATGCGTATGCTTTCCGTTGCGTCCGCCGTGATGTATCCGTGTTCGTAAAAGAACCCCAGCCTTAGAAGCGCCTTGGGATTGCCCATGCGCGCCGCCGTACGGCAGTATTCTATTGCCGAATTGAGCTCACGCTCGTACCCCGTGGGGTCTTTTTGCTTTTTTAAAGCGCGCAAGTAGCACAGCTCGGACAGCTTGAACGTTTCGTCATTCTCCTTGTTGACCTTGACGGCAATGGACTTTATACCCACAGTCGCCTTGCAAAACGGACACGCCCAGTCGCCGTTGTACAGTTCAAGCGGCTTTACTATATTCTTGTTGCAGTTTTGGCAAATCATATTCTGTCCTCCGTCTTGGGCGCAAGCGCGTATTGGGCGGCTGGCGGCGCAGTCTCGGACTCAGGCTCGGGTATAGGCTCGGGCGGAGCGGTCACCGTAAGCTTGCCGCGCCGCTCGAAAGTTATGGAGTAATTTTTTCCGTTTTCACCGCGAAGCCCTACATAAATGTCGTACACTCCTTCCGGAATATTGCCGGCATCGTCAGCTTTATAATCTACAACGCAATATGCCGTAACGTCGCTGTCCGTTGGCACTATGCCTGTCACGATACATGTAAATGTGTGGTCAGTAATTTTTTCGCCGTACGCGATTGTTACATCGTACACGGTTGCCGTCAACGTCTTTTTAGATACCGTAAAACCCTTTTCGGTATTGGCAAGCGCGTAGTTGTCGTTGGGTGCAGCATGATACGCCCTTGCTGTGCCAAGGCCGTAATCCTTTATTCCGCCCGTTATGCTAAGCGGCAAATCTTCTCCTTTTACGCCGGTTGCAGTAGCGGATGGAGTTTGAATTTGTCCGTTGTATATCAAATCGACGTTGCCCCAGCGAACGCTCACGACGCACGGCTCTATCGAAAACTCGGTTGTTTCGCCGCTTGTTATGACATAGTTGTCATTGGGAACTTTTGCGGTGGCAGAATAATTTTTGCCAACGTTCATCGCGCCGCCTTCCACCGATAATGCAATCAATTTTCCGTTTTCCACTTGAGCGATAGCTTGTGGAACTTGAACATCGCCGTTGTATGTGAATTTAAAGCCGCGCCACTCAACTTCAACGCCAAGCTGAGCGATTGTAAATTCCTGCTGAGACGTTGCGGGATTGACTGTGTAGTTTTTGTCCTGCGAAGCTGCGGTGGCGGTGTATGTTAGTTTCTTTTGACCGCCTATAATATTGGCGTCGGTGCGCCCGCCGGTCACGGCAAGATTTACTTTTGCGCCTTTTACGCCGTCGGCGCTTGCCGCGGGCGCTTGAAGTGCGCCGTTATAAGTAAGCACGGTATCACCCCAAGTGACGTCCACCTGCTTGGGCAAGATTTTAAACTGCTTGCTGTTTGAACTCGCTCCGTCTATCGTATAGTCGGTATCCACAATTTGCACGGTGACTGTGTAGTCGCCGGCATCCGTCTGCCCGCCGGAGTAACGCAAGCCCAGTTCGCCGCCGCCTATTCCGAACGCCTGCGCGGAAGGCATGTGTTGGTTTCCGTCGTACGTAAATTCGGTATCATTATTCCAAGTGACGGGCGTGGGGCGCGGCAGTATTGTGTACGTGTGCGTTTTTCCGCTTGCTATGTAATAGAAGCTTGCGGAAAATCCCACAATGTACGCCGTGTGCGTCTGTGTGGAAGCGTTTTTCTGCGTAAACTCATCGTGCTCGAGACGTATATAATAATCCACGTCCGCGTGATTCTCCGCAATGTTTTGCAGCTCCGCACGGATAGTCTTTTCCGTCCCGTCAAAAACGTTGCTATCGGGATCGGTCCACTTTACCGTCAGCGGGCGGCGAAGCCTGTTTATGTTTATCTCCGCGGCGTTTGCCGAGTACAACGACGTTGTTTGCGGCGCGGTTATTCTTGCCACAGCCGTAAATTTTTGGACGCCTATACCGTCGGCTGCCTTCCGCTCCATAGTTTTACCGGTGTCAACCGTCACGCCGTCCACTCTCCATTCGTACTCCACTTGAAAGTCCGAAAGCGGATGAGTGACGTCGGCGGTGAGCGTAAAAGCGTCGCCGTAAATGACGTCGGTAGATCCGTTTGCGGAAGAAATTGTAACATCCGGCAACGCAAGCGACCAGTACGGCGCTATGGTAACCGAGCGATCGTCGGAAAATTTAAGCGTTTCGGAAAGCAAGTAAACAATCTCGTAGACGTAGGAGTCCCTAATTGTGTACACGGTGCGATTAAACGCTTCGCCGCGATTAAAACCGGTGAGCAGAGCGTCCGCCTTTTCCGCTACGGTAAGCTTATAGTCCCGCGTACGCCCGTCCACAACGCTGTAAGTAAAGTGCTCGGAAGCGTCGTACATTGTATCGTTGCTTTGCCCCACATACACCTTGTAAACCTTTTGGAAGCTTACGGGCACGTTATAGCAGTTTTTGTTTACAGCCATCCCATCCAAAGCCAAGCTGTCCGCCTTAAGCTCGGACATTATGTATCCGTTTGCATTAAAGCGCGCGTACAAATGCTCGTCCGAGTCCGTATCGGACAGGCGCACATAATCCAAATCAATATCGTTTAGACGGAATACGTCGCCCTTTTTTCCGTACCACGTGGGAATAATATTTCCCTTAGAACGGCTGTACGATGCGATATCATAGTCAAACGTGATGCAAACCTCGTTATTTTTAAGCCCTGTGGGGCGCACAAGATTGCCCAGATCAAACGTGTCCGCTATGCCGTTGTTTGCGTAATTGTAAAGAGTTTTCTTTACGACGTCTACATCCTTTTTGTCTACCTTTATTACCAGATCGCTCGCTATATCCCAGTATTTGTCTATATCCACAAAAAGCGCCGTTGTGTTGCAGTCGCAGTTTAGCGTTACGCTTTTTATTCCGCCGGAAAGGACGGCCGCCGATACGGTGGTAACCTTTCTGCCGTTAAACTCGTACGGCACGACCACCTTGTTTCCCTTGCCGCCCACAACGCCGGTAACGGCGCACGTGTCGTTTTCGGTGTACGAATAAATAAGCGCGCGGTTTTCCGTACCCTGTCCGAAGTACCCGTCCTTAATAAGATAAACGCCGTGAAATATCCCTAGCGCCGATACCAGCACGCAGGAAAACGCTACCGCCGCCGCAAACTGTACGGTGCGCCACCTTTTGATAAGCCGCGCCGCATACAGGTATGTAACTACCGCCGCCGCAATGCCCAACAAGTGAAAAGCTTCCCACGTGCCGACAACGGTGTTGACATACACCACTTTCGTTGTGGTTGAAAACCTTATTATTGCGGCGATAAAAAGTAATACGCTTGCCGCAATGTACGCCACAAAAAACCTGCGCGCGTACTTAAAGCGTTGGTTGGACAAAAGCACGCCTATAAGATATGCAAGGTTTACAAGCAGTGCAAGCATGGGCACAACGGCAAACGTGACGTCGCCGTAGCCGCCTGCAAGAAATACGATAATCGCCGTAAGGTCGACTGCGGATAGCAACGAAAGCCCCACAATCAACCAGATTTTATATTTGCCGGAAAGCATTTCCGTAACCGGTGAATTTGATGTGTTATTCATAATCGCTCCGATCTCACTTTACCTTTTTTGGCCCGTCTATGTAGCCGCAGTCGCTCGCGTCCAGCTTGTTAAACACAAACCTGTCCGCGCCCAGCTCGAAAATTATTACGGCGCTGTCTTCCCTGCAACTCTTTTTGGCGAACAAATATGATAACCTTGTGCCCACGCCCAGCATTTTGCGGTACTTGCGGTACAGCTTTTTGCCGTCGTCGGTAAACCCAAAGTCGCCGCACAGCCTGCAATACCCGTTTTTGCCGGTGTGTTCTCCGTACGTTCTTCCGCAGCATTTGCAATAAAGCACCTTGCCGTCCGTAAGCGCAAACGCCTGCTCGTCCAAATTGAGCGTGGAAGTAAGCCTGCCGCTTTCCGCATTGCCCGAAAATATATTGCGATACACCACTTCGGGATACGGACAAGCCTTGCACTTGCGCGACACTGCGCCGTCCACACCGACGTATTCCACCGACTGCGGCAAGCAAATAGCCCTTTGGCAATCGCTGTTTCTCATGTTTTCGCGGCACTCCACCTTAAACAAATGCTTGGAAATAACCGCTTCCTGCTTGATCTTGTCAATCAAGTAATCGCTTAGTCCCAAATCGGCGTCGGAAAAATCCAAAAATATATTTTGCCCGCCGTCAAACAACACGTTGCCGTTGTCCACAAGAAGCACGCCTTCCTTGCTGCAATTTGTGCAGTACAGGCTTACGCTGTTATTAAGTCCCGCAACCAGCTTTAGCGCGTTGCGTCCGCCTATGCTTACGCTGTACGCAAAGTTTTGCCATTCCACGTGCGATATGCCCAGCACCGTAACGTGCGTGCATTCCAGCTCCTTTTGGTCGCTTGTGGCAAGCATCTTAAGCATTTTTTCTATCTTGGCTTGGTAGTCGGGGCCGAACATTATATAGTCGGCGCAAGTTTCGCTTTTAAAAACGCTGTCCGCTTTGTTTAGCACCGCGCCGATAAGCTCGCCGTCCACAAGCTCGTTGCCGACGCCGCCCTTATCTTCGGCGGGCACCGCCCCGTTTATAAAGTCGTCTATGCCCTGCGCCGCCGCACGGTTTATGGGCACGTACTTGCCGTCTCGGCTTACGCTGAAGTATATTTTGCCAAGCACCGGCTCGGACTGCGCCCCGCCGTTTATTTCCAGCCGCATGGACACGGCGTAAAAGTTTTCCGGCTCAATAGCGTACCGCTCGGACACTGTAAACGGCGCGTCTATTACGCGCTTTAAAAATCCGTCCGCAAACCGCTTTATCGCAAGCGCGACCGCGCCGCCGCTTTGTGCAAGCCGTGCGTCCGCTTGCTGTTTGAATTCTATAAGCGAGTAGTACTTGTGATAGTCCGCGCCTACGTCCGCAATAAGCTGCTCCCAGTCCGAACTGCTGCTGTCAAAGCTTTCGCCGCGCAACGCTCCAAACCAGCTTGCGCCGTCCGCACCGAACCTGAGCTCGTTTTCCGCGCCGTCGCTTGCGCCGTTTACGCCCTGCTGATCGCCGCAGTACACAAACACGTTTGTCGCCGTCACAATCTCGGTGTCGGTCACGCGCTTTATGTTTACCTTGTCGGACAAAAACCCGTTTTTGTAAAGACTGCAAATGCTGTTGAATTCTTTTTCGTACTTGCAGCCGACGCTAATCCTTGCCATACGCACCCCCTTCTACCGAGTCGTGCTCCAGTATGCGCCTGACGTCCGATACTATCTCCGCCTGCTCGCCTAGGTTTTTGCAAAAACCTTCGCCGCCGTCGTGGTCGAACTTCCACAGCTCGGAGATGAACGTGGCAAATGTGCGCGCCACAACCGGTCTGAGTTTGCCGTGATGATGTCGTGACGAACAGCTCGGCATGGGACAGTCCGCTTCCCACTTGTCGTTAAAGTCAAGCGCGTGCGGCTTGGGACTGCAGCCTGCGTAGTCGCAGTCAGAGCACCTTCCGCCTTCGCCCTGTTCGCCCATAATCTGTTCCTTGGGGAGTCCGGAAATCTTGCATTTTTCCCAACAATCGCGGTTGTCGCACATGGCGCATATGCGCATAAGCTCCACGTCCGAAATATTGCTTACTTCCCTGTACCGCTTTAGCACCGGACATTTGCCGTACATATGCCCGCCCTTGTTAAACCTGCGGCAGTGCGATATGGCGCAAATCTTGCGGCAGTAAATGGACCTGTCGCCCTTTTCTCCCGAATTGCACATTCTGCCGCGCTCGCCGTTTTCCACACTGGAAATACACATGTATCCTTCCGATACCGAGCGCGTAAGCACCGTGCCGCAGTTGTCGCACTTAAAGTCGTAAACGGTTATCTCCGACATTTCCGTGCCGTTGCCGTCCGGACCTATGCACTGCGTTTCGGCGCGGCAGTAAAGCGCACCCTTTTTCTTTCGCTTTTCGTCATACGCTTCTTTGGACATGAGCACCACGCGGCCGCACGCATTGCAGCGCAGCGCCACCATCTGGTCGGAGTTGCTGCCCGCAAGTATGGTCGCGTCGCCGCTGTTGCCCGAAAGCAAGCCTATCTCGGCAAAGTACGCGAGAGCAAAGCCTTCCAGCTTGTTCATGTCCGCAAGCGAGTACACCGTTACGTCGTTCTTTTGCCCGAGGCGGAAAATACGACCGATGCGCTGATCCATTGCAAGCGGATCGTACGTGACCTGATAGTTGATTATTATGCTGGATTCCTGCAAGTTGGCGCCCTCGGTGTACTTGGCGTCCTTGACAAGCAGTATGGCGTTTTTGCGCTTTTCGCTGTTGAACTCGCGCTCCACCGCGTGAACGTCGGCGTCCGAGTCGCCCACGATAATCCTCTTTTTTAGCTCGGGGTCGTGCATTAGCTCGTCGCACACTTGGTCGTATATGCGCTCGTTCTTTCCGAGATTATAATCAAAAAACACAAGTATGCGCTTGTCGCCGTGCCGTTTAAGTATATCTACGGCTGTTTTGTACTTGTAGTCCTTAATGCCGTTTGACAGCTCCACCGGTAAAAAGTACGACTGCAAAGCGACTTCTTTGGGTGTGTTGCGCAGTCGGTCGGCATAGTAATTTATGTAGCCCGTCTTTTTATGTATTGTCGCGCTTTGCGGGTCGGTTTTAGCAAGATTGTTTAGCATGCTGTTGATTACGTGCGCATACGCTTGCTCAAACGGCATGCGACCGCGCAGGTTTTTTGCATAATCCAAAATGGGCATTTTTTCCGATCCGACATTAACAATGGGATCGCCTTTTTCCGATACTGTGGAAAAGTCCACAGTGACTTTACTTTCGCCCAGTCCCGCAATCTCCACGGCGTCGGGCACTGTGGACATGGGATAAAAGAAGTAGTTGTGCACCGACTTCTTTTTGGGCAGGCGGTTGGGCTGACGTATCATTATGGAACGCAGTACGCCGTTGTGGTATGCGTCCGACACCCGCCGCAACACGTCGTCTTTTAATGTAACCGACTTATTGATATAATGGTCGTAGCCGACCGTCTTCTTGCCGTAATCGCTGTTTAAAAAATCGTCTATGTACGACGCGCGGTCGTACTTGGACAGGCTGTCAAACTCGCCCTTGTCGCCCGTTTTTTCCAGATACTCGTAAAACTCGTCAATGTACTTTTGCATGACCACCGAGTCCTTTACCTTGCGGATAAAGTCGGTGATGTTGGTCGCGCCGTAGCACACCGTGTCCTTGTAGTACTGCTTTTCTTCCACGTACTGCGCCGTGCGATCGCTGTCGTCCTTTTCGTCAAAGTCGGGCGGATTCCCGCCCTTGCACCGCACAAAGTACCAAAGGCGGAACATGTTTTCCAGATTGCCAGAATGCGGCGTTGCGGTAAGAAGCAAGCAATACGTTGAGCCCGCGCGCTTTTTGGTCTGCATCATCTCGGACAGCATGCGCATGGCGCCGGCGTATTTGCCCGCGTCTTCGCTGAAGTGGTGCGCTTCGTCCACCACCACAACGTCCGCCAAAAAGCCTTCGCTGTAACGCCAGCCCGCAAAGATATCCACGTCCACAATTATGGGGCGCTTGGGTCGGATAAACTTGCCCTGCTTGTTTACTCCCACTTTGCTCAGTACGTCCTGAAGAGTGACGTCTCCGTCCGATTTTTGCACCTTGTACAGCACGTCGCGGCCGAGTCCGAATTTGTTTTCCAGCACGTCCACCCAGCTGTTGAAAACTTGGTCGGGCGTGACGATCAAAAGCGACTTCATTTTGCCGCGCACGGCAAGCTCGCTTAAAATAACGCCCGCTTCATACGTTTTGCCGCTGCCCACAACGTCCGCCAAAAGCCCGAAGCCGCGCAGGTCGCGCAAAAACTTTTCCGCAGCCGATTGCTGGTGCGAGAGAATTACATCGCCGCCCGTGCCGTGAATATCCCTGTCGGCGGCAATGCCGTACTCCGACTTGCCCTTGCCTTTTTTGTAATGCGAGCTGTCAATCAAAAGCTCATGAAAATCGTCGTGGCTGTCAAGCGCTTCCACGTTTTGCTGAGCTTCCGCCACCTGACGGGTAAACTTCTTTTTATATTGCAAGTTGCTTCGCTGAATATCGGCGGAAAATGCCGATTCGGTAAATGTTATTTTATATTTATCGTCCATTTTTCGCCTCCTTTAAGTCAACTGAGTCTGTATATTAAATCGGAACTCGATGTCTTTTTTGGGCACTGCCATATGCGTTTCGCCCTGACCGTCCAAATACTCTATTGCGGTGTAACTCGTGCCGTTTCGCTTTTTGTCGTTTCTGGCGTACGCGTGCGCGTAACCGTCCCCGTCTATCTCCACACCGAACTTTAGATACACTTCGTTGATAATGCGCACCCGCCTGCCGTTGTGGTAATATCTTGCGCGCGCGCCGTTATCCGTGTCCGACATATCGCCGTTTAGCACGCGCAGCCCGATTTCGTTTTTCAGCTTGTTCATCATGGTCTTGTTGTCGGTGTCCACAAGGAGAAGATTGTCCCCGCCCGACTTTACGTAAGTTATAAGCGGCGCCTTGCGCGAATGCTCTATGTCCTGCGAAGAGTAAAACGTACTCATAATGTGCATCGCCGCCGACTCCGCCGAATCGTCTCCCGTGGTTATGCCGCCCTTGTCGCTGTCCTTGGGCGTGTAGTAGGTTGCACCGTTCTGCGGCAAACGCGTCCCCTTGTCCACAAGCACGCGAAAATACGGTATCACGTTGTGCCCGTTCATGCGGAAAAGCCGCACTCCGTAAGTCAGCGCAAGCACCGTTTCTATGGTCATGCCGCGCATGGACGCCACGGCACAGCCGAGCGCCGGCGCGTACAATGCGTCCTCGTGACTCATAATGTTGAATCCGTCGTTTACAACGCCTACGTAATCTTCGTCCGCCTTTTCAAAGGTGAAAACCTGTATGCCAAGCGGCTCTATAAATCTTTTTATATACTTTATCAGCCCGTACGTTTCCACAGGCCCGCCGGTTATATAAATCTTTTTTATATCGTTGTTGATGGGACGAATCAACTCGTCCGTAATGTATTCCACTATTTTTCGCGCTATGCCGGTGTTGTCCGTAATGCCTATGCACTTTTCAAACTGCTCGCGCGTGATGTTGCGCTGAATAAGAAGATCGCGCGACGCTGAAATGGGCACGCCGTGACGGAAAGCACGGCTCTCGTATATGGGCATGCCCAGCACTATCTTTGCCGACTTTATGTCATTTACAAACAAATACTGCTTGGCGACAAGCGCGGACTCCGCAATGTGCCCGTCCTGACCGCTGGACGGCCGTCCCATCGTTTCTCGTCCGGACATCTGATTTTCTATGTACCGCGCTACAGCGTCGTCTATGTCCTTGCCGCCTATGGAAGCCGGCTCGTTATGTCCGTCCGCGCCGTCCACGGAAATTCCGGTGCCGGCAAACGTGACCTTTACAAGCGACGTGCGCTCTTCGCCTATGTTGAATATTATTGTTTTGTCGTTTCTTTCCATGCGCCCCGAATACTTGGCGTACGCGCACAAAGACTTTGCCATGCTCATTACCGTGTGCGGCGCAACGCCGAATGCGTGCGTTACAAGCCGCTTAAGTTCGTTTACGTAACCGCTGTCAGAAAACGCCGGATATACAAGGCTTGGCACTATTTCGGGCTCTGTATCCGTTTTGTCAAACAATACGCTCAGTCTGCTGCGAACAACGTCGTAGACGTATGCAAAAAACATTTCGCACACCTCGGACGGCGTATGCTCCGCCGTAAACGTTCTGTCCATGCGCACCGCTTCGTCCATGTCGGCAGTAAGCACGTTGCGCATGGGAAAATAGAATTTGGGAAAGCGCTTCTTATTAAAGTAATATTCGCGGTTGCTCTTTTGCACGGCGGAGTTATTCACCGGCTGCAACAGTCTGAGCAAATCGCAAATTTTAACAACGGTAATAAACGGCTTGTCTCCGACCGAATTGACCTTTTCGCCGAATAGCCATATGTTGTCTTCGACATCGTAGTACGCCACAGACGGCACCGCGGTCATAGTGAGCGGATCGCCCACGATTTTCCCCGTACGGTCGTCTCCGTCATGGTAGGCGTACGCGATTTTTATTGTGTCGCTGCCGAGATCGAGAGCTATATGTACCGATTGAATTGCCATTGCCGAAATAACTTCTTCCCTGTCGAAAGATTGAAATCTCTCTATATAAATTATATCACCGCACTACCCTTATGTCAATTTTAGAAAGATTAGAGTTACATTAGAAAAAGCGTAGCAAATGAAGAATGATTGGTGATTAAGCGGAACATTTTTAAAGGTGCGATACATTCACACAGTTTATAACTGTGCGAAAAAAACAGCACAAAAAAGGGAGCTTTTTTAGCTCCCGAAAATCCTTTAATTTTATCCTGATTTGTAATTCTGAATTGTTAATTCCGAATTCCGAATTATTTACCGTCTTCGGCTTGTTCACCTTCTTCCTGCGCGCTTTTAATAAGTTCTTCGTTCTCTTTGCGGATTTTTTCCATTTCCATCTCGTTGTTCATTTCGGTAACGGAATATCCCCTGCCGCTCATCTTGATAAGAATAAACAGCGCCAACGTCACCGCGCCGCAACCGATTGCAACGTAAGTAAACACATTGCTCATAACGCCCGCAAGCGAAACGCAAAGCGACACAATAAACGCCGCCATAAATATTAACGCGATTATCGCAACAATCCTTGCCGTCTTGTCCTTCATATCACTATTATATATCATAAAATAGATAATTGCAAGCGACTGCCCAAACAAAAAGAAGGAAGCTTTTACAAGCTCCCTTCTCAATGATATGATTTATAAATTATCAGAACGTATTTGAGAGTGCGGAGATGCGAGTAAGACAAGGCAACCGAGCGGCGGCGATGGGGAGTGTAGACCCACCTACATGACCCGAGACGCCGCGACGGTTAACGATGTATTACGACGCATATACGCGCTAGAAATTATTTGTCATTTAAGCAGGCAATTCCGGGGAGCACCTTCCCTTCAAGGAACTCAAGCGACGCGCCGCCGCCGGTGCTTATGTGGCTCATCTTATCGGCAAAGCCGAGCTGCTTAAC
>JAFLVI010000036.1 GCA_022508405.1 Clostridiales bacterium
AGCTTGATGGACTTTTTGTTTATCATCATCGCAAGGAACATACCAAAGAAGAAGTTGGTAAACGTCGCAAAGAAAGCCCAAACAAGCGTCCAGCCCAATATCTTCCAAATAATCACGCCGTAAGACGAACCGAATACCGCCGAAAAGTTTTTTAATCCCACCCAGCCGAAAAGACTTGCGGGAACCATGTTTTTGCGGTTGAAGTTGGTAAACGCAATCAGTATGTTTATCAAAAGCGGCAAAACGGTAATCAGCAACACGCCGATGATGGGTAACGCAAGTACTGTTACGTGATATCCGTCGTTAAGCGCGTAATTAAGCTGTTGCTTAGGTGTGGAAAGCGGCTTGCCCGCTTCCGCCTGCTTTTGCGTCTCGAATGCGACCTTAGTGTACTTAACCCACATGCAAATAAAGAATATGGTAAGCGCAATGGTCAAAATGGAGTACATCAATATTATGATCGAATTGTCGACAAACTGATAGCCCAATCCGGACGGATTATCTACACGCGCAACCTCACCTATCGTCTTGTAATCCAATCCCGGCTGTGTAACCGCCAGCTTGGAAAGGTTGGGTATACCGACAAAAATCAAAAAGACTACGTACACCGCTTCAATAAGAAACCACAGCAAGCCCTTTAGTATCTGGTGCTTCCCGCGTGTAAAGTTGCCAAACCCCATAAAAAGATACGACGTTCTGGTACGCCAATCGCCGTTTTTAAATCTGTACCACAGTCCTTGGAAGCAATGCGCAATACCTAAAAAAATCCCGATAAAAGCATGCGGAATCCTTTTTATCACTGCCCAAATCATCAAGCCTACATTTTTTATGTAGCCCCAAATAGATAAGCCGAGCCTTTCGTACCACGGACGGTTAAATTGTTTCCAAGTGGGGGTGTTATTTACATTTCCCATAGAATTTCACTCCCGAATTTAGTATAAAAATAATTGCCGAGCCGACGCATCGGCTCGGCAATTTCTATTTACCAAATTATTATGCTTGTAAATTATGCTTCTAAATAAACATTTTTAAGAGCTGTGGCGAGTGCGGCCATAGCGTCCTCAATATTGTTTAACGTCGTCACACCGTCGTAGATGTTGCCTCCCCATGTTCCCATCGGGGTCCACCAAGTATCAGGTACGTTTGTCTGCCAACGTCCGCCGGCCTCGTTTTGCTCACTAAGCGCCTTAAGCATAGGATTGGTTTTAACCCTATCGTCGTCGAGCGCGGCATTGTTGGTGGGCGCTTCCTTTGTTGCCTCATAACGAGCGGCTTGGTTTTCAGCCGTGTTGAACCAGTTGGCAAGGTGCAAAGACGCCAAGATTTCCTTCTCCGGCTTCGAGGGGTTGACGCCGGTGTATTTAGCGCCCATGAACGAACCCATCTGATGAGAGACGCCCTGCGTGTCGGTAAACATAGGAAGCTTGGTGTAGGCTATACGTTCTCTGGTCCAGCCCTCAGTGTTGTCCGCCATATTGTCAAGCACATTATTTTCGTTTGCCCAAGTACCCGAAACGCTTGCAACTACGTCGCCTCTCTTAAAGCCTTCCGCAGTACCGTTGTTGCCTCCCGATTTTGCCCACACGCCGGTTGCGCCGGTGCCGAAGTACTTGATAAACGTCTTGCCTGCTTCTATGCCTTCGTCGGAGTCAACGGTGATTTCACCGTCGGTATCGCCGACTTTAACGCCCATGCCCCAGAAGAATGTGGGGTTATAGAAAGCGTTATCGTAGTCGAAAATTATCTTCTTGCCGTTTGCCGTGGCTTTTGCTACCATGGTGTCAAGAGACTTTACTTCGTTTGGGGTAAAGAACTCGGTATCATAGATAAGGAAGTAGCCGTTGGAGTTGACGTTGGGGAAAGCGTAAATATCATTGTTCTTTGAAGCAAGTTTGACCGTGGCTTCCAAATCACGCTTTTTTACTTCTTTTGCAAATTGTTCGGGAAGCTTCTGAAGAGCAGCCTGCTCAACGCAACCGTCAACTTGGTCGGAAGCAAGGAAGTAGATGTGGGGACCGGTCTGCGGGTCGGTACGAACAGCGGACGCCGCGTCGCCCTCGCCCTTTGCCTCGAATGTGACAGTCCAGTTTTTCGCTTCTTTGTGTGCAGCTTTAAACGTATCTACCAATCCCTCATAGAGAGCAATAGCGCCGTCGGGTGCCCAAACTTTAAGTTCGATATTTCCGGTGGGGATTTCCAAACCCTTTACGCCGCCCTTGTTGTCATCGCCGCAAGCTACAAGGCTGCCGATAGTGGTAAGCGCCATGGTTGACGCCAAAAGTGTTGCCAGCAATTTCTTCATAAATTTCCTCCAAATGAATTTTTATATTGCTATTGTAATTTTAACATTATATTGTATCTTTGTCAATAGGATTTTAAAAAAATCTTTTTTATTTTTTATGCAATTTGTACAATCACACGCCGTAAATTTTGTCGGATTTGATTGCACTTTACCCTATTTTGCCATTTTATGCCGAAATTTATGCACAGTATAATTGGGAATTCGGAATTCGGAATTATTTAATATAATCGATTTTATTTGGGGGGCATGGGGTGGTGGCACGAACGCAGTGAGTGACGGAAGAGACCCATTATGCATTCTTAATTCTTAATTGGTTAAATTCCACGCCGTCTTTGCGCCGTATGCGCGTGACGTCAAACTTTTCCGGATTGGTCACGGCAAGCGCGGCGACGTAGTCGTACACGCTGACAACCGCATTCCTGCTGTTGCACATATCCCTGTATTTGTCAATCAACCTATCCGCGAGTGTGTCGTTCATGGTAAACGTTTCAAACCCGAAGCCCTTGTCGTGGCAGGTATCAAGCGTGGCAACCGCCGTTGCGCCATAAGCAAAGGATTTAAACGCCGCGACGTCGCATCCTTCGTTAAACTCGTAGTCGCCGTAGTTGGGCGGCTCGTCTACCGTTCCGCCCATAAGCACCGTGCAAAACGGCACATAACCGAGCATATCGGGCACGGTACACGGGCCTACACTCAGCACACAATCCCTTGCCGGCAGTGCGCTATCTTGTATTTCCGCTTTATACGCTTTAAAGTCTATCACGGGTATATCGGACTGCGCAGGCTCCAGTATATCCCCTATCCCGTCCGCGCCGTGAATGTCCGGAATGTCCGCCGCGCACTGCTCGATTGCGCGAGTGTCCACTATACGCACCTTATTTTTGTCCGCACCGGCGTGATAAAGAAGGGTGTGTGCGTTACGAAAAGCCGTTTGTGCGCTTACGTTTCCGCCTATAGGCACAATGTCGATACGGTTGAACATATGCGCATTTTTAAGTATGTGAAGCGTGGCGATTGCGTCGTCCAGTCCGTAATCGCAAAACATTATAAGTCTGTTATATGTCATATTGTGCTCCGAAGAAGTTTACGAAAAATCGGGCAGTCCGCCGGATAATGCGGGTTTGCTTATATAAATCTTGCCCATGCCCTTCTCGTTGTCTTCCGTCTTAGAGAATGTAATTTCGGTTTCCGACTTCCACTTACCGCCGGCGGGAAGATCTTGCTCGTAATACAGCATGGTGTTAAGGACTTCCGCGCCCTTTTTGGCAATGGTCTTGATGTTAACCTTGCTGTCGTCGGAAGCGCCCGTATCATCGGGATTTGCGCCCATAAGCCGTACCATAATTTCGTACTGCTTGCTAGCCATGTCGTTGAACACAACGGTAGGCGCGACGCTGCCTATTCCGCCTACAACTGTGAACTCCGGTTTTCGGGTTTCCGAGTTAACCGCATATTTGTACACTACGGTCGCATAAATCGTTGAAGGGAACAGAGATTCCGCCTTGTTGTCTTGATTGGCGTTTCCATCTTCGCCTACGTACTCAGCCATGCTCATGGAGAACGTGATTGCAAGGTAATCCGCATTGACGTCCACGTCATTATCTTCGCCCAGAGCGAGCCTGTCGTTTAGCCACTTGCGCACTTCCTTTACATTGTCGCGATTGTCGCCCTTTGTCATAATTATGGTCTGCTCTACGTTTATCTCGCCGTCGTTTGCCATTCTTTCCACGCCCTGCTTGATAAAGCCGTTAAAGTCGACGTCCAAATGCGTGTTGCCATACAGGTCGCCCATTTCTTCGTTTGTCCATCTCTTGCTACCCTTGCTTTCCGGTTCGGGCGCATTGCGTATAATATTGCTTACTTGATAGTTGTTGTCGTTTTCGGTTTCGTTATACTCGTACAAGCCCTGAACTGTCTTTCTTATATCGTCGTTGGTGTAGTCGTTAAGCAGTTCGGGTTCCATCTTGAGCGCAAGGAAGGTGTAGAAGTCGGTAAGCTCTAAGCCGCTCTCCTTAAACTTGAACAGACTGCGTTCTTCACTGCCGCCCATGCTTTTATTGAGCGATTGCATTTGCTCGTACAAAATTACGCCGAATTCGCTGACCTGACCTTCTATGTCGAAGTCGTCTGCAAACAAGCCTATAATCTTGAGCATTGCGTTGTACGTATCTTTGTCCATTACGTCGTTTTCGCCCTGATGCTTTACGTTTACTTCCATAGTGGATTTGTATCCGTAGTGCGGATCTTCCTCCGTGCCGGTATTGACCTTTTTGTCGGTGTAGAAGGTAACCGTAACATATAGGGTTTTGGCTTTGATAAGCTTTTGCACCTTGTCGGCTTTGGCAAGCAAATCTTTAAGGCTTACGGAAAGCGTTACCGTAAGTTCGTTGTCGCCGGTTGCAACCTTTACTATACTGTAGGACTGAACAGATTCGTTGCCGCCCATGTGCCCCTTTAAAAGCGCAAGCAGTTCGTCGCCGCTCATAACGGGATTGAGCTCGTTAATATCCCGTTTGTCGTGCGCCAAACCGTTGCTTTCGTGCACGCGCAGTTTATCCGTCGTAAAGTCTTGCATGTATGTCGTAAGCTTGTCAAAGTCGTCAACTGTTTTGTCTTCTTTAAGATAATATTTGTCAAACACGTCTTTAATAAAATCGCCGTATCCTTCCGCCTCGCTCGGCGCGATGTCCGCAGGATTGTTAAGGTCGCGGATTACGTCCTTTAGCTTTTCGGGCTTGACAATAGTCTGATCGTTTTCGTCCAAAAGCACCATTTCGGCGATAACCGTAAAGATATCCGGCATGACGATGGACGCGCCGTCCCCCAGCCACGCGTGGCTGTCGTTGTCGAATACGTACGTCGATGCGGCAAGTTCAATACTGAGCGTGCTGTCCATTTGGTCGAGCATTTCGTTGAGCTTGTCGCTTATCTCTTTGGAAATTTTGGTCAAGTCAATGTCGGAAACAAGCTTTTCCAGTGTGGAAATGGCGCGTCCCGTGTTTTTGCACGAATTGATTACAAATTCCGCATCATCGCGAGTTATGCTTCTGTCGCGCGTTATATCCACCGTTATGGTGAGCAAAATATTTTCCGGCATCAGCCCTGTTACAAGCTTGCCCAAAAGCGCGTTGTCCCCGCCCAAACTACTGAGCATTTCGCTCAAATCCACTTCCACCGCCAACAAGGCGTACAGATGATTGGCCTTGGCCGGATCGGGTACCGCAGGGTTATCGGGACTTGACTTTTTGACAAATGTAAGCGCTTCCAGCGTGAACTTTATGTTTTCCATTCCGCTGCCGCCCGTCAGCTTATCCATTTGTTTGGAAAGCGCCGCGCCCAGCATTCTGTCCGTAATGTACAGCTTGATAGCATTGGTATTTTCCGCATTTAGCAATGCGTCAAACTTGTCGCCGTCTATCTTTTCCAGCAAGTCCGTAGAGCCCATCTGGGTGCTTTCCGATCCGTCAAGCGATATTCCCAGCATTTCCAGTACTGATGTGAGATCTTTGTTTTCGCCGAAGTCGATTGCATATGTGGTTTCTATCTGCTCTATCAACATCGCTTCGTAGTCTATCTTGTTTGCCGGATTGCCGCCGGTTGCCATGTACTTGGGTTTGCCGTCCACCATGTACCAGTTGTCGTAACGGTACGGCTCCAACGAGTTTAACTGCTCGGTCTTGTCGGACAAAAGCGCTTGCAAAACAAACAGGAAATCGGCTTTGGTAAGCTTTTCTCCTTCCGCCATATCCTCGCTCGCCATCTTTGCAATCGTTTCCAGCAAGTCCATTTTTATGGTGCCCTTGCCCGCCGACGTAAAGTCCATCTTGTCGGTCGCCTTTTCCAGCATGGGCTTTACTTGACCTACAAAGTCGTCGATTACGTCGTCGAGAGTCTTGGAATCGTCGCCGTTGACCAATCTGAGTATGCCGTTAATCAGCTTGTTGGCACGCGCGCGCTCGTTTTTGTTCATGTCGTTTATTCTAATCGACGCCTTGTTATCTTCGCCGTACAGCGGAACGGACAGGGTAAGATACAGGTTTTCGGGCAAAATCACATCGCCGAAAAAGCCGACTATGCCGGCCGCCCAGCCAAAACCCGCGTCGTTCATAAACTTCTTTATAGCTTGGTTGGCGGCCTTTTGCAAGCCTATCCACACGGTAACGTCGGCGGACGACGCCTTGACCAAGCCCGTTTCCTTCTCCTTTTGCGCGGTAAATTTGATTTGCTTAAGTGCGACAACTTGGTCAAGCCTGACCATTTCCGACACGTCTTTTAGAGAATCCATCTTGACTGCGTTTTTAAGCACGGTTTTAAGCACGGAGTTGATAAACGCCGCAAGCTGCTTGTCGTTTAAGTTAAATATATAATCGTCTTTTTCGGGGTAGCTGTTTAACCGCTCTATATCTATGTTTTCGCGGTTGAGCACGCCCACTATCATGTCTACAAATATGTCGGTTATGTCGGACTCGCTCGATTCGCTCGAACCGGAACCTTCTGCGGCGTTTAGCGTATCGGCGGTGTCGCCGCTGTTTAGATACTTGTTTACCGCCTCGGTAAGCGCCGAGTCAAAGTCAACCTGAGCGCTGTCCTTGAGCAAAATGTTGCGCTTGATTTCCGAATAAAACCCGTTTAGGTCCTTTTTGGAAAACGGCCGCTCTACAACGTCTTTATCGTTTGTCCAATATAGATCGCCCACCACGCCCAGCGTGTCGCCTATGGACAGACCGAAAAGCTTTTTGGTATATTTGTCGCCCAAAATCCAGCCGGTGATAAACGCCGCCAAAAATAAAATGAGCGTGACAATAAGCACAATTAAACAGCATGTACAGCAGCAATTGCGCTTTTTCTTTATTTTGACCCCGCCGTTTTTTTCGAGAGTTTCTTCATCGGGGATAGCAACTTTTTTAGCCATACCTACTCCGCATTATATCATTCTATATACAGATTATACACATAGCGTCGCGATTTGTCAACGATAAAAATGATTGCTACGGTTATTCTAATATTATTTTAATATTTGCGCGCTTAATATGACCTTTTTTGTTGCGGCGTAAACTACGCCTTGCACTCGTAACCGGCGTTTTGTACGGCGGCTACCGCGGCAGCCACATCGAATTCGCCCTGCACTGTTGCCGTGCCGCTTGCCAAATCGACTTCTGCGCCCGTAACGCCGTTGACGCTAAGAAGCGCCTTTTGCACTCTGCCCGCGCAGTGTGCGCAACTCATTCCGTCTACTTTAAGAACAGTTTTCATATTACCTCCGCGACCTTGGTCGTTTATTATAAGCTCTGTTGTTTCACCGCTTTTTTTGCCGTTCTTTTTCAGCTTGGGCATGACGTGCGCGTCGTCAAACCGCATTGCCGTAAGGCGCAATGCGTTGCACACCACAAACAATGACGAAAACGCCATGGCCGCCGCCGCTATCATGGGATTGAGCGTAACGCCCACGCCGTACAGCACGCCCGCCGCAAGCGGTATGCCCAAAACGTTGTATATAAACGCCCAAAACAGATTTTGCTTTACGTTGCGCAGCGTCATGTGCGACACCGCCATTGCGCGCGGCACGTCCAGCAAATCGGACTTTACAAGCACAACGTCCGCCGCTTCGATTGCAACGTCCGTGCCGGAGCCTATGGCTATGCCTACGTCCGCCGACTTGAGCGCCGGCGCATCGTTTATGCCGTCCCCCACCATTGCGGTTTTGCCTTCGGTCTTAAGCTTTTCCACAATATCCAGCTTACCTTCCGGCAAAACGTTGCAGTATACTTCGGTTATGCCCGCCTTTTCCGCTATTCGCTTTGCCTGCTCGCGTCCGTCGCCAGTTATCATAACGACTCGCGCGCCCGCGCTTTTAATTATGTCAATCGCCTGCTTGCTTGACGAGCGGATCTCGTCTTCCACCGTGATTGCGCCCAAAAGCATGCCGCGCTTGCACAAATACACCGTGCCCGCACCGTCGTCTTTAACATCAACTCCAAACTCGGCCATAAGCCGCACTCCGCCCAGCGCGTATTGCGTGCCGTCTACGCTGCCCACCATACCGTAGCCGATTCTGTACGTGCTGTCCGCCGCCGAAAGAAGCGCTACGCCCTTGTCGTCCGCCGCCTGTATTATCGCGTTTGCCAGCGGGTGCGTGGACATACGCTCCAGCGCGGCGGCAATGCCGAGCACGCTATCCGCATTTCCGTCCAAATCGCCGAACGCCTTTATCTCGGTTACGCGCGGCTTGCCCTCGGTTATAGTGGCGGTTTTGTCCAGTGCAAAAATGCCCACGCTTTCAAGTCCTTGCAACACTTCGGCGTTTTTTACAAGAACGCCGTACGCCGCGGCTCTGCCCGTTCCCGCCATGACGGCAACCGGAGTAGCCAGTCCCAGTGCGCACGGACAAGATATAACAAGCACGGATATCGCCATGGTTAGCGCCTGCGCGACCGTGCCGATAAACAACCATACAATGAGTGTGACAAGCGCCAAAGCGCACACCGTCGGCACAAACACCGCCGAAACCTTGTCCGCTATCTTTTGTATGGGCGCCTTGGACCCGCCTGCGTTTTCTATAAGTTCTATGATTTTGCTCAGCGTTGTGTCGCTGCCCACCGACTGCGCGCGCATTTCCACTCTGCCCGTTATGTTGAGCACTGCGGACGTGGCAGTACTTCCCACCGTCGCTTCTTCCGGCATGGACTCGCCGGTGATTGCAGACTTATCCAGCGTGGTAGAGCCCGCAGTAATCACGCCGTCGCACGGAATATACTCCCCGGGCATGACTATAACGGTATCGCCGACAACTATGTCGTCAATGGCGATTGTCTGCTGTTTTCCGTCGCGCACGACGGTTGCGGTCTGCGGGCGCAGGCGCAAAAGCTTATCCACCTCCGATCGCGTTTTGCCCTTTGACTTGGCTTCCAAAAACTTGCCCAGCGTGACAAGCGCAAGTATCATTGCCGCAGACTCGAAGAATAAACCCATTGCCGTTTCCGCGCCGCTGTGAATGTGCCCCGCGGCGGTTTGCGCGTTAATTACAAACAGCAACACTATTCCGTAAACGTACGCCACGCCGCTGCCCAGCGACACCAGAGTGTCCATGTTGGCCGATTTGTGCAAGACGGCTTTTATTCCGCTCACAAAAAACCTGCTGTTTATTATAAGCACCGGCGTGGTCAAAATAAGCTGTATAAGCGCGAACGACGCCGGATTTTTATGCGGGTCGAGTGCGCCCATAGGAAAACTTACCATGTGCCCCATGGAAAAATACATCAGCGGAATAAGAAAAACGATTGACAGCACAAACCGCACAAGCAACGTTTTTGAGTAATCGGGCGCTTTTGTGCTTGCGGCGCCGTCTTTTTTCCCGCCCGAAACCGACGCACCGTACCCCACGCTTTCAACAGCCGCAATAATATCTTCGTCGGGAAGCTCGCTTTCCACCGTCATCCTGTTAAGCAACAGACTGACTTCCACGCTTTTTACGTTGAGCTTGCTTACCGCCTTTTCCACGTGCGCCGCGCACGCCGCACACGTCATTCCCGTAATTTCAAAAGTCTTTTTCATATATTTAATATTATACCCTTGCCGCAATATTATGTCAAGCAAATTCCTAGTGATTTAATATGATTTTACCGATGTCACCGCGCGTATTCTATAAGCATATACAGAAAGAGAGGTAACATATGAACGATTATATTATTGCGGTAGGCGGCGCGGATGCGGGCTTTACGCCGTCCATGCCGTTTGTGGGACGAAAGTTTGACGGCGCAAAAATCGCCGGTTTGGCACGGCTCATGCTGGAGATTGCGCTTGTTCGCTGCGGGTTTGATATATCGGACAGAAGCACACCGATAACCGATACTCAGGAGATGATATTTCAGGCCAACCGAAGCGGGGCCGACTGCATAATAGTGCTGTCGTGCGATGCATTTGGGTCGAGAAAAAGCTTTAACGACGTAAAAGGCGGAACGGTCAAGTATTCCATCGGTCGGCACGGCGCAAGGTCACGCGAGCTTGCGGAAGACGTTTGCGCAAAAATCGGCGGAGCGGTGGATTGCAAAACCACGATGTGTAATCACGAGTGGAACGGCGCGGCATGTCCGGCTATTGTTGTGGAAATGGGGTATCTGACCAACTTTGACGAAGCCAAGCTGATGTGCGATCCCGATTACATACACAACATCGCCGAATATGCGACTATGGGCATATGTGAATACTTTGGCATGCCGTACATACCGCACTCCCCCGCCGCCTATAAACCGCTGTCCGCAAAAATCGGATTGCGCGGAAAATACATAAAGCTGTTGCAAGCCGCGCTTTGCTGTAACGGTTACCCCGTCGAAATAGACGGCGTGTACGGCAAAAATACAGATTTAGCCGTAAAGGAGTTTTGCATAAACAACGAGAGTAAAGACGATTATTTGCGCGATTTGCTGTTTTTTGCGCCGCGCGATATTCAGCTCGAATCAAAGCACAACGGCGTTTTGTATATTCAGCGCAAGCTTAACGCAAAGCTGTACTCTGCTCCCACAAGCGGAACGTTGTGCCCCGACACCGTTATCGCTATTAACGAGTACTTGACCGAAACAGAAAATGCGCACTTAGTCGCGCAGGACGGCATAAATGAAGATGCGACGAAGCTGCTGACCCAAATCGGCGGCGGCAGACCGAGATTGTTTTAGGTCAAACATCCCATAAATAATTTTGACACTGTGTCTGGAAAAAGTTTGACATTGTGTTTAGAAAGGTGTATAATATAGAGACAGTCGACATAGATAAAGCGGCTGTTTTTCCGCGAGGACGATATGCCTAACACAAAAAACAAAACTACCGATAAAATCCAGCAATGTTTGACGGATATGTTGCAATCCTGCTCGATTGAAGATATAACCGCAACCGAACTGTGCAATCGCGCAAATGTAAACCGCGCAACTTTCTACTATCACTACGACTCCGTGCAGGATGTGCTTGCCGCAATAGAAGCCAAGCTGGAATCGGAATTTGTGCAATGGATGTCGCAATACGACATAGACAGCAACGGACTGCCGGAAAAAAGTTTTTATGTTAGCTTTTTTGAGTTTGTGGCGCGCAACGCGGGTGTGTGTCGCATGCTGTTAAACACGCAACGCCCGTCCGACGAATTTATGGCACGAGTGATTGAAGCGGGCAGAACAAAAGTGGTTTCAATAATGAGCAGGTATTTCCCGCAATGCCCTGCCGCCAAAATAGACTACTACTACATATTTGTGGCAAACGGATTTTTGGGATTGCTCGGGTACTGGCTGAATAGCGGCATGAAGGAAAGCGTAAATGTTATAGCCGAAATCGGCGAACGCATATCCACCATGGGTGTGGCATACTTAGCTTAATTAAAAATTTAAGAATTAAAAAGAGTAAAAAAGGTGGTCAATCTTGACCACCTTTTTATGCTTATTCCGCAATCTTAATTCCGAATTATCTTCTTTCCGATTATCAACATAAACACAATGTACGCCGTAACGCACGCCGCTAACGGGATATAGCAATAAGCTTCCGGCGTAAACACACACACTATGGCGGCGAACAAAAATCCGTAAGCGCCGACGTTCCAGAATTTAATAAGCGCGCTACAAACGCCGTATTTGTAGCCTTTGTCGTTTTCCAACTTTTCGGCAAGCCTATTCGTATGCAAAATCATGGGCGCCAGCGCGGCTAGCATGGAAAGCAAAAACAGCAAACCCGTTGTGGCAAGCGCGTGAAAGTTGAGCGACTTGACCGAACTGCTGGAGTCGAACTGTTCGGTAATGCCGTATATTATTACACTGCTGATAAGAAAGGAAAGCATTATGCTGAACAGCATAATGGAAATAAAATTGTTTTGCAGTTTGTTTCTGCGTTTGAAAAACGCCGTGATCAATACTATTGACGCAGGGATTAACGACATGAGTATAAGCAAAAGATTGTTATACTTGCTGTACGAATCGACAAGATTGGCTTCCGCGGGACGGTAAAAAATAGTCACATCGTTCGGCAGCATGGGAAGGGTCAACGCCGTAGCAAAAATCACTATATTGGCAATCCAAAGCGCCACGGTAACCAGCACTTTATCGGAATCGATAAGACCGTTTTTCTTTTGCATAATCAGTTCCCCTCTATTTTTAAATAGCTTTTGGCGTTAAGGTCAAGCCCTGCGGCAGGTACACCGCCGTCAATCATGTGCTTGCCGCGCATTGCCACCATTGCCGCATTGTCCGTGCAAAGCGACATGGGCGGAAAATACACCGTAACGCCCAGCGTATCGCATTCGGATTTCAACTTACTGCGAAGATACGAATTGGCAGACACTCCGCCCGCCGCGACAACGGTCTTTATACCCGATTTTTTAATCGTGGATGTGGCAACGTCCACCAGCATATCCACAGCGGTCTGCTGGAACGACGCGCAAACATCTTCGGTCACGGGCGATACTCCGCGCTGCTCCATTGTGTGTAAATAGTTGACCACCGCCGTTTTCAGTCCGGAATAGCTTAGTTCGGTTTTGTGCTTGCGTTCCACAAACTTTATATTGGGCTCGCCCATTTTGGCCAACTTGTCTATTTCGGGCCCCCCCGGGTACTTCAGTCCGAGTGCGCGCGCCACCTTATCAAACGCCTCGCCTATCGCGTCGTCCGTAGTGGAGCTGAGCATGGTAAACTTGTTATGTCCGTCCACCCTGCATACCCCTGTATGTCCGCCGCTTGCAACCACCGCCAAAAACGGCGGCTTTAGATCGGGAGTGGAAATATAGTTGGCGGCTATATGCGCCTCTATGTGGTTGACGGCGTGCAGCGGGATATTAAGCGAATACGCAAGCGCCTTGGCGGCGGAAACGCCCACAAGAAGCGCGCCCACCAGTCCTGCGCCGTAAGTGACCGCTATTGCGTCCAAATCGGACCTACCGACGCCCGCCTTATTCAGCGCTTCGTCTATTACGGGCAGTATCGCCGTCAAATGATTGCGAGACGCTATTTCGGGCACCACGCCGCCAAACCTGCGGTGAATGTCTATCTGAGACGATATTACATTACTGAGCAAGGTATCGCCTTTTAACACCGCCGCCGACGTTTCGTCGCACGACGTTTCTATTCCCAAAATGATTTTCTCTTTCATATCAGTTGGCTTTTTTCAGATAGTCCAAAATAAACCCTTCTATATTTCCGTCCATGACGGACTGGATATCGGTTTTTTCGTACTCGGTGCGGTGGTCTTTTACCAGAGTATAAGGCTGAAAAACGTACGAGCGGATCTGACTGCCCCACTCGATTTTTTTGAGCACGCCCTTAATGCTCGCGGCCTTTTCCGCCGCTTCGCGCTCTTTAAGTTCCACAAGCTTGCTCTTGAGCATGGTCATTGCCATTTCGCGGTTTTGCGTTTGGCTGCGCTCGTTCTGACAGGTAACCACAATGCCCGTCGGAAAATGGGTAATACGGATTGCGGAATCCGTCTTGTTTATATGCTGTCCGCCTGCGCCGCTACTGCGGAACGTGTCAACGCGTATATCGTCGGGATTGATCGTCACCGAAACGTCGTCCTTAATTTCCGGCATAACTTCCAGACTGGCAAACGATGTGTGGCGGCGCGCGTTTGCGTCAAAAGGCGAAATGCGCACCAAACGGTGCACGCCCATTTCCGCCTTGAGATAGCCGTACGCATTTATGCCGCGCGCGATAAAAGTAATGCTTTTTATGCCCGCTTCGTCGCCGTCCAGTCTGTCTATAACTTCCACGACGTAGCCGGACTTGTCGCAGTACATCTTGTACATGCGAAACAGCATGGACACCCAGTCCTGAGCCTCAGTGCCGCCGGCGCCGGCGTGAAGCGACAGTATGGCGTTGGACTTGTCGTACTCGCCTTTAAGGAGCGCGGCAATCTGCGCTTCTTCCGCCGCCGAACAAAAAGCGTCTGTTTCGGAAAAAAGCTCTTGCAAAAGCTCGGCGTCCCCTTCCACAGCCAAAAGCTCCGCCATACCCAGCAAATCGTCGGCGGTAGCAAAAAGCTTATCAAACTTGGCAAAGGTGTTGTCTATATACTTCGCCTCGCTGTTTACCGCCTGCGCTTCCTTAGCGTCGGAATACAGATTGGGATCGTTTTGCCGATCGGCAAGATACGCCCGCCGCTCCTTGAGCTTGTCGGGCGCAATAGCCGCATATGCGTCAAGCACCATCGTTTTTGCGCCGAGTATTTTATTTTTGCATTCTTCGATATCCATACATAAGTTTAATTCGGAATTCGACATGAATTCGGAATTATTTTGTTGAATCCTTAATGCCGCGAAGCGGCTCATTCTTAATTCTTAATTAAATTATTGCTCGTCTTTGCCGCAGCAGTTTTTGTACTTTTTGCCGCTTCCGCACGGGCACGGGTCGTTT
>JAFLVI010000037.1 GCA_022508405.1 Clostridiales bacterium
GTCTCAGAAGCCTGTGGGTAACTCCGTACGAGTTCAAGTCTCGTCCTCCGCACCAGCAAAATCCCGAAGCTATCGCTTCGGGATTTTGCTATGAAGCATCGCTGTCGCGGCATGAAGAATGAATACGCTAACGCTAATGGTGTCGCTCGTTAACTCGCTAATATCGGTCGGCGCTTCCCTTCATTTTTTGTGCTGCTCCGGCGCATATGCGCCGTCTTCATTAAGCATAGACAAGAGCTCTTTTCATTCTGCATTCTTAATTTGTTTGACTTTTAGGTATATATAATATATAATGATATACGTACGAATTTTTAATATTAAAAGGTTATAACGATGTATCGCATAGGCTTGGACATAGGGTCCACGACAATAAAAACGGCAGTACTTACCGAAGACGGAAAGCTTGTCAGATCAAACTATCAAAGGCACAATTCCGATGTTCGTGCGTGCGTTTACGGCGAACTGAAAAACCTTATAAAACTATATGACGAATTTACCATTACGGTTACGGGGTCGGGCGGCATTTCGGTGTCCGATTGGCTGGGCATACCGTTTGTGCAGGAAGTTATTGCCGGCGTGGAAGCGATAAAACGATTTATCCCCGAAACGGACGTGGCAATCGAACTGGGCGGCGAGGACGCCAAAATAACATATCTCGGGGACAATCTCGACCAGCGCATGAACGGCACTTGCGCGGGCGGAACCGGCGCGTTTATCGACCAAATGGCCGTTTTGCTTAACACCGACGCCGCAGGGCTTAACGAGCTTGCCAAATCGGCGACCATAATCTACCCCATCGCGTCGCGGTGCGGCGTTTTTGCCAAGTCGGATATTCAGCCGCTTATAAACGACGGCGCGCAAAAGTCGGATATTGCCGCGTCAGTATTTCAGTCTGTAGTCAATCAGACCATTTCCGGCCTTGCGTGCGGAAAGCCCATTCGCGGCAATGTGGCGTTTTTGGGCGGGCCGTTGCACTTTTTGAGCGAGCTGGGAGCGCGGTTTGTCGCCACTATCCGCCCCGATAAAGCGATATTCCCCGAAAACTCGCAGGTGTTTAACGCAATCGGCGCGGCGTACAAGTCCGATAAGGTGTTCTCCGCCGCCGAGCTTGCCGCAAAATTAGAGCTGGTAAAGGACATAGCGGAAAGCGAAGTCACGCGTCTCGACCCGCTTTTTAAGGACAAGCAGGAGCTTACCGACTTTCGCTTGCGGCACAGCAAGGTATCTATCCCCTTCGCCGACATAAAAGAGCACAAGGGCGCGGCGTTTCTCGGCATAGACGCGGGCTCCACCACCACCAAGGTTGCGCTTATTGACGGCAACGGCGGATTGTTGTATTCGTGGTACGGCTCCAACTCGGGCGATCCGCTGTCTTCCGTAATAGACATAATAAAGCAAATCTACGATATTTTGCCGGACGATGCGTACATAGGCTACGGCACTATCACCGGCTACGGCGAAAGCCTTATAAAGACTGCGCTCAACCTTGACAACGGCGAAATCGAAACAATGGCGCACCTTACCGCGTCGCAGCAAATTCTCCCAGGGGTGGACTTTTTGCTCGACATAGGCGGTCAGGACATGAAGTGCCTGCGCATAAAAGACGGCGTTATCACCGATATTCTGCTTAACGAAGCGTGTTCGTCGGGCTGCGGAAGCTTTATAGAGACCTTTGCGCGCGCTATCGGCATGAACGCCGAACAATTTGCCAAAGTTGGTTTAAATTCCGCCGCGCCGGTCGATCTCGGCTCGCGCTGCACGGTATTTATGAACTCGCGCGTAAAACAAGCGCAAAAGGAAGGCGCGTCCGTTGCGGATATTTCCGCGGGACTTGCGTACTCGGTGGTAAAAAACGCGTTGTTTAAGGTAATCAAGCTGCGCGACGCCGCCGAAATGGGCGATAAAATAATCGTTCAGGGCGGCACTTTCCTTAACGAAGCCGTGCTTCGAGCGTTCGAGCTGGTGTCCGGTCGCAACGTCATCCGCCCCAATCAGGCGGGACTTATGGGCGCATACGGCGCGGCGCTCATCAGCCGCAACAACTACACCGGCGGCAAAAGCTCCATAAAGTCCAAAGCCGAGCTGATGAAGTTCCGCGCTATCAAGTCGTCCAGACGGTGCGAAAAGTGCGGCAATCACTGCTTGCTCACCGTTTCCGAATTCGACGACGGCAGAACGTTTATATCCAACAACCGATGCGAACGCGGCGGCAACGCTCCCGAAAAAAAGGTGGAAAAGGCGCCCAACCTGTTCGACGAAAAGTATAAGCGGCTTTTTGCGTACTACCGTCCCCTTCCCGAAGACAAAGCGCCGCGCGGCGTCGTGGGTATTCCGCGCGTACTCAATATTTACGAAAACTATCCGTTCTGGTTCACGTTCTTTACCGAGCTCGGGTATTCTGTAAAGCTCTCCCCGCGCTCTTCGCGCGACGTGTACTCACGCGGCATAGAAACTATGCCGTCCGAATCGGTGTGCTACCCCGCCAAAATCGCGCACGGACACATTCAATCGCTTATAGACGACGGCGTTAAATTCATATTCTACCCTTGCTTGCCGTACGAGCGCAAGGAGGACGAAAACGCCGATAATCACTATAACTGCCCTGTTGTCGGGTCGTATCCCGAAGTCATTCGGCTTAACATGCGCGACGAGTTTTTACATAACGGAGTCACGTTTGCCGCGCCCTTCCTGCCCATTGCAACGCCGTCACGTATGGCGGCGCGCCTAAAACAGGAATTCCCCCAAATATCCGGTCGGCTTATTTCGAGCGCGGTAAAAAAGGCGTACGCGGAACAGGCCGAATTTAACGAGTGGTCGCGCCGGCGCGGCGAAGAAATCATTAAGCTTTTGGACCAAAACGGCGGACACGGCATAGTGCTTGCCGGCCGTCCGTACCACCTTGACCCCGAAATTAACCACGGTGTGCCGCAAATGATAAATTCCTACGGCTTTGCGGTGCTCACCGAGGACAGCGTGGCGCACCTTAACAAAGCGCCGCGGCCGCTCCGTGTTGTAGACCAGTGGACGTACCATTCGCGGCTGTACAGCGCCGCCAACTTTGTGCGCACGCGCGACAATCTGGATCTTGTTCAGTTAAACTCGTTCGGTTGCGGACTGGACGCCGTAACAACCGATCAGGTGCAGGAGCTGCTGGAAGCGGCAAACAAGGTTTACACGCTTCTCAAGATAGACGAAGTGTCAAATCTGGGCGCGGCGCGCATACGCGTGCGCTCGCTAATGGCGGTAATAAAGGACAGGCAGGCAAAAAACATTTCCGCCGAAACGCCCGAGCCGCAAAAAGATCGCGTGCTGTTTACCAAGCCGATGAAGGAAAGCTACACCATTCTTTCCCCGCAGATATCGCCTTACCACCTAAACCTTGTACAGCCCGCACTGTCTAAGTTCGGGTACAACATACAAGTTTTGCCGGACAGTCAGGACGCGATTGCAACCGGACTAAAGTACGTAAACAACGACGCGTGCTACCCCACTATTATTGTTGTGGGACAGATAATGAGCGCACTGCTTTCCGGCAAGTACGACCTTGACCGCACCGCGGTAATCATGACGCAGACGGGCGGCGGATGCAGAGCGACAAACTACATTGCGCTCATCCGCAAAGCGCTTAAAAGCGCAGGCATGCCGCAAATTCCGGTAGTATCGCTTTCGGCACAGGGTTTGGAAAAAAATCCCGGGTTCAAGGTAGGACTTAAAGAGCTTATTTCGCTTGTAAACGCTCTCATTTACGGCGACATCCTTATGCGCTGTCTGTACAAAGTGCGCCCGTACGAAGTGACAAAAGGCGAAGCGTACGACATGTATCTCAAATGGGACAAGATTTTGCAAAAAGAGTTTGCCGTGGGCAACGTCCCCGCCAAAAAGTATTGCACGCAAATCGTCGCCGATTTTAACGCGATAAAAACGCGCGATATAGTCAAGCCCAAAGTGGGCATAGTCGGCGAGATTTTGGTCAAGTTTCACCCGCTTGCCAATAACTACGCGGTCGACCTTGTGGAGCGCGAAGGCGGCGAAGCCGTCGTGCCCGACCTACTGGACTTCTTTATGTATTCGTGCTACGACAGCACGGTCAAATACAAGCTTTTGGACGGAAAGTATTCCGGCAAACTGGTTTCGGATATATCCATAGCGTTTTTGGAGCATTTGCGCAAACCCATGATAGAAGCGCTTAAAGGTACCAAGTTCGGCACTCCCACGCATATAAAAAAGCTGGCGGCAAGCGCGGAAAAGGTCACCTCGCTGGGCACCATGGTGGGCGAAGGCTGGTTCCTTACCGCCGAAATGCTGGAGCTTATCCACGAAGGCGCGCCCAACATCATCTGTATGCAGCCGTTTGCCTGTCTTCCCAACCACGTAACCGGAAAAGGTGTAATAAAGGAGCTTAAGCGGCGCTATCCGGAATCTAATATCGTTGCGGTGGATTACGACCCCGGCGCAAGCGAGGTCAATCAGGTAAACCGCATAAAGCTAATGATGTCCGTAGCGCACGAAAACATAACCGGTAAAGCGGCAGACCCGATTAAAGAAGCCGCAAGCACTACAGACAAAAACGACTGAACATAAACTATTCATTATAATATCAGGAGATTGCATTATGAATACAATAGCACTTGTAGGCGCTCAGTGGGGCGATGAAGGAAAAGGAAAAGTAATAGATATTTTGGCAAGTTCTGCGGACTATGTGGTGCGCGCCACCGGCGGTAGCAATGCCGGACACACGGTGGTAAGCGGCAACAACACATACAAGCTTCACCTTATTCCCAGCGGCATACTGTACCCCGATACCGTCAACATTATCGGCAACGGCGTGGTGCTCGATCCCAAAGTGGTTTTGGAAGAAATGGACACGCTTGCCAAGATGGGCGTTAAGTTTGACAACTTATTGATGGATCTCCGTGCGCACATCGTTCTGCCCTATCATAAGGAAATAGACGAGCTTGCCGAGCTCGCCAAAGGCAAGGACGCAATCGGCACGACCAAGCGCGGCATAGGTCCGTGCTACGCCGATAAGTGCGACCGCATCGGTATACGGCTTGTCGACCTTTTGGACGAACACGTTTTTGCGCAAAAGCTTAAGTCCAATCTGGAACTGAAAAACAAAATCATCACTGCGGTGTACGGTGGCAAGCCGCTCGACTATAACGAGATTTATACCGAATACTGCGGCTACGCAAAACGCCTTGCGCCGTTTGCTTGCGACACCGGCGCTGTGCTTTACGACGCCATAAAGGCGGGAAAGCGCGTTGTGTTTGAAGGCGCGCAAGGGACGCTTCTGGACCTTGACAGCGGCACATATCCGTTCGTAACAAGCTCCCACCCCATTACGGGCGGGTTCTGCGCGGGCGCAGGCGTCGGCCCTACCGCCATAAAAGAATGCTTAGGCATTGCCAAATCGTACACCACGCGCGTGGGCGCGGGCCCTTTCCCCACCGAGCTCAACGACGAAGTGGGCGCTCACCTTCTCAATGTCGGACACGAATTCGGCACAACCACAGGCAGAGCGCGACGTTGCGGCTGGCTGGACGCGGTGATACTGAGACTTGCGGTGCGCATAAACGGACTTACGGCGCTTGCCATAAACAAGCTGGACACTCTTACAGGGCTTAAAAAGCTTAAAATAGCAACCGAATACAAGCTTAACGGAAAAAGTATAAAATACTTCCCCGCCGATATCAGCATTCTTGCAAACTGCACGCCTGTATACGAAGAATTCGAAGGCTGGACGGAAGACATTTCGGCGTGCCGCAAATTCGAGCAGCTTCCCAAAGCGGCGCAAGACTATATTAAAGCGATAGAAAAACTTACCGAAACGCGCGTTTCCATGATAGGCGTGGGCGCGGACAGAGATCAAAATATTTACAGATAATCAAGACCTTCTAATTGCCGAGAATGACTAAAAAAAGAAGCATGCTAAGGCGGTTTGCTTCATATTACAAGCCGCACAAGACGTTGTTTATTATAGACATGATATGCGCGTTTGCCATATCGGCGTTTAATCTTGTTTACCCGTATATCACAAAACAGATAATAAATAACTATGTGCCAAACAAGCTGGTAAACATGCTTTTGGGTGCGGCGGGTTTTTTGTTCGGTTTTTACATAATCAAGGCGGGACTGAATTACTTTTTGCATTGCTGGGGACATATTGTGGGCGTGCGCATACAGTCGGATATGCGGCGCGAATTGTTTACTCACCTGCAAAAGCTACCCTTCGCCTACTTTGACGACAACAAAACGGGCGTTATAATGAGCCGCATGACTAACGACCTGTTTCAGGTGTCCGAGCTTGCTCACCACGGACCGGAAGACGTGTTTTTGTCCGCAATTACGCTGATAGGCGCGTTTATCATGCTGTCCACTATAAATGTGTATCTTACGCTTATAGTGTTTGCATTTATTCCGTTTTTTGTGCTGTACATAATTCTTATCCGCGCAAAAATGAAAAAGGTTTACGCCGAAACGCGCGTCGCACAGGGCGAAGTCAACGCCGATATAGAAAGCGCGATTTCCGGTATGCGCGTGTCGCGCGCGTACACCGCCGCACAACACGAACTGCAAAAGTTTGACGTTGGCAACGACCGCTTTGTGGAAAGCCGCTACCGCCAGTTTAAACTTCTGGGCAAGTTTCATTCCATAATGACGTTCTTTATGGACTTTTTGTACTTTGCGGTGCTATTAGCGGGCGGACTGTTCTTCTTTTACGGCAAGATAAGCGTGGGCGACTTTACGGCGTTTGTGCTGTACATTTCCACACTTATTACTCCCATACGCACGCTTGTTACAATCTACGACCAAATACAGGAAGGCGCAACCGGATTTAAAAGGTTTTGCGATATTATGGACGAAGACGTCGAGCGCGAAAGCGAAACCGCACTCGACCCCGATTCGCTTGGCGGAAATATAGAATTTAAAAACGTCACGTTTGGGTACGGCGATGACGACGGACACAAAGTTATACATGACTTTTCGCTTAAAATCCCCGCCGGCAAGACAGTTGCGCTTGTGGGTCCGTCAGGCGGCGGCAAAACTACGCTGTGCCACCTTATCCCCCGCTTTTACGAGATAGACAGCGGAAGTATAACGGTGGACGGCTACGACATACGTGATTTGTCGCGCTATGCTCTAAGGCGCAACATAGGCATTGTTCAGCAGGACGTTTTTCTGTTTAACGGCACGGTCAAGGAGAATATAGCGTACGGCGATTTTTCCGCCACCGACGATATGATCGTTCAGGCGGCAAAGCGCGCCAATATACACGACTATGTAATGAGCTTGCCTAACGGTTACGACACCGAAGTCGGCGAACGCGGCGTAAAGCTTTCCGGCGGTCAAAAGCAACGCATATCCATTGCGCGCGCTTTCCTTAAAAATCCGCCCATACTCATTCTGGACGAAGCAACTTCCGCGCTGGACAACGCAACCGAAATGCAAATACAGGCGGCTCTTGAAGAACTGCAAGGCGGCAGAACAACGCTTGTAGTGGCGCACCGACTTTCCACCGTAAAGAATGCGGACGAGATTATAGTAATCACAGCAAACGGTGTGG
This sequence comes from Clostridiales bacterium, assembly GCA_022508405.1. Taxonomy (GTDB): domain Bacteria; phylum Bacillota; class Clostridia; order Christensenellales; family Pumilibacteraceae; genus Anaerocaecibacter. Next base: position 7,565 of record JAFLVI010000037.1, read on the forward strand.
AAGAACGCGGCACGCACGAAAAGCTTATCGCGCACAATGGAATATACAAAGAACTGTACGACTACCAATTCAAAAATCTGTAAACAGACTTTTGATAATTCGGAATTCGGAATTATGAATTCGGAATTACAGTTAGTTCGGTATTGCCTTTATGTAAAAAATATCCACACAGTTTATAACTGTGTGGATATTTTATATCTCATCCGTCGCCTTACGGCACCACCTTCCCCCAAGTGGAAGGCCAATAAGGTTATGACTCTTCGCTCAGGATAACCTTCGGTTGCTTCGTAGGACAAGATGCAATTCGCACAATAACTTTTTTATTCCGTATTGGCAACGCTTATATGGACATATAAATTGGAATTCAGACTATTGATGTTTACTAACGTACTCCAAAAATTCGGGTGTCTTACTCCAGTACTTTATACCCCAATTTTCAAAATTCCACTCGGGCATATAATCGTTACATTCGTAGTCAATATAGTACAAAACTCCGTCTTGTAAAACAAAATTTGTGGGGAAATAATCTATATTTGTATTAGCCGCATACAGTAAAGAACACATTTGTTTTACTTGGTCAATACAGTACGACGGCAAAGTATCGTTCAAAACCATATCAAATACGGTTTGTCCGTCAATAAACTCTTTTACAATACGTTCTTGTTGAATATCGACATCTAATAGTTTTGGTATTGATATTCCAATGCGCTGAAGTCTATGATAGTCATTCATTTCTGCTTCAATCTTGTTGCCAAACGAATAGTAATCGCAAGGTTCGTGGTGAATTTGTTTGACAACTACTTTCTTATCCCCGTCAAGCGCCAAATATGAATATCCACCTTTTCCTTTCCCTAATAATTTTAATATTGTATATATTTTCCCATTAACGCTCAGTTGTTCCATATAGTCTCCACTATTTTTTGATAAATTATTGTTTTTCGTACAATCAAGTATAGCATATAAGAAGAAAAAATGCAACTGCCGATAATATTATCCATATCTCATTAAGCTAAAAGTAGCATTGTTCGTTCACATAAAATGCAAAGTAAAGGCGTGGTTTTTGCCACGCCTAATTTTTTATTCTGCATTCTTTACTGGCTACTTGTCACTGCTTAAAAGCTTTATAAACTCGGCAAAAAGCGGGTGCGTAGTAAGCAATCTCGATCTGTATTCAGGATTGAAAATCGTGCCGATAAAGAACTTGTTGGTGGGTATTTCAAACGCTTCCGGAATGCCTGTCGGCGAATGCGCCGAGAATACAAGTCCGTTCTTTAAGAAAAGCTGTTCGTAAGCGCCCGATATGTCAAATCTGTGACGGTGGCGTTCCGTTGCCATCGGCGTGCCGTAAATCTTGCTCAAATACGTGCCCGGGGTTATCATTGTGGGGAACGCGCCTTTCTTCAGCATGGGCGGCTCTACGCTTTCCACCACGCTGTACGGCGTGTCGGGCGTAAACTCCTGCGAGTCCGCACCGGTCATGTTGCACACATTGCGCGCAAACTCAATAATCCCCGCTTGCGCTCCCAGTCCTATCATAAGGCAAGGTATATCGTTCTCCCTTGCGTACTTTGCCGCGGCGATCTTTCCGTCAAACCCGCGCACGCCAAACCCGGGAGCAATCACTATGCCGTCATACCCGTCCAGCAAGCTAGGATTGTTTTGCACGTCCGCGCTGTACACTAGCGAAATATCCACAGCCTCGTTCCGTAACAACCCTGCCGTGGTAAGCGCGTCGGTAATCGACTGATACGCCGTCGCTTTTTCCACATACTTGCCCACGACCGCAACCTTAACGCGCTTTTCCGCTTTGCTGACGGCATTTGCTCTGTTGTACATATCCGTCCATGCAGAAAGTTGCGGTTCGCGCTCTTCCATTTTCAGCTTTCTGAGCGCAACGCCTTCAAAGCCTTGCTCGTGCAGTTTTAACGGAACTTGATAAATATTGTCGGTGGTTACGCTTTCTATTATCCCGCTTTTGTCCACGTTGCAGAATTGGGAAATCTTCTTTTTTGCCCCGTCGTCAAGCGGCAAGTCACTGCGGCACACAATAATATCAGGCTGAATACCTATGTTTTGCAATTCCTTTACCGAATTTTGAGTCGGTTTGGTTTTGTGCTCGCCGCTCATCTCTATAATGGGCACGTATGTAATGTGAATATACACCGCGTTGCCCTTGCCCAGCTCGCCGCGGCACTGGCGTATCGCTTCCAAGTACGGATGATTTTCTATATCGCCGACAACGCCGCCTATCTCGCACACGACTACGTCGGTCTCGGGTTTGTTAAGCGTGTACAGCGTGCGCTTTATCTCGTCCGTAATATGCGGCACGACCTGAACGGATTCGCCGTCGTACGCGCCGCTACGCTCTCTGCTGATTACTGCGGAATAGATTTTGCCGCTGGTGATATTGCTGTTTTCGGAAAGGTTTTGATCCAAAAACCGCTCGTAGTGCCCAAGCACCAAATCGCCTTCGCCGCCGTCCTCGGTGACAAATACTTCGCCGTGCTGATACGGACTCAAATACAACGAGTCAACATTAAAGTACGGATCGAACTTGATAATATCGACCGAATAGCCCTGTGCCTTAATCAGCATTGCCATGCTTGCCGCAGTTATTCCCTTGCCTAAGCCGGACACCACACCGCCGGTAACAAAAATGTATTTAGACATAGTCTGTAAGCTTAACGCTTGTCCTCCTGTATGTTTCGCTCAGTTGTTTTACTTGATGGAAAATCCGATCTCTTTCAGCTTTTTAGCGTTGTATTCCACCACGTCCAAAAGATGCTCGAATATCTTTTGCGCCGCTGCCCGCTCGGGTATGGCCCTAGACATATTGCTTTCGGTGTTGTCCGAGTGCGCAAAAAAGTTGCGCTGCGCAAAGTATTCGGAATATAACGCCACCAGCACTTCGGCATAAATTACGCTGCCTATGCGCTGTGTATAGCCGCTTTTGAGAATGTACTTGCCACTGTCGTCCTTATCGAACGCCTGACCTATCATCTTTACCTTTATGCCCTCGGCGGACTGAAGGTCGAATACAAACCGTTCCAGTCCCCTAAACGCCGGCACTAATAGCACCGAATAGTCGGATAGGTGTAACGAGCTTTGCGAAAAGTCGTGTATGCCGTACGAAAAGTCTATGCGCGACTGCTCGGAAAGATATTCAAACGCCGTGGGCAATCGCTTTTTCAGCTTGTTTTGCACGGCGGACACCTTGTTGCTTCCGCCCGACTCTTCCACATAGTTTTCGAGTGCCGAGGAGTAATCACTGTAACCCCCGACAAGCGACATGACCTCGCCGAACAGATTGCTGCGCTTGCCCTGCAACTGCAACGTCATACGCTTGGTGGCGTACCTTAGTAGTACCTTTTGTCCTTCCGCGTCCGATACGGTGTAATTTTTAATTTCCTGTATCGTGCCGGAAAACTCCGTTTCGCATGCGTTAACCGTCTTGCCGTACGACTTTAATCGCTTTAACGCACCGGTAAGCGCTTCAAACGGAAAGTTCTTTACCGAGTAGCCGTTTTTATATTCGGGCGTGGGCACGATATCCGCCGTAGCATATTGCTCGTTTTTATTTTTGGGCGGTCTGCCGCGCTTGCGCTTTTCGGTAGGTACTTCCTGTGCTTGCGCCTGTACTGGCGGCGCGTTTTTGGGCGGTCTGCCGCGCTTACGCTTTTGCGGAACCTGCTCGTCCGCCGCCGGTGCCGGCTGAAATCTTGTGTTAATCTTGAGCGAAGCATTGTCGTCGTCGGCTACAGTGTCGTTCGAGCCAAACGATATTCGCGGCGAATCGGTACGGTTGCGGCGGGCTACCGATATGGATAATCCGACTTGTTTGTCTGCTTCGTCGCCTATTTCCCGCCTAGCCGGCTCTTGCGAAGAGCCGAAAGCGGGCTGTGCGTTTACTCGCTCGCGCGGAATAAACTGCGATTCTCCGTAAGACGGCAACGGCCGTTTTTGTATGACGTGCGGCGTGTGGACCGAGTCCCCGCCTGCGGTGTCCTTTTTGCGCATAATCTGCGGCGGATAAATTTCGTCAGTGGAAATTTCCGCGCCCTTAGACGTTACAAACAGTGTGGGCACGGGCACAAACTCTCTTCGTCTTTGTATGCTGTCCGGCGTGACAAATATCTTTGCGCGCATGGAAGTGTCATTTACTTGCTTTACAACAGGTTTTTGGGCGGGCGTGCCTTGCGACGGCACGGTGGAGCGCTTTATCGTTTTTCCGTTGGGAGCATACAAATCCAGCAAGGTTTGCGCAAAATCACTCCTGCCCGTTATGGATAATATACAGGCGGTAGTATCATAAACAACCGCAATTCTGTTTTCGCCCGCAAGGTAAGAATACCTATCGTAATGCGATCTTTCGGTAGCATTGACCACGCCGTTTGGCGTAAAGGTTTTGTGGTCTATCTTGCGGATAAACTCCGTAACCTCGGCAGCAGAGCACGGCGAAATATTGTACCTTACATTTTCCATTATAACTCCGTCAAAATATTTCCGGTTTGTTATCCGAAAGTAAGTTCAAAACAGTAATCAGAAAGCAACATTTTACTGTATAATCTTCTTCTGTTCGCGCGGTATTTAATCAAATTAGACAACGGAATACAACCGAACATGCCATATTGTATTCCGTTGCCGCGCAAAAAATTAAAATATAAGCGACTTAACGCCGCTTATATTTTGTAATTTTTATTTCTTTACTTTACGGAAGCGAACGACGTAGATGATTACGCCCGCAAGCAGCACTATAGCTACTATGATGAGCACGGTGGAAAGCGTTGTCCACGTAGTGGGAGTGCTGGAGCCCTTGCTTGTAACGGTGAGCGTTTCGGTAATCTTGTACTCGTTGCCCACAGCGTCCGTTGCCGTATAAACAATGGTGTATTCGCCTACCTTGTTAAGCTTGATAGTCGAACCGTTGTTGGGCTTGCCGGCATAGCTGCCGTAGCTGCCGTCCACGGTGCTACCGGAAATAAGCTCGTGCGAGGGATCGTAAATTTCCTTTCTGATTTTTACGCCGTTGCTATCGTCATCTATAAGCTTAATCGTCTTGAACTTGAATGTGTCGCCTTCCTTTTTAGCCGAAGATGTGGAAGTGCCGTCGTTCGCCAATGTGAACTTGGGAGCAAACACGTCGCCTACGCTGATGCTGTAATGTGCATCCGTCTTTTCGCCGTTTTCGTAGACCGCGTTATAAGTTACGGTATAGACGCCGTCCTTATCCGCCTTGAAGGTGTTGTCTTCCTTATCCAAATCCACTTCGTTTCCGTCGGGATCTTTTACGGTAATTTCGACTGTTGCCATTCCGTTTTCGGTATAAGCGACCGCGGTGGGAATCTTTATAAGTCCGTTGGTTTCGGTATATGCGCCTTCTTCCTTTTCCTTGTCGTACTTTTCCTTGTAGGTGGGCATTTTGCCTTGCAACTCGATAATAGGCTTGGAGTCGTCCTTAGCGGTAAAGGAGTACGCGCCTTGGTTGGCGTCGCTGAACTGAACTTTAGTATCGTATTCAAAGTCGCCGTCGTTGATATCTTTGGCATTGATATAGCCGTCCTGCATGTTGTACGAGCCGGCGGTCTTGGCTACAAGCTCGTTGCCCATAACGCTGAATATGCCGCCGCTTATCTTGCGCACC
>JAFLVI010000038.1 GCA_022508405.1 Clostridiales bacterium
CCGAACATCTTCAGACTCACAAAAAGGATCACCACTCCCGCCGCGGACTTTTGCAAATGGTAGGTAGCCGTCGCAGCCAGCTCAACTATCTTAAAGAAATCGACATCGAAAGATACCGTAGCTTGGTTGCCAAACTCGAATTGCGCAAATAAGTAAAACACCCCAAGGGGCGTGCTTTTCCGCACCCCCTTGATTTTTGTTTAGATTTTTAAATAGCGATTATAATCAAATTAGGAGAAATATAAAAATGGAATGCAATGTTTTCCAAACGGAAATCGGAGGGCGCACGGTCACGGTAGAAACCGGTAAGTACGCGGGACAGGCTAACGGCTCGTGTATTATTCGCTGCGGCGATACGGTTGTTATGACCAACGTGACTATGGCGGCAGCGCCCCGCCCGGGCATGGATTATTTCCCGCTCGGAGTAGACTTTGAAGAAAAGCTGTACGCAATAGGCAAAATCCCCGGCAGCTTTAAACGCCGCGAGGGCAGGGGCAGCGACAAGGCTATCCTTACGTCCCGCCTTATAGACAGGCCCATACGCCCGTTGTTCCCCAAGGGACTTTTCAACGACGTATCGGTTGTAGCCACCGCGCTCTCTGTGGATACCAACATCCCGCCCGAAGTATTCGGCATGCTGGGAAGCTCGATTGCGCTTTCCATATCCGACATACCGTTTATGGGTCCCACGGGCTCGGTTGTGGTCGGTTGCGTGGACGGACAGTACGTCATCAACCCCGATAACGAGCAGCGCGCCAAGAGCACAATGCACGTGTACGTGTCGGGCACTGCGGACGCCATAATGATGGTGGAAGCGGGCGCTAACGAAGTGTCGGAAGAGCAAATGCTCGGCGGCATACTGTTTGCGCACGAGGAGATTAAAAAGCAGGTCAAGTTTATCAACGAAATCGTCAAAAAGGTCGGCAAGAAAAAAATGGAAGTCGAACTTTATCATATCGGCGAAGACGTTGACGCGGCAGTACGCAAGTATGCCGACAAAAAGCTGGATAAGGCGCTTGACACGTTTGACAGGTCGGAGCGGCAGGCCAATCAGGACGCCGTGCAGGCCGATGTTATGGAACACTTCAAAGAGCAGTTTGAAGGCCGTGAGCGCGAAATAGGCGACACGCTTTACTATATGACCAAGGAGAAGGTGCGCGAAAAGATTCTTTCTAAGGGCATCCGTCCGGACGGCCGCAAAACCACCGATATCCGCGATATTTGGTGCGAAGTAGGTGTGCTTGCCCGCACGCACGGCTCGGCTGTGTTTACGCGCGGTCAGTCGCAAGCGCTTTCCATATGCACGCTGGGCACCGCCGGCGACGCACAAAAGCTGGACAATCTTGACGAAGAAGACAGCAAGCGTTATATGCATCAGTACAATATGCCGCCGTACTCCACGGGCGAAGCAAAGCCGCTTCGTGCCCCCGGTCGGCGTGAAATCGGTCACGGCGCACTCGCCGAGCGCGCGCTTGAGCCGGTTATTCCGTCCGAGGACGAGTTCCCGTACACCATTCGTGTGGTTTCGGAAATCCTTTCGTCCAACGGCTCCACATCGCAGGCGAGCGTATGCGGCTCCACGCTGTCGCTTATGGACGCGGGCGTGCCCATCAAGGCGCCCGTAGCCGGCATTGCAATGGGTCTTATAAAGGACGAAGCCAAAAACCGCCTTGCAATTCTTTCGGATATTCAGGGCTTAGAAGACTTCCTCGGCGACATGGACTTTAAGGTAGCGGGCACCGAGCACGGCATTACCGCTATCCAGATGGATATAAAGATTAAGGGCATAGACGAAAAGATCTTGCGCACCGCGCTCGAACAGGCGCGCGTGGGTAGACTGCACATACTCGGCAAAATGCTTGCGGTGCTTGATAAGCCCCGTCCCGAGCTTTCGCCTTACGCGCCTAAGATTATAATGTTCACAATCGATCCCGATAAGATCGGCGACGTAATCGGCAAGTCGGGCAAAACTATCAACAAGATTGTTGACGAGACAGGCGTAAAGATCGACATCGAAGAAGACGGCAGAGTGTTTATTGCCGGTATCGATCAGGAAATGACGCAAAAGGCTAAGGAGATCATCCTTAACATCGTCAAAGATCCCGAAATCGGCGACACATATGTCGGTCCCGTTGTTACCGTACGCGACGAGTTGGGAGCGTTTGTGGAGCTTGCTCCCGGCCGCGACGGCATGATTCACATTGCCAAGCTCGGCAAGTACGTCGGCAAGCGCCTTAACGCAGTGTCCGAAGTGCTCAAGGAAGGCGACACCGTAAAGGTGGAAGTGGTAAGCTTTACCAAACAGGGCAAAATAGACCTTAAACTTTTGGAAAAGCTCAGTGGCGACCCGATTGAAAAGGCGCCCGAGAGCGAAAACGGCGAAGAAGAGCGCGAGCGCAAGCCCCGCCGCCCGCACGGGGATAAAGGTCACGGCAAGCCCCGCCGCGACAAGCACGAATAAAATATAATTAAGAATGCAGAATGCAGAATGCGGAATGTAGCCGCTATGCGGCATTAAGGCAGCTTCACTAAGATTTTGGCGGACAAGTTTTGCATTTTAAGAAAAGTGTAGCCATATCACATATAATTCTTAATTCTTAATTCTTAATTCTGAATTCGATAAATATAATGCCATAGGGCTTTAGTGACAGAAAGCCGCAAAACCGAACGAACGTTGTATATAGTTGTGGTCTTGCGGCTTTTGTTATAAAGTTCACTATTTGTTGGCAGGTGTTTGTATGTCGCGGACAAAGGTAAAGTTTTTGCGCTTTTTGGGCAACATAGTTATATGTACCACCGTAGCCGCCGTGCTGGCGCTTTCCGTAAACGTCGGAACAGCCAAGGTCAGCGCCGCCGGCAGGCAACCGTTGTACTCTGGCAAGTCCGCTACCAAAGTTTCGCTTATGGTAAACGTGTACTGGGGCACGGAATACATCAAACCCATGCTGGACATTTTTGAAAAATACAACTTTAAAACAACGTTCTTTGTGGGCGGATCGTGGGTTGTGGGCAATCCGGATACGTTAAAAACAATAGCCGAAGCCGGTCACGAAATAGGCAATCACGGCTACTACCACAAGGATCACAAAAAGCTGGACGCAAGCTACAACCGCAAGGAAATCAGCTCCACGCACGATGCGGTAAAAGACGTGCTGGGCATAGACATGACTTTGTTTGCGCCGCCTTCCGGTTCGTTTGGCGATACCGCTTTGGGCGTCGCGGAAGAACTCGGCTACCGTTCGGTAATGTGGACGCGCGATACAATAGACTGGCGCGACCACGACAGCAATCTCATATATAAACGCGCGGTAAAAAACATAAAGGGCGGCGATCTGATTTTGATGCACCCTACGGACAGCACGGTAAAGGCATTGGAAGATATTTTGCAGGCGGTTGTTGCGGCGGGATTAAAGGTCGCGCCGGTCAGCGAAGTACTGGAGAGCGATATCGTCTGACAAACGATTTTAACCTAAAGGAGAAACATGACAGTAAAGACATACGACAGCGGGTTGACCGTAATAGTGGAGCGGGTTGCGGCGCTAAGGTCGGTTACCGCAGGCATTATGGTAGGAGCGGGAAGCGCATTTGAAACGCCTGAGAACAACGGCATATCGCACTTTATAGAGCATATGCAGTTTAAGGGCACTGCCACGCGCAGCGCGGCGGAAATCGTATCTCGCTTCGACCGCGCGGGCGCGGCGTACAATGCGTTTACCGGCAAGGAATACACCTGCTTTTACTTTAAGTCGATTGACGAAAAGCTTGACGAATGCTTCGAGCTGTTGTCCGACCTTTTCCTTAACGCGGCGTACGCGCAGGAAGAACTCGACCGCGAGCGCAAGGTTATACTGGAAGAAATCAACATGAGCCGTGACGAGCCTGACGGCGTGTGTTACGACGTTCTGTACAAAACGGCGTTTGTCGGCGGTTCGCTCGGCATGGAAATACTGGGCACCAAAAATAACGTAAAGCGGTTTAGCAAGCCGGATATTTTGGAATATAAAGCGCACAACTATCTGCCGAGCAACACGGTTGTCGGCTTTGTGGGCAACATAACGGAAGAACAGGCGCTCATGCTGGTGGAAAAGTACATGGGACAGTACGTGTCTCAAAGCTACACCGCGCCGCGCATATTAAGCAAGCAAGAGTATTTCGGCGGCTACGGCGAGTATATACACGACTACGAGCAGTCGGAAATATCCATAGCGTTCCCCGCGCTGACGTTTGCCGACAAGCGCACGTCCACGCTTGCCGCTCTCGACTGCGTGCTGGGCAGCGGAATGAGCTCCAGACTGTTTCAGCGTTTGCGCGAAAAAATGGGACTTGTTTACAGCGTTTATTCCTCGCCGTGGTACGGCAGGACAAACGGGCTTTTTTCGGTCAATCTAAACGTCAACGTGGCAAACGTAATAAGTTCGGTCAAAGCGGTAAAAAACGAAATCGACCTTATACTCAGTAAGGGTGTGACAGAAGAAGAAACCGAAAAAGCAAAAATGCAACTAAAAGTCACATCGCTTTTCAGTAAGGAAAACCCCATGAATTACATGCTTGCGCTACTTCGTTGGCGTGTGATGGCGGGGATCACTTACGATATTGACAAGCTGATTGCGGAGATAGAAGCGGTCACGCCGGACAAGATAAACGGAATGGCGCACGAGATTTTTGAAGGGAATCCCACTTTTGCTTACGCGGGCAAACAGCCGTCCGCAAAAATCATTGAAATTTATAACGGAGATTAGTCTATTATGGAAACCAAAGAAGTACAAAAAACAGAGGACAAGCTGGACGTTTTGTTCAGAATGCAAAGCGGCTTGGACGCATACATACGCGAAAAGCGCAATCTAAACTACACAAAAGGCGAGTGGGTGTGCAAAAAGGCGCTTGCGCTCATGGTGGAACTTGGCGAAGTGGTGGAAGAAGCCAAGTACAAATGGTGGAAAAATGCCACCGAAATAGACGAAGCAAAACTCAAAGAAGAGATCGTTGACGTTCTGCACTTCTTTTTGGGCATGTGCATAGACAGCGGCATGACAAGCGACGAGCTTTTTGAGATCTACCTAAAAAAGAACAAGGAAAACTACGACCGCCAAAACGGTCTGTCCGCCAAAACCGGCTATGCGTTAAACGACAACTAAGCGTAAATACAGTAGAATTGCCCCGTGTGCAAGAATGCACGGGGTTTTTTGTTTTCTCGTCAAAATTTTTTTGTCGTAAATAAAATTTTGCGTTAAAAGTCTTGAAATAAAAATATGGCTATGATATAATTGGTATTGCGTAGAAGTATGTGCGGATATTCTATGGCAATTTAATGTGGCAGAAGAGGGCATAACAAGTGGCACAGAATAGAAATAAAAAGAAAAAAGCAAAAAGCAACGGAAGTCATGATATTCTCGGGGTGACGCTAATCGTCATCTCCGCTTTTCTGTTGTTGTGTATAGTGATAAAACCGATACTCGGTGTGTTCAGCGAAGCGATTTTCAGCGTGCTTTTGGGTGTGTTCGGCATTGCGTCGTACCCGATTTTGATTGCCACTTTGATTCTGGGCATATTCATTTTGGGCGGGCGTAAGGTTCAGGCCGAACCCAAGATGATAGTAGGAATTTCTCTCGCCGTGTTTTTTGCACTTGTTATTTTGCAGCTTGCTTCCACGCACGCATTTTTGGATAAGAGCTTTTCGGGATATATAGATTCGGTGTACGCCGCCAAGTATTCCGTCGGCGGCATAATTATTGGGCTTATTGCGTTTGGTTTTAAAGCGCTTATCTCCGCGCCCGCAACGTATGTTATTTTTTCGCTTGCGCTTGTCTTGGATATTTTGCTTATGACTAAAGCGTTTGCTAAAATTCGCACGCTTTTACAAAACCGCAAGGCAAAATCGGCGGCAAAGGCAAATAACGCAATGCCGCAGGAGAGCGCTCCTGAGCTTCCGGTTCAGCCGCAAATGGTGGTGGACGCCACGCCTCCGCACGGACTGTTTACAGGAATGATAGAGCGCGGCTCCGCCGAAATAAGCGTGGAGACAGGCTCCGCGTCCGATATCCCCACAGGCACGGCGCGTAGGGTAAGCGATTATTCGGACAAGCCGGTGTTTGACGACGAGCCCGAAGATTTTACCGAGACGGCCGCCATGGCGCGCATGAAGCTTTACGGCGACAAAGAGGAAATCAAACGTCAGGCGGCGGAAGAATTCCGTGCCGCCACCGCGCGGCAGGAGCAACCGCAAAAGCAAGAACCCGAAGCAGAGCCGGAAACGCCCGAGGTTATGGAGCCTGCGGAGCGTGTATTTAACGACGCTCAAAGCATAGACAGACCGCGCCGTGTGGACTACGACGGCACGCCAAACAACCTTAACGCGCTGTACTTTCCGCCGGACAAAAACATCCGGTTCAACGACGTCGGCATAGAAAATATTGTGGACGAACATCCCAAAAGAGAAGAGGTTGTTGATAAAAACCGCGAGCCTATTTACGACGGAAGCGATAATTTCCGCCCCGCATTCGGCATGCCTAAGGCTACGCGTTTGGAATACGTGGAGCCCATTATAGACGCTACTCAGCCGTTTGCGCAAAATGTTCCGCCCGTTCAAAATGTTTCGCCTGTCGGGAATGTTCAGCCTGCGCCTACGCAAAACTTTGAATCCATATCCATATCCGCAGAAGAAGAGTTTATGCGCAATTTTGAGCGCCCCGCTCCGGTTGCGCAGGAAAGTGTTCAATCGGTGCAATCTTACGTACCGCCGCTTGAGAGCGAAAAGTTTAAAGAAGACGACATATTTGACGCCAGCGATACGCTCAACCGTTTCGGCAGCAGTGAAGGAGCTTCGTTGCAGGAGCAGGAAGATATTATGGACGGCAGCATGCCGTACGAGCCGCAACGGACGGACATAGAGCAAATCAAGTCGTCCGACCTTGACGACGGCATAATCGACGGATCGTTAATTATATCCGACGAGCCGGCTATCGACAAAAGCGAGCGCCATTTCGACAACGGCGACGTGTTTACCGGACAGGATTTATCCGGACTTTACGTTGCGGCGGACGAGCAGGAAAGACCTGCCGAAGCCGTCAAGCCGACCAGACAGAGAAAGAGCAGTGCGCCGCTCGAAAACCAAATGACCATACAGAGCGTGTTGCAGCAACAGGCGGAAGAGACCGTTGTGCTTTCGGATGCAAAAAGGTATATGCATTACGATTACAAAACCCCGCCGTACGACTTGCTCAAAATTCATGAGTCTGTGGACTCCCCGCAGGAAGAGTTGCAGGCAAATGCCAAAATACTCGAAGACGTAGTTTCGCGCTTTTTAAAGACTCAGGTCAACGTAATAAATATCGTACCCGGGCCGCAGGTAACAAGGTACGAGTTGGAAGTGCCGTCCGGCACGTCGGTAAGAGCGATAGAGTCGCGCACCGCCGACATTGCGTACGAGCTTGCGGCGGTCAGCGGCGTGCGCGTGGAAGCGCCCATCCCCGGCAAGCGCGCCGTGGGTATAGAGGTGCCCAACAAAAAGAAGGCGATTGTCGGCTTGCGCGAAGTGGTTATGTCGTCCGCGTTTGTAAGACACAAATCGCCCATGCTGTTTTCGGTGGGTAAGGACATAGGCGGCGAGCTTGTCGTATGCGATTTGGAAAGGATTCCGCACCTTTTGATCGCCGGACAAACGGGCAGCGGTAAGTCTGCGGGACTTAACAGCCTTATTGTCAGCTTGCTCTACAAAGCAAGTCCCGAGGACTTGAGATTTATTCTTATCGACCCCAAACGCGTGGAGTTTACCAAGTTCCGCGGCATGCCGCACATGCTGTTTGAAAAGACCATTACCGAGCCCGGGGAAGCGTTAAACGCGCTCAAATGGGCGGATAAGGAAATGAACAGGCGTTACACCGTACTGCAAAAGTATGCGTGTAGCAAGCTGTCCGAGTACAATAGCATGCCCGATGTGGTTAGCGGCAAGCTCAGCAAGCTCCCGCACATCGTTATAATAATAGACGAGCTTGCCAACCTGATGCAGTCTTCCGTGTCGGGCGAAATAGAAAGCAAGATTAGCAGTATCGCCGCGCTCGCGCGTGCCGCAGGTATTCACCTTATTGTCGCTACCCAGCGCCCGTCTGCGGACGTCATTACCGGCACGATAAAAGCCAACCTTACAAGCCGTATTGCGTTTAAGGTTCCGGACGCCACCAACTCGCGTATTATAATAGACGTTGTGGGCGCGGAATCGTTGACCGGCGACGGCGACATGCTGTTCTATCCGCAGGACGCGTATGCGCCCAAGCGTGTACAAGGCTCGTTTGTAGGCGGCGAAGAAGTGCTTGCCGTAGTCAACCACCTGCGCGAAAACTACAAGTGCGACTTTGACGAGGACGCCGAAAAGTATGTTTCGGGCGGCAACGGCGGCGGTGGCGGCGGCGGTGACGACGCCGGCGAAATGGATCCGCTGTCGTCTAGGATTATGGCGCACGCGATTAAAGCCAAGCAGATATCCACTTCGGTCGTTCAGCGCAGGTTCTCCATAGGTTACGCGCGCGCGGCTCGCATTATAGACAATATGGAAGCGCTCGGCTACATCGGGCCTATCACGGGCAACAACAAACCGCGCGACGTGCTTATGACGGTTGAAGAGTACAAAAATGTATTCGGGCATGACCTCGACGATAATTGACAAAAGACAGTTTACGAGCGGAGAGAAAAATGGAAAACGTTGCGGTTATTTCACTCGGTTGTGACAAAAACAGAATAGATACCGAACATATGCTGTACCGTCTGGTGCGCGGCGGTTTTGCCGTGAGCGACGTGGGCGACGCGGATGTTATAATCGTAAACACCTGCGCGTTTATAGAAAGCGCGCGTGAAGAGAGCATAGATACCATTTTAAGCTATGCCGAACTCAAAAAATCCGGCAAGTGCAAAAGGCTTATTGTCACTGGCTGTCTGCCGCAAAAGTACCGCGACGAGCTTGTTGTGGAACTGCCCGAGGTAGACGCGTTTTTGGGCACATACGAATACGAAAAAATAGTGGAAGTGGCGCGCGGCACGGTGTCCGCCGAACAAGGCGAATCGCTTGCAACATGCAACGCCGAGTATCCGACAAACGTGTTTTACGATGCGGAAAATTGCGGAAGAATGCTGACGACATTTCCGCACGTCGCTTACTTGAAAGTCGCGGAAGGGTGCAACAATAAGTGCACGTTTTGTACAATCCCGTCCATACGCGGCGGATATAGGTCGCGCCCGCTCGCCGATATTTGCGCGGAGGCAAGCAAGCTTGCCGCGGACGGAGTAAAGGAGATTATACTCGTTGCGCAAGACGTTTCGCGTTACGGCTGCGATATCGGATCGTCGCTTTTACAGCTCCTTTGCGAACTGGAAAAATTGCCCGTGCTTATTAGGTTACTGTACTGCTATCCCGAGCAAATCACCGATGAGCTTATAGAAAAAATCGCCGCATCGGATAGGATTGCCAAGTACATTGATATTCCCGTCCAGCACTGTTCGGATAAAATTCTTAAATTGATGAACAGAAAGACCACCGGCCACGCCGTTGAAACGTTGATAAAAAAACTGCATGCACGCGGCATAGTCGTGCGCACGACGCTCATGGTAGGCTTCCCCGGGGAAACGCAAAAGGAATTTGACGAGCTTTGCGCGTTTGTAAAAAGGGTAAAGCCCGAGTACGCGGGAGTGTTTGCGTATTCCAAGGAAGACGGAACGCCGTCCGCATGGCTTTCGGGGCAGGTTACTAAGTCTGATAAGGTCAAGCGGGTAAACGCCTTGGGGCGCGTGTGCGCGGAGGTCACCAAGGAATTTAACAGTAAACAAGTGGGCAAGACCTTGCGCGTGATGTACGAGGACGTCGACTTTGATAAAAACAAGTTTGTTGGGCGCGCGGATTTTCAAGCGCCGCAAGTAGACGGTGTGGTGTACTTTAAAGGCACAGGTTTGGAAGTCGGAAGATATTACAACGTACAAATTACAAAAAGCACAAATTACGACCTTTACGGAAAGGTTGGAGGCGAACAATGAAAAAGAATATTCCCAATATTCTCACCATCATCCGAATACTGATGATACCGGTATTGATAATCCTGTTTTTCGTCGAGTTCGAGGGGCATAGGCTTGCCGCCGCGCTCGTCTACTTTTTTGCGTGTCTTACCGACTTTTTTGACGGTTATCTCGCGCGCAAGAACAATCTTGTTACCAACTTCGGCAAATTTATCGACCCGATAGCCGACAAGATGATAATAGCGTGCTCGCTTGTTGCCATTTGCGTGACCGATCCGATTGTAGAGCCTGTCGTAGTGTATAAAACGCTTATTGCCATTTGCACTATGCTGATTTTGTCGCGCGAGCTTATGATAAGCGTGTTCCGCACTATCGCGGCGGACAAAAGGGTGGTGCTTGCCGCCGATATGTTCGGCAAGGTAAAAACGCTTGTGCAGATGATGGCGCTTTTTGCGCTACTTCCCGTTGCGGACTTTGTGGTGTGGAACAAGCTTGCGGGAGAAGTTTTCTTTTACGGCGGATTCATTCTGTTGGCGCTTGCCACCGTTCTTACCGTTGTGTCGGGCATACACTACATTGTAAAGAACAAGGTCGTTTTGGAGGATTAGCATGAAGGTAGGATTTTTGTCGGTAGAAAATCGCACGGTTGACGCGCGCACCGCAAAAATGGCGTTGTTCGACGGCGGACACAGCGCGGATATATTTGTCACTGTAGAAGCGGCGGAAATCGACGGCGCGGTCAACATGCTGAGAGCCGCATGCGACGCTATTGTCATAGACGGCAATACGGACGCGTTTTACGACGCGTACAAGGACACTTTGTCACACCGTCCCGACCATTTCGAGCTGGACGGAAAACTGCATAGCGTTGCGGCAAAAGTCGATTACAAATTTTTGACCGATACGTTTGTCCCGCTACTCAACAAAAAAGTAAAAAAACGCTACGCCGTAATGGTGTTCAAAACATACGGCAAGTCGGTTGACGAACTAAAAGCCTTGCTAAAAGAGTACATGACCAAAAAGAGCAAGGTGCAGTTTGGGTTTTTCGAGGACTTTTTGGAATGTGAAGTCCATGCGCGCTGTTCCACCGGAATAGCCAAAGAGGACATGAACGTCATTTCCGAAAGACTGGTGGAATTGCTTCGCGGTTGCACCTACGCTTATGAAGATATTTCTATCAACGCCTGCGTGGCGCAGTTGTTAAAAGCCGAAGGGCTTAAAATCAAGATAGCCGAATCCTTTACGGGCGGTGCGCTCGGCGCGGCTTTCACTTGCCAAGCGGGCGCAAGCGACTATCTTGTGGAAGATATTGTTACATATTCCGTAATGTCCAAAAACAAGCGTTTGGGCGTGCCGCTTGCTACCATTGCCGAAAAAGGCGTTGTCAGCGGCGACACCGCGTACAACATGGCTTTGGGCTTGATGGCAAGCGGGGATTGCGACATTGCCATAGCCACAACGGGCAACGCCGGTCCCACCGTGCAAAGCGGGGAATTGGGGCTTTGCTATGTTGCGCTGGGCATAACGTCGCAAAAGAGCATTGCGGTAATCAAGTACAAGTTTAACGGCGACCGCGAACACAACATAAAAAGCGGCGTAAAAAACGCCATGTTCTTGCTTTACGAAAGCCTTATAAGCTACAGACGGCAAAAAAAGCAGATGCAAATGACCGCGGCGGCACAGCAGTCTGCCGCAAGGCCGGTTCAGCCGCCCGTACAGCCCGCTCAGGCTTCTCAACCGGCTCAACCGCAGTCTGCTTCTCAGCCTGTTCCGCCAATGCAGCCGCAATCGCAAGGCGGGTATGTTCCGCCGATAAAGCCGTCGGTAACGCCCATTGCGCCGTTTGCGCCCACCATTGTATCGCCCAACGACGATACGGATAATTAGATAAAAAAACCACAAGAGGTATATTATGGATAAGAAGGAAAAATTCAAGGTTTACAACACCGAAATGACACAGTCCGAAAAGGAAAAGGCGCTTGCCGAGACCATTGCCCAGATCGAAAAGACGTACGGCAAGGGCTCTATCATGCGCATGACCGATTCGGTCGCCACGCAGGTGGACGCTATCCCTACAGGCTGTCTTGCGCTCGATCTTGCGCTCGGCATCGGCGGGCTTCCCCGCGGCAGGATAGTAGAGGTTTACGGACCGGAGTCCAGCGGTAAAACCACGCTCGCCCTGCACGTAATAGCGGAAACGCAAAAGACGGGCGGCATGGTCGCGTTTATCGACGCGGAGCACGCGCTCGACCCCGTGTACGCTCAGCATTTGGGCATTGATTTGTCCCGCTTGTATATTTGTCAGCCGGACAACGGCGAACAGGCGCTGGACATTGCGGAAGCGCTTGTGCGGTCTTCCGCTATGGACGTTGTGGTAATAGACTCGGTTGCCGCGCTCACGCCGCAGGCGGAAATAAACGGCGAAATCGGCGAGAGCCATGTCGGATTGCAGGCGCGGTTGATGTCGCAGGCGTTAAGAAAGATAGCGGGCGTTTGCAACAAGACAAAGACGTGCATTATATTCATCAACCAGCTGCGCGAAAAGATCGGCGTTATGTACGGCAATCCGGAAGTCACCCCCGGCGGAAAGGCGTTAAAGTTTTACGCGAGCGTGCGGCTTGACGTTCGTAAGGGCGAGCCACTTAAGGACGGCGCCAGCGTTATAGGCAACCGCACCAAAGTTAAAATAGTAAAGAACAAGCTTGCACCTCCGTTTAAGACGGCGGAGTTCGACCTTATATTCGGCAAAGGCATTTCCAACGAGGGCTGTATTTTGGATATGGCCATAGATCAGGGCTTGATAGTAAAGAGCGGATCGTGGTTTTCGTACAATGACGAGCGTCTCGGACAGGGCAGAGAAACCGTTAAGCAGATTATACTTTCCCGTCCCGAACTTTTGGAAGAGCTGGACGCCAAAATACGCGAGATGATTGCGCAAAAGGGCGGTCTGCCGTTTGAAGACGGCGACTCGGACAGTGACGAGTAACAGACGGTTTATTAAAGGATAGTTTATGTTCGACTATATATCGGGCAAGGTTGCCGCGGTAAGTGAAAACAAAGTTGTA
>JAFLVI010000039.1 GCA_022508405.1 Clostridiales bacterium
GGGCAGTATCAGCACGACATGCCGCAAAAGCGGCTGACCTCGTCGCTTACCGCGGCTGTGGAAGACTGTGTAAACAGCGTGGGCGTCGATCTTAACACCGCGTCGCATACGTTGCTTTCCTACGTGTCGGGGCTTAACGCCACAACCGCAAAGAACATTGTGGAATATCGCTCGAACAAGCCGTTTGGGTCGCGCAAGCAGCTGCTGGAAGTGCCAAAGCTGGGTGCCAAGGCGTTTGAGCAGTGCGCAGGCTTTTTGCGCATTACGGACGGCGAAAACGTTTTGGACAACACTGCCGTTCACCCCGAATCGTACGAGGCGGCGCAAAAGTTACTTCAAAAATTCGGTTACAGCAACGACGATGTTATTGCTTGCAAGCTTTCCGATTTGCCGAAAAAAGTGGAAGACGCGGGCGAAGAACAGGTTGCCGCCGAGATAGGCGTAGGCGTACCTACTCTAAAAGACATAGTTACCGAGTTGATAAAGCCGGGGCGCGACGTGCGCGACGAATTGCCGCCCCCCGTACTTCGCTCCGACCTTATGGATCTTAACGACCTAAAAGAAGGCATGCAGATTTTGGGCGTTGTGCGCAACGTAACCGACTTTGGCGCGTTTGTGGATATATCGGTGCACCAAGACGGATTATTGCACATTTCCGAGATTTCTGACGGCTTTGTCCGTCATCCGTCCGACGTGCTCAAGGTGGGCGACAAGGTAAACGTTTGGGTGCTCAGCGTGGACCGCGAAAAGCACCGCATTGCGCTTACCATGCTCGATCCCGCTACCCGCGACCAGAGAAAAGCCGATTACGACAAGCAAAAGCAACAACGCGCCGAGCACAAAGCGGAGCGCGCCAAAAAACATCAAGAGTACTTAGAGCGTCAAGCCGAGCGAGAAAAGAAGCACCAAGAATATCTTGAGCGTCAGGCGCGGCGCGAAGCGCGCGCAGCCGAAGGCAATCAAGGCGGCGGAAACAGGGAACGCAAGTTCGGTCACGGCGACAAGCGGTTCGGACGGGACAGTCAAGCAGGCTACCGCGACCGCTCTAACAGCCGAGCGCCGTCCACCGAAAATATGACGATGGAAGAAAAACTCGCCGCGCTTGCGAACAAGTTTAACAGAAAGTAAAATAAAAATCGTTTCGCCGTTATAAGCGAAACGATTTTTATAATTCGGAATTCGGAATTCGGAAATATATTGTCAATTTATGTGTGATGTGTTACAATAATTCAAAGCAATACATTTACAGGGTGAAAAAACAATGAGTAAGTACATACTTTCGCTCGACCAAGGTACAACATCTTCGCGCGCGATAATATTCGACGAGAATGGGCAAATAAAGTCGAGTGCGCAGGCGGAATATGCGCAAATCTATCCGCATGACGGCTGGGTGGAGCACGACCCTGTGGAGATATACTCATCTGTGGCGGCGGTTGCGTCCGAGGCGGTAGCGCGGCTTAATATCAACCGCGGCGAGCTAGCCGCTATCGGCATAACCAATCAGCGCGAAACGACCATAGTTTGGGACAGGCGCACCGGCGCGCCGGTGTACAACGCCATCGTCTGGCAGTGCAGGCGCACCGCCGATATGTGCGACAGGCTGAAAGCGGACGGAATGTCCGATATGATTTACAAAAAGACGGGGCTTCCCGTTGACGCATACTTTTCCGCGACCAAAATAAAATGGATACTGGACAATGTCGACGGCGCAAGAGAAAAAGCGAAAAAAGGCGAGCTTTTGTTCGGCACGGTGGACACTTATCTTATGTGGAAGCTTTCCGCCGGCAAGATTTTTGCAACCGACTACACCAACGCGTCGCGCACTCAGCTGTTTAACATTCACACGCTCACTTGGGACGAAGAGCTTTTGTCGCTGTTTGGCGTGCCGCGCCGAATGCTACCCGAAGTTATGCCGTCAAGCGGAATTTTCGGGTACACGGACGAGACGGAGTTCGGCGCAAAAATCCCTATTGCGGGCGTGGCGGGCGATCAACAGGCGGCGCTTTTCGGTCAGCGTTGCTTTACTCGCGGCTCTGCAAAAAACACCTTCGGCACAGGCTGTTTTCTGTTGATGAACACCGGCGGCGAAGCGGTGGAAAGCAAGCACGGTCTTATCACCACGCTTGCGGCAATGCCCGATAACACGCCGCAATACGCGCTTGAAGGAAGCGTGTTTGTGGGCGGCGCGGTCGTGCAGTGGCTGCGCGACGAAATGCAGCTTGTTCGTTCTGCGGCGGAAACGGAAAAGCTTGCCTACAGCGTTCCCGATACTTTGGGCATGTATATTGTGCCCGCGTTTGTTGGGCTCGGCGCGCCGTACTGGGATTCGTACGCGCGCGGAACGGTCACCGGCATAACGCGCGGCGCAAACAAAAACCACTTTGTGCGCGCGGCGTTGGAGAGCATAGCGTATCAGGTAAACGACGTGCTTTGCGCCATGGAAAAGGATTTCGTCGGGGGAACGGGCAAAAAGCGGCTAAGCGTGGACGGCGGCGCGTCCGCCAACAACTTTTTAATGCAGTTTACCGCCGACATAACGGGGTACGGCGTTGTTCGCCCCGCGGTAGTAGAATCCACCGCTCTCGGCGCGGCGTATCTTGCAGGGCTGTCCACCGGCGTTTACGACATGAAAAGGCTTATGAGCGCTACCGGCGGAGATACCGTGTTTGAGCCAAAAATGAGCGAAGCGACGCGCAAGAGGCTTATCGGCGGGTGGACGGACGCGGTTAAAAGAACTGTAATAAAAGATTAAAACTCCATTAAATGTTCCGCAAAGGCGAAAAAACGCTTGTACAATTTCGGCAAGTGTGTTATACTAATCAATAATGCGGAGGATTACGTGAAAACAAGTACTAAGGTGTTAATCGCTGTAATAAGCGTTATTCTTATCGGTGTTATCATTTGGGTAGTGGTTTACGCCGCCACCGGCGTGGACGAAAAGACCTATTCCGAATTGACAGCCGATATCAATAAAGGCAGCGTTGTGGAAATCTATCTGGAAAACGACACAGCGTATGTCAAAACAGCCAAAAGCGGCAAAAAGGTCGCCTACAAGGTGTACTCGCGTTATGAGCTTGTCATGGACGCTGTTAACGATTATTACGCAAGCTTTGTCGACGAAGAAGGAAAGCCGACCGAGCATCCGATTATAGATATATCGTTTAACGACCGCTATGCCACTTCCATTACCGACTATATAATTCCGGTGCTTGCGCTTATTCTTTTGGTGGTGCTTATGGTGTTTATGTTCAGGGCCATGAGCAATACCACCCGTTCTACCATGGACTTTGGAAAGACCAAGGCCAATATGCAGAACCAGCTTAAAGTGCGGTTCAGCGACGTTGCGGGCGCGGAAGAAGAAAAAGAAGAGCTTAAAGAAATAGTGGAATTCTTAAAGAACCCGCAAAAGTTTACCGCCGTTGGCGCGCGCGTGCCGCACGGTGTGTTGCTTGTGGGTCCCCCGGGGACGGGTAAAACCCTGTTTGCCAAGGCGGTTGCCGGCGAAGCCAACGTGCCGTTTTTCTCTAAGTCCGGCTCGGACTTTGTGGAAATGTTTGTAGGTGTGGGCGCGTCGCGCGTTCGCGATCTGTTTGACCAAGCCAAAAAGAACATGCCGTGCATAGTGTTTATAGACGAGATCGACGCTGTCGGCCGTCAGCGCGGCGCAGGTCTCGGCGGCGGCAACGACGAGCGCGAGCAGACGCTCAACCAGTTGCTTGTCGCAATGGACGGCTTTGAATCCAACGAGCATATTATCGTCATGGCGGCAACCAACCGCAGCGACGTTCTTGACCCCGCGCTAATGCGCCCCGGCAGATTCGACCGTCAAATATACGTTCATCTCCCCGACGTTCGCGGCAGGGAAGCTATATTCAAGGTTCACGCGCGCAACAAGCCGCTTGCGTCCGACGTAGATTTCCAGACTCTCGCACGCATAACAAGCGGTTTTTCGGGCGCGGATATAGAAAACATGCTCAACGAAGCGGCAATACTTGCGGCACGCGAGGACCGCACGCGCATAAGCATGGAAGACATGTACGAGGCCATAGACAAGGTGGAAATGGGCCCGCAAAAGAAGTCGCGGCTTGTTACGCCTATCGATCAGCGCATAACCGCATATCACGAGTCGGGGCACGCAATCGTCTCCTGCTTGACCAAAGGGTGCGATCCCGTGCACGAGGTTACCATTATTCCGCGTGGGCAGGCGGGCGGCTACACAATGTACCGTCCTGACAACGACAACAGCTTTATTTCGGTCAGTCAGCTTGTGGGCAGGCTTGCCAGCATCATGGGCGGCAGAGCGGCGGAAGAGCTTGTTATAGAAGACTACACCACCGGCGCGGTGGGCGACCTTCAGCAAGCCACCAACATCGCGCGTAAGATGGTCACCGAGTGGGGCATGTCCAGCAAAATAGGCACGGTGTTCCACGGCGGCAGTCAGGAAGTATTTTTGGGCAGGGACTATCAATCCCAGCATTCGTATTCGGAAGCGGTTGCCGCCGAGATAGATGCGGAAATCAAGCGTCTTATAGACGAAGCGCACGCTTCCGCCGTCAAGGTCCTGTCCGAAAACCGCAAGATTTTGGACACCATGGCGCGCGTGCTTATAGAGTGCGAAACCATTTACTCCGAAGAAGTGGAAATGATTATAAACGGCGCTACGCCGGAAGAAGTCAAAAAGGCTCTTAACGAACGCCTTGACCGTAAAGCCGCGCACCGCGACGCTATGGAAAAAGCGCCCATAAAAAAGCTATCCGATTTTCAGCCTGTTACGGCTGCGGAAAAACCTGTAATAGAGCCTAAGGCTGACGAGAATAAGATTGTTGCGGAGCAAAAGGACGAGATTAAACAGTCTGCCGAGCAAACTGAAGAGCCTAAGGCCGAAACGCCGGTCGAGCATAAAGACGAACCCAAAGTCGAAACGCCGGTTGAGCAGAAGGATGAGCCCGCTCCCAGCGAAGAGCCGGTCAAAAAGGTGCCGCGCAAGCGCTCGACCAAAAAGGACGACAACAACGGCGACAACGCTTAAGTTACTAACAAAAACATATAAATTTTCGGACGGAAAACAATATGGCAAAGAAGAACCAAAAGAACGAAGTATCGGTTACGGAAGCTGTGCAGACTTCGCACAGAAAGGCAAACATAGCGGTTATCATTATAGCCGCTGTCACTGCGCTTATTCTTATTGCAATTGCGGTTATGTGTGCCGTGCGAGTGGATCCGCTTGACGGCATAAAGGCGCCCGATTCCAAAAAGTCCGAGCACTACGAGCTGTACGACTTAGGCAGTTCCACGCCGCTTGAAATGACAAGCTCCACGCAGAGCAAGATTCGCACTGCGCTCGGCAACATGGATTTCAGCATTATGAATGCGGTTTTGCAAGGGAACTGGGACTATTCGTACAACTTTGTGCGCAACAGCAGCGACAAAAAGATAACGCTTACCGCAGACGAGATCAAGGATAAGACCGCCACCGAAAAGGAATACATGGTAGAATTCGTCTATGTTAACTCTGTTGTGGACGGCACGCTCAAAAAATCGCTTGCACAAAAAATAGAAGTGGACGGCGAAACGGTGTACTTTGACAGGCTTAAAGTGCTTATAGGCAATACCGACAACAGCGTGGGCGAGATTTATATGTATCCTTACATCTACGAGTACGCCACCAATAAGGTCGCCGAGGACGGCGTGCGTTACGAAAAGTACAGGATTACGCCCGTCAAGGTCAGAGCCAACACGACCGAAACGTATAAGGCGCTCGCAAAAATCGTAGCGGAAGTTAAAAACGGCTAAAATTAAACCCGACGGCAACGTCCGTCGGGATTTTAATATCAAGGAATACATATACATGATTAAATTTTACGATGAAGACGGAATTATATCGCCGCGCGGCGAGCACATAAAAGCGGATATTGCTATCACCGCTTTCAGCATGCATATATTTAACGTACTGCTCGAGCACACCGGCGCAAAACAGAGTGGAGTGGTGCGCGGCAGTGTGGATATTCCGCTGTATACGTTCAAGCAAAACGGCAGGACTATTGCAGTGTATCTTTCGCCGATCGGCGCTCCCGCCGCGGTCAGC
Source organism: Clostridiales bacterium (assembly GCA_022508405.1). Lineage (GTDB taxonomy): Bacteria > Bacillota > Clostridia > Christensenellales > Pumilibacteraceae > Anaerocaecibacter. The sequence continues at coordinate 6,086 of JAFLVI010000039.1, forward strand.
GCAATGGAGGAAGTGATAGCCTGCGGGGTTAAGCACATTATCGCGTTCGGCATTTGCGGCGCGCTCACCGAGATGAATCCCGACTTGTTTATCGTCCCGACGCGCGCATACCGCGATGAAGGGACAAGCTATCACTATATGCCGGCCACCGAGTACATAGAGCTGAAAAACGCAAAAGCGGTTCAGGCGTCTTTGGAAAAAGCAGGGATTAAAACGCTTGTCGGCGGCAGCTGGACGACGGACGGCTTTTACCGCGAAACGCGGACGCGTATGAACGAAATGGTAAAAAACGGCTGTGTCGCGGTGGATATGGAGTGTTCGGCATTGCAGGCTTGCGCCGACTTCAGAAAAGCCGAGTTCTATACGTTTTTTATAACGGCGGATAGCTTAGCGGGCGAGACGTGGCAGCCCAACTGCATACTCGACCTTAAGGCCACCGACGTAACATCGGTTGCGGTAGCCGCCGCTGTAAATCTCGCAAGCGAGATTTAGGGAATTAAGAATTAAAAATTAAAAATAAATTGTTTTGAATTGAGTAGCTCTAGACGGTTTGGCTACTCAATTTTTTTGTCGCTTTGAGTAATGCGAAGAGTTCCAACATCTTGCTTCTTGATAATATTTGCACAACATTGATTACGCGTGCATAAAAACTATTGTTATGGACGAAGTAGAACTTTTGGCAAGGCTAATCAAGTGCGAAGCGGGCGGCGAAGGCGAAAACGGCATGCGCGCCGTTGCGTCTGTCGTCATGAACAGGGTGCGACAAAACCAAGGCGAGTACGGCAGGTACAACACCATAAACGACGTTGTGTTTGCGCCGCGCCAGTTTGAGTGCGCAACCAATCAGCCGCAAAGCGTATTCAACATCGCGCCGGAACCCATTCATTACGATATAGCGCAGTGGGCGATAAACGGCGGCAGGCTATCCGACACTGCGGACGCGCTGTGGTTTTTCAATCCGTATTCGTCGTCGTGCAGGGGGAGCTTTCCCAACAACAACGGATACTTCCGCACGCGCATAGGCGACCACTGCTTTTACTCGCCGACAAGCAGTTATTTTTCGACGTAAAAAATTTATTAAAAAAGGAGATACATATATGGACTGCGAAAACAGACCTGTGGACATCAACATTCCCGAACCGATGCCCGACTTCAATTCCGAAAACAACGTGGGGTTGTGGAAGCAACTATTTGCCGCCAACATCGGCAAGCGCGTCAAGGTGGAGATATCGCTTTTTGACGGTACGGTGCGTTCTATCTGCGGCGACATCTACCTTGTAGGCAACGCATATATCGGATTATCTTGCGGCGACAAGCTTTGCTTCGGCGACATCTATTCGATAAGATTTGTAACGTTCTATTAAATTACATTTTTTCTAATATCGCGCTCAAACAGGAATGGCAGGCTTAACCACCTGCCATTCTTAATTCTGCATTCTTAATTCTTAATTTTTTAATATCGCTTCAAGATTGCTTGAGTCGGATACGTAAAACTCGGTAACGCCTATATAGTTGAGCAGAGCTTGGATCGCTATAGCGCCGTAGGGGATTGTGTCCGCGCGCTTTGTGCAAATCGGGCGGAACAGTTTCAGTTTTTTGCTTAACAGTATGGGCATGATGTCGTCCAGTTGTTTTACTGTAAACTTTGTGCTGACCGCCGTTTTGTCGTAAAGCTTTAGATTGAGTATGGCGGCGGCAATGTTGCATGCGCTCCCGCCGCACAGCACCACGGGGCGGTGTGGTATACTTCCGTAATCCTTTATCATGTCGGGCAGAGCGTCGATAGCTTTGCGGTAATCGCCGTTGAACATATTTTTGAGCACCACCACGCCGAGCGGAAGACTTTTAACATAGTCCGGCCTTTTTCCGTCATGCGAGCTTATTACTTCCAAGCTTCCGCCGCCTAGGTCGCACACGGTAATCGCTCCGTCCGGCTTTGTGGCGCCGGAGAGCGCAAGCGCCGCTTCCTGCTCGGGCGATAGGACGTGGACGGTAAGTCCCGTCTCGCCGTAGACCAACGTGCAAAACTTTTCTCCGTCCGTGGCACGGCGCACCGCTTCGGTTGCAAACGCGTAAATATCGGTTACGCCGCGAGACGCGCACTCCGACTTAAAGCCTTTAAGCGTTTCTACGGTTGCAAATACGCCTTCCGCGCAAAGCTTGCCGCTGCTTTCCAGTCCGTACGCCAGCTGTGTAATTTGCGAATAAACCGTCCCGTCGGAAAGGGCAAGCCGCACCGAATTGGAGCCTATATCAATAGCCGCTTTCATATTACTTTAAATAACCTCAAACAAAAAGGTCGCGGTTTTTGCGCCGCGACCAAAAAATTTACTCCCCGCCGATAACTGTTTCGCCGCGGTACACCATGTCCAGTACCTCGCGCGCATATTCTTCTATGAACTCGGCAGAACTGCAATATTCGATCAAGCTGTCGTTTTTTTCTATCAGCCGAGCGAGCCGAGTGTTCTGTTCCGCCAGCGATTGCTTGCGGTCGTTTGCCGCGCCCAGCCTTACAAGGTTGATAATCAGCGCGATAACCAGCAAAAGGAATAGTAACGCGAGCGACACGCCCACGACCTTTGCTACCTGTGAATTGTTGTTTCTTTTATTATCTTCCATAACGAAATAAGTTTACCACGTTAACGTCGTGATTGTCAAGACGTACAAGCAAAAATTTTATGCGCCCAGTATCTTTTTAACCGCGTTAAGCCGCCTAAGAGCTTCTTCTTTTCCAAAGAGCTTTACCATTTCCGCACCGCCCCCGGGGGTTGCTATGGCGCCGGTAAGCGCAATGCGGTATATCCACAGCACCTGACCTTTTTTAAGTCCCTTGCTTTCCGCAAGGCTTTCGAGCGCGGTGTTAAGGTCTGCGCTTTCGGTTGCTTTGATGCAGTCGTCAATAAGCTCTTTTGCCATGTCGACGGTGGTCTTCCATTTTTTGTTGACAAAAAGCTCGGTATCAAAGCTGTCAAACGCGTCCAAAAACGCCGCGCGCTCCTTTATGTCGGAAAGCACTTCCACGCGCGACTGCAGAAGTTCGGATAGATACACGTAGTCTATGTTCTTGTTGGGGTAATACTCGTTGTAATAGGGTACGGCGGCGGTGTGAAAATCTTCCGCGCTCATTTCCTTTACGTACAAGGAGTTCAGCCAGCGCATTTTGGTTTCGTCGAATATGGACGACGATTTTTGCAGACCGTCTATGGAAAAGCTTTCTATAAGCTCGTCCATGGAAAGTTTTTCTCGGTTGTTTTTGGGATTCCAGCCGAGCAACGCTATATAGTTGACTATTGCGTGCGGCAAAAAGCCTTTGCGCAAAAAGTCTTCAAAGCCCGCGTCGCCGTCGCGCTTACTCAGCTTGTGCTGGCTGTCGCGCATTATCGGTTGCAGGTGAATATATACCGGACGCTTCCAGCCCAGTGCGTCATACAAAAGATTGTACTTTGGTGTGGACATCAGGTATTCCACGCCGCGTATGCAGTGCGTTATGCCCATAAGGTGGTCGTCAATCACGTTGGCAAAGTTGTATGTGGGCATGCCGTCCGACTTGATCAGAATGTTGTCTTCCAGATCCTTAAAGTCCACCGTGACGTCGCCGAACACTTCGTCGTGATAGGTAGAAGTGCCGCTTTCCGGAATGTTTTGGCGTATTACGTACGGTTCGCCTTTTGCAATGCGCTCCTGCACTTCCTGCTTAGATAAATGCAGGCAGTGTTTGTCGTACTTGGTCGCGCCTTTTTCGTGCATTTCCGCAAGGCGTTCCTTGGAGCAAAAACAGCAATACGCGTCGCCGCTTTCCAATAGCTTCTGAGCGTATTTTAGGTAAATCTCCTTGCGTTCGGACTGGACGTACGGACCGTAATCTCCGCCGACAATCGGACCTTCGTCATAGTGAATGCCCGCCTTATCCAGTGCGGAAATAATAATATCCACCGCGCCCGCGACTTCTCGGTTTTGGTCGGTGTCTTCTATGCGCAGAATAAACTTGCCGCCGTTCTTTTTGGCAAAAAGGTAGGCGTAAAGCGCGGTGCGAAGTCCGCCTATGTGCAGGTACCCCGTGGGGCTGGGTGCAAATCTTGTACGAACCATGTTCTCTCCTTGACTTGTCTGTCTTAAAGTAGTATAATAATGATTGTTGTAACGATAAAATTGTAATGCTTTTGAAGATAAAAATCAACTAAAAAGGACGGTAATATGGACGAAATCTTGACCCGTGAAATTTTGGACGACCTTGCGGAAATCGTGGCTATAAAAAGCGTGTATTCCGAGCCGACCGACGGTGCGCCGTACGGCACGGAATGTCTTAATGCGCTAAAGTGGTTTGTAAACAAGGCGCTCTCTTACGGCTTGAAGGCCGAACTCATGGACGGATACTGCGCGTACGCCGAAGCGGGTTCGGGCGATGAGTGCATAGGCATACTCGGGCACTTGGACGTTGTGCCCGCGGGCAACGGCTGGGCGAGCGATCCGTTTAAGATGGTGGAAGAAGACGGCAAGGTCTACGGCAGGGGCGTCGGCGACGACAAGGGCGCGGTTGTGGTGTGCTTGCACGCACTGCGCACGCTTAAAAAGCAAGGCGGTCTTAAACGCCGCGTGCGCCTTATTGTCGGAGCGGATGAAGAACGCGGAAGTTCGTGCATAAGATACTATCTGAGTAACGGCGGCGAAGTGCCTGTAATGTCGTTTGTGCCCGACTCCGAATTCCCTGTGATAAACAGCGAAAAGGGCATTGCGCATATCATTCTAAACTTTAATGACAAAAAGCTTGCAAAAAACATCACGGCTATAACAGGTGCGGAATGCGCAAACGCCGTGCCCGACAAGTCAACCGTAAGCATAGCGGCAAACAGCCCGCTCAGCAAGTACTTGGAAAAGCTCTGCGGCGGAGCAGTCACTTCCGAACTGTTTAAGCTTCAGCCGATTGCGAGGCGCATAATAGAGAGCGGAAACAGCTTTTCCGATTACGAAATCTGCAACGGCAAGGGGATAGACATAACCGCAGTCGGAACCGCGGAGCACGCTTCCACGCCCGAAAAAGGCGATAGCGCCCTGTGGAAAACGCTCGGGTTTTTGGCGGCGTGTAACGATTCCATAGAGTCGGAATATCTTCCCAAAATTTACGAATACCTGTGCTGCATTGATGCGGCGCAAAAGCTGGGTGTGTATGTGGACGACCCCAAATCGGGCAAAACCACCATGTGCCTGTCGCAAGCCGAAATGGACGGCGATACGCTTAAACTACTGATTGACTTCCGTCTGCCGCTTGGGCTGACCGCCGACTGCGTGGCTAAAAAACTGGAAGAAAAGACGGGCTGTACTGCGGTGGTGCGCGACTACCACGAAAACCTGTATATACCGGAAGACGCGCCGCTCATTACCGCATTGCTCGAAGTGTACAGAAGTCTTACCGGCGATATGACGCAGCCGCTTCAGGTGGGCGGCGGCACATACGCTAGGGAACTGCCAAACGCGGTGGCATTCGGTTGCACTCCGCTCGGCATAGATATAAACATGCACCGCGCGGACGAAAACTTTCCCGTGCGCCAGCTGTTTAAAAACTACGAGATCTATCTTGCAGCGGCAAAAAAGCTGGCAAATATGTAGAAAATTCGGAATTTTGAATTCGGAATTCGGAATTGAAAATAAGGATAAAATCGATGTGTTCTTTGCGCGCAACCTTATTAGCTTCCCATTAGAGGAATGGAGACCGCTTGCGGTGGATGAAGTCTTGCACTTCGGTCGAATTCATAAATCCGAATTAAAAAGTCAAATACTAAATACAAGGAGATATCATTATGGAAATACAAAATCCTACCATGGACGAGTTTAACGAAATCACTTCGAGCGGAAAAACGCTTGTCGACTTTTGGGCGAGCTGGTGCGGTCCGTGCAGAATGCAGGCGCCCATTGTGGAAGAGCTTGCCAAAACAACCGACGTAAAGGTAATCAAAATCGACGTAGACAAGGACGACGAGCTTGCGCTCGACTTTCAGGTGAACAGCATTCCCACGCTTGTGCTGTTTGAAGACGGCGTGGTGGTGGAAAAGTTTATCGGACTTACTTCGCTCGACGAAATCAAAAAGGCATTCGGTCTGTAAAACAAAAACAGCAAAATAAAACCGCGATGTGTAAATACACCGCGGTTTTTTTGCCGTCAAATTAAATAATGCTGTTCAACTCCGATAATAGCGTAGATTTCAGCTTTTCCAGTTCGTCCGGAGTGGGGCGGCAGTCGTCCGAGTAAAACTTGTCTTTTGGATACCACCAGACAGGACCGTTGCCGTTTACGCCATATTCGCCCAAATCGCCGAACATGCGCGGAAACAAATGCCAATGCAAATGACTTTCGCCGTTGCCGAGAAGTTCGTAGTTCATCTTTTGCGCGCCGAAGGCTTTGCTTACGGCTTGGGCAACGACCGACATCTCTTGCATAAACAAAGTGCGTTCGTCCATGTCGAGCTGAAAAAGTTCGGTCTTGTGCTGTTTGCAAAGGAATAGGGTGTAACCTTTGAAACGCTGATGGTCGCCTATGACCACATAGCCTGTTTTGAGTTCCTTTACAAAGTACGGGTTTTCACTGTTTTTTATCATGTTTATTCTGTCGCATATAAAGCACATGTTTGCGCCGTCCTATGGTTTAATTAAAATAGATTGTAACACAGTTAATAATGTTTTGCAACAAAAAACCCCATGCGCTTTGCGCAAGGGGTTTTTGGTAGCGGCAACTGGATTGTGCGCGAAAATCGCGCACGGACTTTGGCGCAAGCGCCAAGCGGCTAGCGAACTGCGCGCCGCAAAAAATAATACATTAAATGTGATGTTAATTTCTTTTACTTGTCAAATTAAATTATTGCATTACTACGGCGCGCTACGAATACAGTACCACTGCAAAAGCCCCCGCAAAAAGCGAGGGCTTTGGTAGCGGCAACTGGATTCGAACCAGTGACCAATCGGGTATGAACCGAGTACT